>JALGVR010000156.1 GCA_025774605.1 bacterium | reverse complement strand
GAAACATCTGCCTCAGCCTCCAGATCGCCGTCGGACAATACAAAGGTGGCGCTGTATTCTCCCGCGTCGTCGAACGTCGGCTCCCAGCTGAACGAGCCCGTACCGTCGCCGTTGTCCGTGAATTCGACCGCCTCGGGAAGGTCTTCCGATGAGTATGTTATCTCAAGATCGTCGCCGTCCGGGTCGGAACCCCTGACGACGAATTCGATCTCTTGGCCCCCCTCATCCACTTCGATAGCTTCCGGAACTTCAATCCATTCCGGCTGGCGGTTCAGGTTGCCGACGGATATATTCAACGTGACGTCGTCTGTTCCGTCTTCGCTGTCGGTAACCCGTAAACGAGGATCGTAATTACCATCATCTTCAAATCCCGGTGTCCAGGTGAACAGAGCGCTGCCGTCGCCGTTGTCGCTGAACTCCCAGCCATCGGGCAATGAACCATCGTCGACAACCGACCAGTTCAGGTCGCCGCCGTCGTCTTCGATATCCCGCGCCTCGAGCGCAAGCTGCATCTGCTCGCCTTCATCGACCTCGATCTCGACCGCCTCAGCAAGCGGCTCGCCGTTCCCATCCAATATCACCGGCGGGTCATTGACCGGCAGTACACTGACAATGAACTCCTCTATTGTGCTCAAATCGCGGCGCGGCGGGTGACCGGCGGGCATTTCGTCCGTCCTTCTGAGCCCGCGAATATCCGCCCGACTGTCGTTGTCTCTACCGGGGCGCACCGAAACGACGAGCAACCGCTCCTCTATGCCATCGTCGGCGGCAACCGAAACCTCCATATCCTGTCCGAAGAAGTTCTCAGCCGGTTCGAAGGTCAAGACGTTGGTCTCATCGTCGATGGCAAGGTTCAGTTCGTCGATTGAATCAACGATTTCGAAGCTCAGTTCGTCGCCGTCAGGATCAACGAAAACCTCGTCCAGGTCAGCAACTTCAAACTCGCCGGAATCCTCGTCGGTTTCAACGTCGTCAATATGGTTCACTACTTCCGGTGCGCGGTTTACATCGTCGATAATGATCGTCAGTTCGGTCTCTATCCCCAGTTCACCGTCTGATACGGTGAAGACCGGATGATATTCACCGGCATCCTCAAAGGTCGTCCGCCACGAGAAATCGCCCGTGCCGTCGCCGTTGTCACTGAACTCCGCTGCTTCGGGCAGCCCGCCGCGGTCGGTCAATTCGATGGACAGATCGTCGCCGTTGGGGTCGTAAGCCTGCACAGCGAAGGCAACCTCATCATCTTCGCGGCCGGTGACAGCTTCGTCGGGATCGGGTGCGTCCCAAATCGGTGAAAGGTTGACGTTGCCGATGCCAATCGTAATCTGAACGTCGATGCTCAAGTCACCGTCGGAGACCGTGAAGTGTGGAGTATATTCGCCCTCGGAGTCAAAATCCGTCTGCCAGACGAACTCGCCCGATCCGTCTCCGTTGTCGGTGAATTCGGCCTCCTCGGGAAGCCCGTCGCGGTCCGACAGCTCAATGGTAATCTCATCGCCGTCCGGATCGTGCGTCCTGACATCGAACAGTATTTCATCTTCCTCATCACCGCGGATCACTTCGTTGGGATCGGGTTCGTCCCATACCGGCGGGCGGTTGACGTTGTTTATGGTGATGTCGACATCCGCCTCGACACTGAATTCGTCATCGGAAATCGTGAAAACAGCGCTGTAATTCCCGGCTTCCTCGTATCCGGGCTGCCAACTGAACGTGCCCGAACCGTCGCCGTTGTCCGTGAATTCGACCGCCTCGGGAAGATCTTCCGATGAGTATGTTATCTCAAGATCGTCGCCGTCCGGATCGCTCCCCGTAACCGTGAACCGCAGCAACTCACCCTCACCGCTGTTGACCTCCTCCGGCACATCGTTCCAGACCGGCGTACGATTGACGTCATCTATCGAAATCCGAACGCTGATCTGAGCGGTCTCCTCACCGGAATCCTCGACCTGAAACAGCGGATTATAGTCCCCCGCGTCTTCGTAACCGGTCTGCCATCTGAAAGCGCCCGTTCCATCACCGTTATCAATGAATTCAGCGCCCCGGCCGGACAATCCATCGTCATCGGTCATCGTCAGCGTCAGATCGTCCCCTTCGAACTGCAGATCGATGTCGTCCGCCGTCACCGTAAATTCGATCAAATCGCTCTCATCACCCGCCTGATCCTGCGTTTCCAGCCAGAAGGGCGGGTCGTTGACCGGATCGATCGTCAACGTGAAATCGGTTTCCACGGCGTCATCACGTCCTGGTGAGCCGGCAATACGGTTGCCCTGAATTAACCGCGCGGTGGCGGGCTCAATAATTTTGCCCCTGCTGCTGCCGGCGGTTTCCTTCATCGAACGCAATTGTCTCGCCGAGCCGGCGTCACGATCAAACGACGCCGAAGAGGCCAGCCCAACCGCAAGCCGTGCGGCAAACTGTCCATCATTATCATCATCGGCGATAACGGTGATTACGGCTCCGCCTTCCAGATTGTAGTCGTCATCCGGGACCACGAACAATACGTTCTCCTCGTCGATGCCCATATTAAGCTGGTCGGGGGCATTTTCGTAACTGTATTCCAACTGTTCGTCGTCCACGTCCTCAAAGACCTCGTCCAGATCGGCAATGTCAACGCGGCGCGGGTCGGCGTCCTCGTCGAATCTCACGTTGTTGATCGCCGCCGCGACCTCCGGCGGATCGTTGACTCCCGCCACATCGAACCTGAACGTCACCGACACCTCCTCGCCCGCGCTGTCCGTTGCTGTAACCCCGCACTCGAAGATGCCGAACCAGTTCTCCTGGACGATCGTGGCGATCAGGTGTTCCTCCGATTCGTCAAACGACAACTCTATGGGACCTTCAAGCTCCTCCCAGGTGATCGTTGTCACGTCATCAACGTCCGGATCAAAGAATATCTCCGCAAGTGGAGGCTCAACGACCAGCGGCTCCTGGTCTTCCTCCATGTCGATATCATATGGATCGTCAACCATCAGCCGCGGTGCATCGTTCACACCTTCGACCTCTACAGATATTTCAATGACCGTCGCTTCATCGCGTCGCGGAACGAATCCCCGTCCACCGTTGACAGAACCGAGATCCGGACCATTTGCGGACAAGCGACCGGGAGCCTGTTGGGCGACACCGTCATCAACCGTCAGCAGGAACGATTCCTCGCCGTACCAATCGCCGTCACTGGTGATGCTCAGAACCATGTCGTCATCGATGTCGACACCCAGGTGATCGCCGTCCTGCCATTCGAAGGTTATTTCATCATCCTCGACATCCGTGAAAACCGTATCCAGGTCAGCGATAACCAGCCGCCCCCCGTCCTCCTCGGACATCACATGATCCGGGAGCAGACCGATCTGGCGGGGTGGATCGTTGACCGGCTGTATATCCACCAGGAAACTGTCCGAAGCCTGTGAACCTTCCAGGTCGTCCGCCGTGACCGTTATCAGAACCTCACCGTAAAAATCGGGCAAAACGGTTGATAACACAGCCACATTGGTCTCTGCGTCCACATCAAGCAGGACTCCTTCCTCGTCGTACTCGATGAGGAAGTTGAGCATGTCCTCATCGGGATCGTTGAAGACAGTGTCCAGATCGACGAATTCAAACGGCTCGAAATCCTCATCAAGAGAAACGTTCGCAATCGGATTCACCACCTCCACCGGTTGATTCGCCGCTTCTATGAACAGGTTGAATTCGACGGTGTCACTCGCGCTGGAATCATCGAAGACATACAGCTCGACCACGTGTTGACCGAGCATCTCCTCATCCGGCGTGAACCGGATCAAACCATCCCCGCTGATGTCGAACAGATCCGTGTTGTCGGTAAAGGCCAGTGTGTCGTCCGGATCGGGATCGGTCGCTGTAATCTGCAGCTCGAACTCATCCCCGGCGATGGCTGTCGTATCGCTGGGAACGGATTGGAAGAGCGGCGCGTCGTTTGCCGGTAAAACCTGGATCGAGACGGTGTCGCTTCCGGAGAGACCACCCGAATCGGTCGCCGTCAGAACAATCTGCAGACCGCCGTACCAATCCTCGTCGGGCAGCAGGTACATAAGACCCTCCTCGCCGTCGATCTCAACGGAGGCGTCCTCAGCGCCCTCATTAAATAATGCCGATATATCGAGCTCATCGAAATCGTCATCCTCATCAGTTATAAAATTGTGAAGATCAAGGGTCAGTCCCTCATCCTCGTTCAAGCTCGTATCCGGCAGTGCGATCTCGGGCGGATCGTTGATCTGCGCCACGAATTCCCAGACAAGCCGACCCTCATTAGGCGTATCGCACCGGTCGCAAGCCT
>JALGVR010000155.1 GCA_025774605.1 bacterium | reverse complement strand
GGAATCCACTGTTTACAACTATTTCCATATACCTGCTTCCGCGGGTACGACACTCCAGGTCATTATTTCTCACTCCATGTCATTAGTTCGTCCGAGTGTGATTCATTCCATTCCATTCAGGTAGAGCAACAGCGCCGTAAGTGTGAACCCATCCTTCAAGACCCGGTTCCTGATCAATCTCCCGATCTCCTCCTTTTCAGTCCACCTCACAGCTCTGATCTCGTTCCTGTCGAATTCACCGAGCTTCAATCCCGGACGGCACGTAACCACATGAAACCTCTTGGCTGATATTCCGTTGATCGGATTAAATGTATATATCAGCTTGTGATCCGTCGTCTCATATCCCGATTCTTCGAGTACTTCCCGTTGTGCTCCTTTGATCAGCGTCTCGCCGTCTTCTACTCTACCTGTCGGTATCTCCCACTCCAGGCTGTCCAAGGGGTATCGGTACGCCTGGACAAACAGGATCTTCCCCTCATCATTCTCGACGACCGCACCGACAAAATCGTGATGAAATTCCAATATGTGATGCCTGTCGATGATCCTTCCATCGGGAAATTCAACCCTGTCCGCATAAAGATCAACCCAGTCGCTCACATAGATGACCGATCGCTCCAGCCTGCGAGGTTTCCTGATATTCATGGTCTATACCGTGAAATTCACCTGGACAAACGTGTCCGGACATATTCAACCAGCCCGCCGACCTCGATGATCTCCTGCACTTCCGGCGGCAGCAACGCCGCCCGCCAGCTCCCGCTCCGGCTGAGATTGCTGATAATCCCCCGTGAGGGGTCGACCTCAATCTCATCTCCATCTTCGATGCCCTCGACCGCTTCCGGTGCGATCAGGATCGGCAGCCCGATGTTGATCGAATTACGGAAGAAAATACGGGCGAACGATTTGGCGATCACGCACGATATACCTGCACCCTTGATGGCGATCGGCGCATTCTCACGGGAAGAGCCGCAGCCGAAGTTGTTACCCGCCACGATTATATCACCCGGATGAACCCTTTCGGCAAAGGTGGCGTCCAGGTCTTCGAGGCAGTGCGGCGCCAACTCTTCCGGATGGTAACCCGTACAGTAGCGTGCTGGTATAATGACATCGGTATCCACCGAATCACCGTATTTGAAGACACGTCCTCTTAATGTATCACCTGCCATTTATACCCTCATTGTTGAGAAAATACTGCGCCCGGTCTATCACCTTGCGGATGCTCTCCTCGAACCGGCTCCTCTCCGTCGGTGAAAGAGACGAGGTCGCCTCATCATTGATCTCCCTGCCGTATTGAGCCGCCTTCATGTATGCCTTGCGCCCGGACTCGGTAAGCACAACGATCTGAACGCGCCGGTCGTTGTCATCCCGGTGTCTCTCGATGTAGTTAATTTCCGCAAGCTGGTCAAGTGTCCGGGTGATGGTCGCTCCATCGTTGTATGTGCGCCTTGACAGGTCGGTCTGATTCAATCCGTCATTTTCGCCCAGCGCCATCAGGACGGTCCAGGCGGTCGGTGAGAATTTTTCATTCTGGATCTTGTTCTCAAGCGCCACACGCATCAGTCGAGCCAGGGAGTTAACGAGAAAGCCAAGGCTTTCCTGAAGCCGCTGCGGCTCATCCCTCAGATTACTATCGCTGATATCATTCATTCGTTAAACCAGTTTTAACAACCGTCTTTCCCTGCAGGACAATGCGGTTCAGATCAACTCACGCGGATCGGTGATCCGACCGGTAACCGCTGTTGCCGCCGCAACCTCCGGACCCGAAAGGAATACCCTGCAGTCGGGATGTCCGTTGCGACCCTTGAAGTTGCGGTTCGTCGTATAAAGCCCGACTTCACCAGCCGCCAATACACCCATGTGACCGCCGATGCATGGCCCGCACGTCGGCGGCGAAATGATGGCTCCCGCCGCGACGAAGCGGTCGATCAGCCGCTCCTCGAGCAGCGCCCGCATCAATTTGGGGGTGGTGGGAATCATTATCAGCCTGACATCCGGATGAACCGGTCGTTCACCCATCACCGCGGCGGCAGCGCGGAAATCATCCAGCCGGCCGTTTGTGCAGGAACCGATCACCACCTGATCCACCTTCTGACCCCTGACCTCGGTCACGGGACTTACATTGGACGGCAGGTAGGGCGCCGCGACAAGCGGTTCGAGCCTGTCCAGACTGACATCGAGAACCCGGCTGAACTCCGCATCGGGATCGCTTTCAAGGTACAAACCTTTCCTGTCCGGGAACTGCGCCATAAACTCACGGGTGACATCATCCGGCGGGATCAGCCCGGTCTTGGCGCCGGCTTCGATAGCCATGTTGGCGACGGTGAAGCGGCCGTCCATCGAGATATGACGGAAGGCTTCGCCCGTGAATTCAAGAGCCTGATACAGTGCGCCGTCGACACCGAGCTCACCTATGATGTGCAGGATCAGGTCCTTGGCGCCGACAAGCGGTTGGAATTTGCCTGTGACCACGACCCTGGTCGTCTCCGGAACGCGAAACCAGAGTTCACCGATCGCCCAGGCGCAGGCGAGATCCGTTGAGCCGATTCCGGTGGAGAACGCCCCCAGCGCGCCGTAGGTGCAGGTATGGCTGTCGGCGCCGACGACCAGGTCTCCGGGTCTGACCAGTCCGTTGTCCGGAAGTATCGAATGACAGATGCCGCTGCGTCCGACCTCGAAGTAATTGGTGATGCCCTGCTCACGCGCAAACTCACGCATGATCTTGGAAAGGGCGGCGGCTTTGATGTCCTTGGCCGGTACAAAGTGATCATTGACCAGGGCGATCTTCTCCGGATCGAAGACCCTTTCCGCGCCCATGTTACGGAACACTTCCACCGACAGAGGCACCGTGACGTCGGTCCCCAGGACCATATCGACCTTTGCCATCACCATGTCACCGGCTTTGACATTATCGCGCCCGCAATGCCCGGCGAGTATTTTTTCGGCGAGGGTCACTTCCGTGGCTCCTTAAAAAGCATTACTCCCCCCTGCTGTCGCAGGATGGGAAAAAGGATAGGTTAACTTGTCTCTTCCTTCAGCCGCCCGACGATTTCAGCTATCCTTGCGTCGGCTTCGCCGGGATCGAGCAGGCATCCCGCCGCGCCGTCCAGACCGCCGCCGCCGTATTGCGCGGCAAGCCGCCCCAGATGAATGTTACAGGTCCGGTTAAAGATGCTCTTTCCGAGACGCACACTCACCTTGGACTTCTCCACATGATGGGAGATTCTGACCTGCACATTCTTCTGGGGAAATATGGCGAAGGCGATGAACCGGTTGCCGATCGGCATCAGTTCCACCTGGCGGAAATCGGTGATGAGGACGTTTCCATCCAATCGGGTGACCTTCTGCAGCTCGAGCTTGAAATCATCGGTATCCATGTAATAGCGGTTTACACGACCTCTTACCTCCGCCATGTCCATGATCTGGTCGATCGTCAAGCCGTGCTTGACGGCGGCGATAATCGAGTTGGCGTAGCCGTGGAAGGCGTCGAGCCCCATGAACGGATCGACCGTGTAGCTCAGCAGCACCCAGTCCTTCGGATCAAGCACGTCCTCAAGCGTCAGGTAGGCGCTGTCGATGCGGTCGTTTTCATCGAGAAGCTCCTCGTATTTCTTCAATCGGGGAGAATCGTAGTATTCGTAAACGAGTCGAGCCGCGCTGGGGGATCTGCCTCGCCTGCCCTTGACACCGACCTTCGCGTCGTATGTCGATTCAGCCTTGTCATGATGGTCGAACCAGATACTCGCATTCCTGTGATATGGCAGATTGGCGACCACATCTCCGTATTCGACGGGGATCGTGCCGTCCTCGATGTCCTTGGGGTCGGCAAACACCACCCGTTCGATCGCTTCCATCGTGCTGATGAAGACCGTACAGGTAATGCCGTCCAAGTTGGGTCGGGTGATCAGGTTCATACATACTCCTCTTAAACGTATAATCAGGATCTTTTACCACTAAGGCACAAAGTGTTAAGTTGTATTTTATATTATGACTCTTATAATGCCGTCTCGAATTATAACGACATTGAAATGGCAGGTCGTAGGGGCCCTACGCAATATAGGCTCCTACGCAACTCCCCCGCTTACTCGCTCCTTCACCCAATCCCCCACCTCGCTCGTTCCCAGATCACCTCCCATATCGCGCGGGACCTTGCCCCTGCGAATCATGTCCCGGACAATGTTCTCCAGCCGCGGCGTCCATTCCGGGTAGCCGAGGTGCTCCATCATCAAGCCGACCGTCAGTATCGCCGCCAACGGGTTGGCGACGTCCCTGCCCGCGTACTTCGGCGCCGATCC
>JALGVR010000004.1 GCA_025774605.1 bacterium | reverse complement strand
CGGAAGATCGGCTGAAGACGCATCAATCGTTAAATCGTCGCCGTCCGGATCGGAAGACGCGACCGTGAACGAAAGCTCCTCATTCTCGTCGACCGAAACGCTTTGCGGCACGTCATCCCACGCCGGAGCGCGATTTACGTGATTCACTGTGATCGAAACGTCCGCATCGACGTCGAATTCAGCGTCGGAAACCGTTACGGTCAGCGTGTAGTCGCCGGAATCGTCGTAGCCGGGCGTCCAGACGAACGTTCCGGTTCCATCGTTGTTATCTGTGAAGTTCCACCCGCCCGGAAGATCGGCGGAAGACGCATCAATCGTCAAATCATCGCCGTCCGGATCGGAAGACGCGACCGTGAACGAAAGCTCCTCGTTCTCGTCGACCGAAACGCTTTCCGGCACGTCATCCCACACCGGCGCGCGATTTACGTGATTTACTGTGATCGAAACGTCCGCATCGACGTCGAATTCAGCGTCGGAAACCGTTACCGTCAGCGTGTAGTCGCCCGAATCGTCGTAGCCGGGCGTCCAGACGAACGTACCCGTTCCGTCGTTGTTATCTGTGAAGTTCCACCCGCCCGGAAGATCGGCTGAAGACGCATCAATCGTTAAATCGTCGCCGTCCGGATCGGAAGCCTCAACCGTGAACGAAAGCTCCTGTGCCTCGTTTACCGCAGCGCTCTCCGGAATGTTATCCCAGATCGGCGCACGGTTGACATCATTTACAGTTATCGATACATCTTCCGTAACATCGTATTCCGCATCGGATACAGTAACAGACAGGATATATTCCCCGCTGTCTTCGTAGCCCGGCGTCCAGGTGAACGATCCACTCCCGTCTCCGTCATCGATGAATTCCCATCCGTCCGGCAGATCATTTGAAACACCGCTCAGGCTTAAATCATCGCCATCGGGGTCGGATGCGGAAACCGTAAATGACAGCTCCCCCCCTTCATTCACCGCTTCGCTCACGGGGACGTCATCCCAGATCGGCGCACGATTGACATCGCTGACGGTAATGGTGATATCTGCATCAACGCTAAACTCTGCATCGGATACAGTTACGGTTAACGTGTACTCACCTGCATCGTTATAACCCGGCGTCCAGGCAAAGTCGGCGCTGCCGTCTCCGTTGTCCGTAAGCTCCCAATTATCAGGTAGATCGTCGGAAAAAGCCGTAATTGTCAGTTCATCATCATCCGGATCGGACGAACGAATCGCGAACGTGAGCTCCGCGGCTTCGGCAACCGCTTCGCTGTCGGGAACATCATCCCACACCGGCGCACGGTTGACATGGTTAACGGTGATTGCCACGTTCGTTTCAATGTCGAAATCGGCATCCGACAAGGTGAAGGTAGCGGTATAATCACCGGCATCGTCCCAGGTCGGCGTCCAGGTGAACGTGCCGCTGCCGTCGCCGTTGTCGGTGAACTCAGCAGCCTCAGGAATATCCGCGGAGCTGTAATCAACGGTTACATCATCACCATCGGGATCCGATCCTTCGACCGTAAAGGACAGCTCAGCCGACTCGTCAATCACTTGATTTTCGGGGACATCGTCCCAGGTCGGTGGTCGGTTGACGTCGCCGACCGTGATTATCACCTCTTCAGTAACATCAAATTCGGCGTCCGAAAGCGTGAACTCAGCAGTATATGAACCGGCTTCACCAAAATCCGGTCTCCATGAAAATTCAGCCGTGCCGTCGCCATGATCAGTGAAATCCACGCCATCCGGCAGGTCACCGGATGAATAGGCGATGGTCAGATCATCACCGTCAGGGTCCGAGCCCTCGATGGTGAATTCGAGCAGCTCATCCTCGTTGACACTCAAGCTCTGGGGAATATCATCCCACGCCGGCGGACGGTTCACGTGATTTACGCTGATCGAAACGTCCGCATCGACGTCGAATTCAGCGTCGGAAACCGTTACGGTCAGCGTGTAGTCGCCGGAATCGTCGTAGCCGGGCGTCCAGACGAACGTACCCGTTCCGTCGTTGTTATCTGTGAAGTTCCACCCGCCCGGAAGATCGGCTGAAGACGCGGCCAGCGCCAAGTCGTCGCCGTCCGGATCGGAAGACGCGACCGTGAACGAAAGCTCCTCCGCCTCGTCGACCGAAACGCTTTGCGGCACATCATCCCACACGGGCGCGCGGTTTACGTGATTCACTGTGATAGAAACGTCCTCATCGACGTCGAATTCGGCATCTGAAACCGTTACCGTCAGCGTGTAGTCGCCCGAATCGTCGTAGCCGGGCGTCCAGACGAAGGTACCAGTTCCATCGTTGTTATCCGTAAATGACCATCCGCCCGGAAGATCGGCTGAAGACGCATCCAGCGTCAGGTCGTCGCCGTCGATGTCGGACGCTTCAACTGTAAAGGTAAGTTCTTCAGATTCATCTATTTCCGTGCTATCAGGAACACTGTCCCATACAGGCTCATCGTTGACCGCGCTGATTGCCACATCGAAAATCATCTCCTCTGTGTCATCGCGCCGCGGTGCCCAGCCCGGGTTGATGCCGCCCCCCTGGCTGGCATCGATGATGGAACGCAGTCCACGCTCATCTCTCCCGTAGCCAGACTTCCTGCCCGCTGAAATCAGACTCATGCCATTCGAGACGCTTTCAGAACCCCGTCCAGCGCTGATCCTCCTGAGCCGCCTGACCGGACCGTTATCCCGGCGCGGAGCAGGTCCGCCCCCTTCGTAACCGTCATCGGCGGTCACTGTAACCTGGGCATCGCCGAACCAATCTTCGTCGCTGTCGATCCGTAATTCGGAATTATTTATTATCTCAACAGTTACCTCGTCTCTGTCACTGATTGCGATGTAACTCAGATCGTCCTCATTCGGATCGGAAAAAACCGTATCCAAGTCGGCAACGATATAGGGATCGAAGTCCTCTTCAAGTGCGAGATCGGGTATCGGAGACTCAACCTCAGGAGGATAATTGACAAAGATCCCCTCACCGCTGAGCTGAACGATAACGGTACTCTCATCAGGATCATTGGAATCGATTTCAAGTGTCCCGTTATACGACTGGTAGTCGACCGGCATGAAAGAGACCGCGATCTGTGTGGATGTTCCTGGATCGATGTCGATCGACCCTTCGAAATCGGCTGTGAACGCGCCGTTGGTCGATGTTACGTCGGAGACGGTCAATAGCTGATCGCCCTGGTTATGGATCAGAAACGTCCACTCATCCGTGCTGTCCTTCTCCACCTCGCCGAAATCGTGACCGAATTCACGGGCATTCTCCCACCAGGTTACATCATCAGCTTCAGTCGCCGCGCCAAACAGATCCATGTCAAGGTCTTCGTCGATATCCTGCGCAGAGATGAAGGCAGAGCCGTCAAAATCGGGAGCGATCGTGTGTTCCGTGAAGCTTTCATCCCCGTCGTTCTCCCACCAGGTCGCGTCATCGCCTTCAGTGGCCGCGCCGAGCACGTCGATATCGCCGTCGCCGTCTACATCCGCGCTATAAACCGAGACCGCCCCGTCGAAATCCGCGGCGATAGTATGCATCGTAAAGCCTTCATCGCCGTCATTCTCCCACCAGGCGACATCATCAGCGAACTCTGCTGCTGCGAGCAGGTCAACATCACCGTCCCCGTCGAGGTCCACCGCGTGAACGGAGGAAGCGCCGTCAAAGTCACCGGCGATGGTATGCTCAGTGAAGCTCCGGTCGCCGTTGTTCTCCCACCAGGCAAGGTCATCATCCATCCGCGCCGCTCCAATCAGGTCGATGTCGCCGTCGCCATCAACGTCCCTGGCGCGGACAAAGCATGCGCCGTCAAACAGATCCGTTATGATGTGTTCAGTGAAGTTTTCGTATCCGTCGTTTTCCCACCAGGTTATCTCGTCGCCATCCTCAGCGGCGCCAACCACGTCAACGTCGCCGTCTCCGTCAAGGTCTGCAGCATGAACCGAGGCTGCACCGGCGGCTCCCCCGGTAATGGTATGCGCGGTAAAGTTCTCGGCGCCGTCATTCTCCCACCAGCTTATGTCATCGTCGTTCCCGGCGGCGCCGAGCACGTCAACATCGCCATCCTGGTCCAGATCAAGGGCATAAACCGCCGCCGCACCGTCATAGTCACCGACGATGGTATGCGCAGTGAAGTTTTCGTTTCCATCGTTCTCCCACCACGAGATGTCATCGGCGTCATAAGCCGCTGCAAGCAGATCCGCGTCGCCGTCCCGGTCCAAATC
The DNA here is from genome assembly GCA_025774605.1 of bacterium. Classification (GTDB taxonomy): domain Bacteria; phylum Electryoneota; class AABM5-125-24; order Hatepunaeales; family Hatepunaeaceae; genus JALGVR01. The sequence continues at coordinate 42,668 of JALGVR010000004.1, read as the reverse complement.
GACGGCGAAAAGCGCGTCCGCACCATCGAAATTCGCCGCGATCACATGCTCGGTGAATTCCAGCTCCGGCCCTTCACCGGCGCGATAACCCAAATAGATGTCGGGAGGACTGTTGACGCCGCGACCGGTAAGCTGGATCGCAGTTTCAGGCGCATCCGGGTCGTCGGAATAGATTGTCAGCTCCCCGTTGTAAACCTGCGCGTCATCCGGATTGAAATTGATGATCAGGTTGCGTGTTTCATCCGGTTCCAGGATGAAATTGTCGTTATCGGCATGGTTATGCGAGAAGACGGCATTGTCCACGCTTATTCTTCGAATCTCGAGATCGACAAAACCGATATTCGTAATGAGGCAGGTCAGATGCCCCGACTCGCCAACGCCGGTATCACCGAAGTCATAGACCTCGTCCGGCGATATGCTGATGCCGGGCCCCTCGCCCACTCTCAACTGCACATTAACAGTAATCTCTTCATTTTCCGGATCATTGGTACTGAAGACCAGATTCGCTTCGTAGTCACCGTTTATCAACCCCGCGGCATCCAGTGTAATCGCAGCCTCCAGCAGGTCCTCCCTGTCAACCTGACCGACCCTGGGATCGATCCTGACCCAACTGCGCGTGATACCATAGGCTTTCCCTGAAGGACCACCGTCAGCGGCACCCCAGTGAATTCTTAGACCGTCAGAACCATCGTCGTTCTGGATGCCGATCGATGAATTCGTGCCGGCAGGATTGTCGTCGGCATACTGGAGCTTGATCTGGTCATCACCGCTCAGAATTATCTGGAACGTCTGCCTGGTATTTGCATCACCTCGGTAAAGCTCCACATCGACCCAGCTTATAACAGTCAGCTCCTGGTCGGCATCAGTGAAGAAATAGATGTCCCCGTTGTCACTGGGGTCGAGGTCAACCCATTGCGCGGCGATCATGTTGAACGGTTCGGCATCGTTGGGCAGAGGGAAGGGTTGATATGACCTGGAATCGCTGGTAAATGAAATAAATCCGTTGGAGCAGACCCGCAACGAGTTGAAGTCCTGACCGTAGAAGTTGAACGTCCAACCCATGTCCAACGCCCCGCTGTTCCAGTCGTCGGTGACATTCCGCAAGCGGGTGCCGATGCCGGTGATGTCGATCCATTCGTAGTCAACCAGCCCTTCCTGTTCATCACGCCAGACATAGCCGTATTCATCAAACCCGCCCCTCATATCCCGGCGAGGCATGACGTCATAGCGCTCAAGCTCAGTTAGATAGGCTTCCCAGGCGGAGAGCTGCCTCTCCGTAGCCGTTCCATTCTTGACGGCAGCCTGCAAAGCATCATCCGGAACCTCGAACGTCCTCTCCCTATTGTTATATCGCAGCGGACCCGGCGAATCATCCGGCACTCCCAGTCCGGTCCGTCTCGAAATACGTTCACCACCGTCGCGCCCCGGTTCCGAGACGATTTCCACCTCGGTATCGTAGCGAAGCGGGCTCTCATCACCGTGATTCCTGATGGTCAACAATTCCTCCGTCGATGTCCCGTTCGCCAGCTTTTTTGAAATCCGCAGGGGTTCGAAATCGGCTATCGGCGGATCGAACGTCTCCGCATGCAGATCAATTTCAATATCAGATTCGTCGGGATCGTCGCTGTGTAAAGTCAAAGTCGCATCATAGTCGCCGTCCTCTTCAGCCTCAAACGTAACCGTCAGAAATGCCTTATGCCGGGGATCGATCACCATCGTATCGCGGTCGACCGTAAAATAGGCGTTGTCAGTGCTGATATCGTCAATGTTCAGCACGGCGGTGCCGATATTCCTCACCGTAATCTCAATATCATAGGGTTGATCGGCGAAAATGTCGGGGAAAATGCCGTTATCGTTCCAATCAACTATATCCGGATATCCGAAATCATCATCCCACACCAAACGTATATCCGGTTCACCGTCTACGAACATTGCCACGTCGATCACCACATCAGGATCGTCCGGATCATTGGAGAGAACATGAACGTCGGCTTCGTAATCGCCTTCGATCAAATATGCGGCATCCAGGGTCAGGGTTAATTCCTCCCGATTGCCGGGAGAAACCCTTCCATCCACCGGGTCAACCCTCACCCAACTGCGCATGATTTCATAGGCGCGTCCGTCGGGTCCGGCATCCTGATTCCCCCAGTAAATACTGAGTCCATCCCTGCCGTTTTCATTCTGGATTCCGATACAGTTGTTTGATCCGGGCGCGTTGTCATCGGCATATTGATACTTGATCACCCCTTCTCCGTTGAGCACCAACTGAAACGTCTGACGAGTTTCATCGCCGGCGTTATAGCGGGGAATGTCGATCCAACTGACGACGAAGATCTCCTCGTCGGCGTCGGCGTAATAGTAAATATCGCCGCCCTGCGCCGGGTTCAGGTCCAACCACTGGGCAGCCAACAGGTTGACAGGCTCCGCCCGACGGGGGAGCCTGAACGGCTGGTACCGTGTGGAGTTGCTGGTGAACGACGCAAAGCCGTTGGAACTGATGCGAATCGAGCTGAAATCCTGACCATAAAAGTTGAATGTCCAACCCATGTCAATCGGATTGCTCGTCCAGTCGTCCGTGACGTTCTGCAACCGCTCCCCAATCTCGGTAATGTCAATCCAGTCGTAAACGACCAGGTCTTCATCGTCGTCGCGCCAGATATATCCAAAATCGTCGGGGTCACTGCGTACATCGCGACCGGGCGAATCACCGAATCGTTCGATATCCTCGAGGCAGCGGTTCCACTCCGCCCGCTGCGCAGCCGTCGCCACACCGCTTTTAACCGCAGCAAGAACCTCGTCACTCGGGATATGTATCATATCCGGTGAGAGCTCATCACGTTGAGGACCCGGATAATAATTAATCCCGTCAATCCCCATCTGACGCGGAATACGACCCCCTCCTTCACCGGGTTCAGACGTAATATCTGTTTCAATCTGGAAATCGAGGTTACGGTCGCCGTTGTTGGTGATCGTAACAGTGTGATCTTCGGTATCGCCTGAGTTGAGCTCCGTATCGATTGAAAGAGGATCTACATCTACTTCAGGCGTTGGACTTGCCGGTTGAGCGTGCAACCCGCCGACCATGACAACCGTCGCCAATATTATTGTTACGCTGGATGATCGTCGCATTTTAATCCTCCGCTTTTCTAACTCAAAATATAAAGAAGCGCCGCGCTGCCTATCTTATCAGAAGAATCAATATGTACTCTATGGTTATAGAGTAACATTAATGCAAATATAATTCAAATTTATCACTATGTCAAGTGAAAATTCAATTTATAGTCGTATTTCTCTTCGTTTTAACCTGATAGGGACATTAACTTGAGTATCATTATAGCAGGCAGCATTTTGAATATCGCAAAATGCATCAATCACTACTATTCTCCAATTGATATAACGCAACAATCATGCCGCCGACTTTAAGACCAAGTACATCATTACATTACTTTGATTATAAGCTGTTTATGATTAACGTCTGTTTCAAGAAACAGATGTAATGATGCCATAAATGCATCTATTATTATAACACAACATAGTAAAATGTTTCAACATAATTTGGTTTCTCATCTAAAAATGACCATTGATTTACTTGATATTAAAGGAGAAATTCCTTATAATTACCACGTGGTTTACGATTAGTGTATCAGAAAGGACGCATTCTCATGCCGGATTCAAGATCCAGGGCTGGCAAAGCCGCATCCCGTAAAGCCTCCACCAAGGTCTCAAAACCTCATCCCAACGAGACGGAACTTGAAGCCATGGCCGCATCGCTCAGTGAGAGTGCAATGCGTTATCACAGGCTCGTTGAGAACCTGCCCGCCAAGATGCTGCGCTATGATATCAAGATGCAGAAATTCGTTTTCCTGAATAGTGAAACCTACTGGACCGGTCATACGCTAAGCGAATGGAACAACATGAGCGGTGAGCTCCGCAGCAATTGTATTCACCCTGACGACCTGGATGAATACATCAACCTGGTTCAGGATTGGGAAACATCCGAGAAGGATAATCAGTTACAGCTTGAATACCGCTTGCATCGTAAGGACGGGCAGTACGTCTGGATCAGGAGCTTTCTTTACAAGGAATACTCTTCCGACGGGGAGCCGGTCGCTCTCGTCGATATATCCCTTGATATTAGTGAACAGAAGCTCGCTGAGCTGGAGCTGGAGGGCATTAAGAGAGAAATAGACCTGAGCATTGAGGAAAATTCCCTGGAGATTCAGAAGATCAGGAGACAACTGGAAGAGGAGATTGACAAATACAAAAAGAGTGAACAGGAATTATATCTGCAGGAAGAGAGCTTCAGAAATCTGATAAACGACAGTGAAGATGGCGTATTTGTTACAACACTTGATCATAATTTACTCTTTATAAACAGACGCGCTTCCGAACTCACCGGTTACAGTTATGAGGAACTACTGTCCATTTCAATAAAAGATCTATTTACGGATATTGAATTTGACAACGTAACAGCCAAGATCGAAAAGAGGACGGATAAAAAGCGCAACCCGCATCACTTCCCAGCAGAAATCATCCGCAAGGATAAAACCAGGCTCAATCTCGAATTGACGGCACAGAATACGGTCTGGCTGGGCAAACCTGCCAATGTCTTCACAATGAGAGACATACAGGATCGTCGAATCGCTCAGGGGCAGAAGATATCCAGCATGGTTCGCAAGGCGGTGGCGAGACGGCACACATTCTACGAGGAGATCGTCAGCAAGAATCCAGCGATATTGAAAATCTTTGAAATACTGCCGACAATTGCGGATAGTGACAGCTCGCTGCTCATTACGGGCGAGAGCGGAACAGGAAAGGAATTGATCGCGCGCGCCGTCCATAACCTGAGCCCGCGCTGCGACAACCCCCTGGTAACCGTAAACTGCAGCGCCCTGCCGGATACATTGATAGAATCCGAGCTGTTCGGCTATAAAAAAGGCGCCTTTACCGACGCCAAGCAGGATAAACCGGGGCGTTTTGCTCAAGCCGAGGGTGGAACGCTGTTCCTGGACGAAATCGGCGACATTTCGCCGGCGATGCAGGTTAAACTGCTGCGCGTCCTCCAGGAAAAAATAATCGAGCCGTTGGGAAGCAAAGAATCACAGAAGGTCGACATACGCATCCTCACCGCCACCAACCGGGATATCGATAAGATGGTAGAGGAAGGTACATTCCGCAGCGACCTTTTTTACCGGATCAATATCGTAAGGCTTTACCTGCCGCCGCTGCGCGACAGACTCGAAGACATTCCGTTCCTCATCGAACATTTCATCGGCAGATTCAGGAACATGTTCGGCAAGGATATAACCAGCATCTCCCCCCAGGCGCTGGGAATACTGATGAACTATCATTACCCGGGCAACATCCGTGAACTTGAGAACTTCATCGAACATGCCTTCCTGCTGTGCAGGGGCGATAAGATATTGCCGGAACATTTACCGGACCTTTCCTTGAAGCAGAGCTCCCCGTTACCCTCACCAGTCGGTCGTGAAGAAGCGGGGATGTCAATGTATGACAAGATACCGGCAAGTACCATGCGGGAGCATGAAGCCGAATTTATACTCGCCAGCCTGAAGAAACATAACTGGAACCGTACCGCTGCAGCCGAGGAACTGGGAATTCACCGGGTTACGTTAAACAGGAAGATAAAGAAATTGGGCATAGAGCTGCCGGATGTCGACGGCCGTTCCGCTTATCGTAACATAATGTAACATTCTACTACTATTCGCATCACACAGGTAGCTACACTTTGCATCGCTATCCATTCAAGACCTCTTCCTATTCACAGTAACATATTAATTTAACGGCAATTAAAGTGCAACTCTTGTTTTGGCACAGTAGTTGCTGGTTAGTAAAGCGAAAGCAAACCAAATGCTGCATCGTTGCACTGCATGCTTGCACTTTACACTGTCAATTAAATTAAAAATAGGAGGGATGAACATGAATCGTTTAACTTTTACCTTCACCGCAGCCTTGTTACTGGTGTTGACCGGTTTGACGGCACATGCGGAAGTGTACAATGTTCCCGGCGATTATCATCTCATCCAAGATGCTATTGATGCCGCAGAAAACCTGGACACTGTGCTCGTGGGACCGGGATACTACGTTGAGAACCTGGAGATAACGGAAAAGGCAATCACCGTAGGCAGCCTATTCCTGACGACGGGCGATCAGACGTACATCGAAGGCACAATCATTGACGGTGATCTTAAGGGCAGCGTAGTATGCATTAGCAACATTGAAGGTGACGGCGGAGTGTTTACCGGTTTCACACTTCAAAACGGCAATGCATACAACGGCGGCGGTGTTTTCTGTTTGGATGCCAGTCCGACCATTAGTTATTGTCATATCCGATACAGCATTGGAATTTCCGGTGGCGGTATCCTGGCCGTGGAAGGAGATCCGACGATCAGTTACTGCACTGTATACGAAAACACAGCAGATTACGGAGGCGCGATGCTCTTCATCAACTCCGTCTCCTCTATCAGCAATTGTACAATGTATGGTAACATAGCGGTTGATGAAGGCGCCGGCATATTTGCCTTCGAATCCGATTTAACGATCAGTAACTGCATCATCTGGAACAACGTGCCCGATCAGATCGCGTATGCCGCTACAGGTGACTCAAACCACATTTCGATCAGCAACTCAGACGTCGAAGGAGGCGAGGAAGGCATCGCTGACAACGGCAACTGCGATCTCGACTACGGCGAAGACAACATGGACGAAGATCCGCTGTTCAATGATCCGAAAAATGGTGATTTCACTCTGGATGAAGACAGTCCCTGTGCAGGTCGCGGCATGGGCGCTTACGATGATCCACCGATGGGACCAGCCAATGCTGGAGAAATGATCGAAGCATTGATGGACACCGTCGATGCTCTGGGAGCCAACGGCATGTTGAATGTAAACCAGGTGGAATTCATCATGTCCAGGCTTGAGCGGGCGCTTGACTTTTACAACAATGATCAAATATTCTGGACGGTCTGGTTCATGCTCGACTTTGATATCCGCGTAGCCGCCCTGGTTTTCTGGGGAATCCTGCCAAGGGATGAGGGTCATGAATTGATCGAGGCATCCAACGCCGTCCTGCGTCAGATAGGGGAAGAGAACGCGGAAGCAGGCAAAGCGCTTCAGCTTTCGGGAGACGACCTGGTTCCCAGTGATCACTATCTGACTCAAAACTATCCGAACCCGTTCAATTCAAGCACGAAAATCGCTTACGGACTGCCGGAGGCAGCCAAAGTTACGATAACGGTCTACGACATGACCGGTCGTCAAGTGACGAAATTGGTCGACGGTTATCAACCGGCGGGAAGGCATGAGTTATGCTGGAATGCACAGTCGAATCCCGCTGGTGTTTACCTGGTAAGAATGCAGACCGGCAACTTCAGCAGTACGCGTCAAATGATGTTCATCAAGTAATTTCATCATAGAACTCTCCAGGGAAAACCCACCCGTCATCATCTCGGGTGGGTTTTTTCTTTGTGCAATAAACACATGATATTAAGAGGGACGGTTTATTCCCGGCTCCCGCCTGGAGGGCGGACACTCCTTTGTGCCGTGTGGAATAACGGCGCAGGCTTCCGGACGGACAGGAATATCCACCCGGAAAGTGTTAAATATTAATTGACCCGATTGATAACTAAAATAATGCCGTCCGCGGCTCTGTTAATCTATTATCATTGAGTATGTGTAGCCGGATGGAATCCGATATAACCCATCATCCGGCGACTGTACATACTGTTAAGTTTTTGTATATTCACGTAATAACAATTCAACAAACCCATCACCGGCACTTTACATTAACACAGATCGGTCTTGACAATGGTCTGGACTATCATTATATTTATCATTTGATTTCCGATGGTGTAAATTAATGCGGACAAATATAGAGATGTCGAGCAACGATAAACCGTTAGCCAACCCTTCAATCGTGCTTCGCGAGGAGTTCGACGATTGGGCCGTCCTCTTCGATCCCGATACTGGTAAAGCTTTCGGTATCAATCCCGTAAGCGTATTCGTCTGGAAGCGGCTGGATGGATCGCATACAGTTAATGACCTACTGGCCGAGTTGCGACAGTCTTACAATAATGTACCGGATCTTGCCGGGCAGCATATCGCGGATTTCATTCAGGAATTGATTAAGCGGGGATATGCCGGATACAGTCTCACTCCAGGTTAATGGCTGATGAGCGTGATGAATTCACCTCGCAGCGTCGAAATAGCGATAACCGATCGTTGTAACCTGCGCTGCCATTACTGTTCTCATTTCACGAGTGCGAGCGACGTGGACGTCGACCTAGCCAAGGAGGAGTGGCTGACCTTCTTCGGGGAACTGAATCGCCTGAACGTATTGAGCGTAACGCTGCAGGGTGGCGAACCGTTTTACAGGGCTGACCTGCCCGAGCTGATTGAAGGCATTGCCGCCAATCGCATGCGCTTCAGGATCCTGAGTAACGGCACTTTGATAGATGACGATACAGCAGCATTTCTGGCTGCGACCGGGCGTTGTGACGGGGTGCAGGTGTCCGTTGATGGTTCGAACGCCTCAACGCACGACGCCAGCCGCGGCAAAGGCAGCTTCGACCGGGCGATCGCCGGGATCGAAGCCCTGCTGAAGAATGGTATCCCCGTCCCCGTGCGGGTTACCGTTAACCGTCGGAACGTCGGGCATATCGAGGAGATCGCCGCGTTTCTCCTGGACGAGCTGCAGGTCCCCTTCTTCTCGACCAACGCCGCTTCGTACATGGGACTCTGCCGCCTTAACGCCGACACCATGCAGCTTACCGTTGAAGAGCGCGGCATGGCAATGGATACAATGCTGAGGCTGCGTGAAAAATACAACGGTCGGATCATGGCCTCCGCCGGTCCGTTATACGACGCGGAGAACTGGACAAGGATGCAGACGGCGCAACGAACCGGAGCCGAGAGGTTTCCTCATGCCGGCTATCTTTCGGCTTGCCGGGGATTCATGTCTCAGCTTGCGATTCGGGCGGACGGGGTGATCGTGCCATGCATCCAGATGGCTCACATGGAGCTGGGGCGAGTAAACCGTGATGACCTCGGTGAAGTCTGGCGGGATCATCCCACGCTCAAGCGTCTCAGAGAGCGCCAGACGGTTCATCTCGACGAGTTCGATTTCTGCCGCGGCTGTAAATACATCAATTACTGTACCGGCGGTTGCCCCGCACTATCGTATAACATAACCGGCATGGACTTTCACCCCAGTCCCGACGCCTGTCTTAAACGATACATCGAAGCCGGCGGAAAACTGCCTGATACGGAGATGATAATGAATACGGCTACCGACCTTGAACCGTAATGAAAGCGACTCGGGGGCTGACCCCACGGAGCGTGAGTACCACATCAACCAGGTCTATTTCTACCTGACGGAGGGTTGCAATCTTCGTTGCCGTCACTGCTGGATTGAGCCGAAGTTCCAGGCGGACGGCGTATCCTTCCCGGAGCTTGATTTTGAACTTTTCCGATCCATACTCCTGCAAGCCCTGCCATTGGGTCTGACCAGAATCAAGCTGACGGGCGGTGAACCGCTTATCCACAGCCGGATAGTTGATCTTTTAACGGAAACCAGACGATTGGACATCGGGCTGACATTCGAGACCAACGGTGTCTTGTGCAGCCCTGATATTGCACGGGAGATCGCTTCGTGCAGGAACCCGTTCGTGTCAGTCAGTCTTGACGGAGCCGACGCCGAGACCAACGACTGGATAAGGGGCGTGGACGGCGCGTTCGAGGCGGCGGTCAACGGTATCGGCAATCTCGTCGACGCCGGTCTCAAGCCTCAGATCATCATGACCGTCATGCGTCGAAACCGGTATCAGTTGGAAAAGCTGGTGCGGCTTGCCGAGTCACTGGGCGCCGGTTCGGTCAAGTTCAACGTCGTCCAACCGACCGCCCGCGGTGAAAAGATGCACAACCGGGGCGAAACGCTGAGTATTGAAGAGTTGGTTGAATTGGGACGTTGGATTGAGGGTGATCTGTCGAAATCCGCGTCCCTGCGGATTATCCCCTACCATCCGGCGGCGTTTCGTCCACTGGGGAAAATCCTGGGAAAAAATGCTGAAAGCTGTAACATCTGCAGCATCCGAAGCGTGATCGGTGTCCTGGCTGACGGATCCTACGCGCTGTGCGGCATTGGGGAATCGGTGCCGGATCTTGTCTTCGGGCACGCCGCTGTCGATCCGCTGGATGACCTGTGGCATAACCACACGACACTGGAGGAATTGCGCGAAGGACTCCCGCAGCGGCTGGAGGGAATTTGCCGACGATGCCTGATGAATACATGGTGTCTCGGGTTTTGCATCGCCCAGAACTATTACAGTAGCCGAAGTCTCTGGGCGGCACACTGGTATTGTGAAGCGGCGTACGAACAAGGCTTGTTTCCCGAATCACGCCTGATTCCCGAAGGGCTGAGCGCAGTCGCCGCTTCAACATTGTCTTGAAAGAGTAACATCAATTATGCAAGATTCATTATATTTAACGATAAAGGAGGCTTCTCATGGCTAAGATAGAATATGAGAAACCTGAACTTCACGAACTCAACACTGACCGCGGTGAAGGATTCTGCGGCGTTGGAAGTGCCGACCTGGCATTTTGTTCCGAGGGACCCGCTGCCGGAGAATTCTGCAGCGAGGGTGTAGGGGGCGGTATACAGAATTAAGCGACAGGCCGGTCCACTCACATGAGCGCTTACACCGCCCGCATCTGGGGGATAATTGACTTCCACGGAAGAATTAATTCCCTTTCACCTTGAACGAATTTAACCGACTTGCCAGAAATAAGTGATTTGAATATCGAATACTGCTTCGGTCTCCGACTCGCAGACGGTCAGGAATGGGATATCACCGCAACTGACGATATAAGACAGTGGACTGATAAACTGATCCGGACATTGGAGTTGAAGCCCCGGCCGCCCAACGGCAACCCCAGGTTGATTTTCGTCAGTGAAAGTTCCATTGACAACAACGTTTACAACCAGCTTTCAAGGCTCGATCCGGACTTAAGGGGACAAATTCCCGACCATGGCTGGACACCGCTGGACTACCGGTTCTTCAGATTGTGGGTTCACGATGATACGCCGGACATGATATATGAATGCGAGACGGATGGTGACCGGAAGCAGGCGACATTGAGGATGTGGCTGGCGATGATCCCGCTTTACGAACGTGCGATGTCGACCGGTGGCATTCCGTTGCATTCCGCATTGGTTGTGAAGGACGGGCGGGGATTTATCCTTGCCGGTTCCGGCGGCAGCGGAAAGACGACCTGCTGCAACCGCCTGCCCTCACCCTGGCACGCCCTCTGCGACGACGAGACATTGGTGACGTATAACAGTGGTAATGGATATTCAGCTCACCCCATGCCAACCTGGAGTGAACATCTTCGGCGGGAATCCGACCGAAGCTGGGACGTCGAACGACACGCGCCGCTGTCGGCGGCTTTCTTCCTGCAACAATCCGACCGGGACGAAGCGATTCCCCTCATGCACGGTGAGGCTGCAGTCCATTTCACTCAATCCTCCCTTCAGGTGTGTAACAAGGGCTGGCGTAAACTCGGCGCTGAATCGACGAAACAACGCAGGAAAACGCTGTTTGACAATTCCTGCCGGGCGGCGAAACATATCCCGGCATATATACTCAAAGTCAAGTCCGACGGCAAGTTCTGGGACCTGATTGACAGGGTCGCTGAACATGTCACCTGAACCGACGAAGAAGCTGCTGTACACGGGACCAAGCATGAATCCGGCTCTTAAAGAACCGGATATGATTTACGTCACCCAGTACCACGGCAGGAAAATCCGGCGCGGAGACGTGGTGGTTTTTCAGATTACCGGTTCGACACGTAAGGCAATCCATCGGGTGATAGAGGTCAGCGAGTCGGGCATAACCACACGCGGCGATCGCAACCCTGTAGCTGATCCATATCTGCTGCGTCCGGAGGACATCATTGGTGTTGTCCGTTACATCCGGAGAGGTAAAAAACTGAAACGCATTTTCGGAGGAAGACTGGGGCATATCCACGGTTCAATAAACAGAATTGGCTTGTTTCGCAGTCTGGACAGGAACATTTCCATATTACTCTATCCCGTCTATAATTATTTTTCTCGTTCCAGAGCATTGAAAAAACTATTGTTACATCGATTTACCCCACGAATATTCTCATTCAACACTCCAGAGGGCACGGAGTTCCAGCTTTTCCTGGGACGATATGCAGCCGGACACCGTCCCGCAGGACAGAGGAAGTGGGTGATTCGTCGTCCTTTCCGGTTGTTCGTTGACGAATCAACCCTCCCGGATTGAACTCCACCTTCTTCCACCCCAACATGCCATTCAAACCGACCAGAGAAGAGAAATTATTAATTGACTGCCTGGTCCTGAAACCCGATGAGAGGTTTCCCGATCATTTCAGGCGGTTATCCCTTGCGGATTGGGGGAAAATCCTTGATCTGTCCAGGAAGCACGCTGTTGCACCACTGCTCTATTATAAACTGAAGACCCGCACCGGTACACACGCCGTCCCTGATGGTATCATGAGGAAATTGCAGCTTGAATACCTGAGCAGTTCAGCCAGGAGCCTCACCCAGTCTGGTGAGTTGACAAAATGCGTCAATGTATTGCATGATGCCGGCATACCGGTGATCATCCTCAAGGGTGCCTATTATGCGGATGTGATTTACGGCAATTCCGCACTCAGACCGATGAATGATCTGGACCTGCTGATCCGCGAATCCGACCTGTCCCAGGCGGATAAAATCCTGCTTGAAGCGGGTTATTCCCGACGCGGCGACGTCAGGCGGGATCGAGCGACCAAGGCCAATGTCGGCTTCGTTTCTCGTCCGGGAGACGTAATCATCGAACTGCACTGGCACCTGGTTGTGCCCTACAGTTCGCTTAGAATAGACATGAACGACATCTGGGACAACGCCGTCCCAACCGTAGTCGGAGGTTCAGAGGTTATGGTTCTTTCAGTCGAGGACCTGCTGCTGTACCAATGCTACCATACGGCGAAACACATGTTCAGCTATTATGGACTCAGATCGCTCTACGACATCATCGAGATCATTAATTATAACCGCTCTCCGATAGATTGGGAGACAATCATGCAGCGAGCGCGCCGGTGGAATGCGGTCAACAGCGTTTACCTGGCGTTTCAGCTTGCCGTTGAGTTGCTGCACGCACCGATAGACCGCGATGCCATTGAATCGATCAAACCGACCCGATTCGATCAAAGCATCTCTGATCTGGCTGTCGAATTCATCTTCTCCAAGGGTGATAAACCGCCGGCATTGATACCTGAAAATATGGGAAGACTATGGAATATCAGACGCGTCGGGGAGGGAATCTCCCTGATCTTTCGGCGCATCTTCCCCCCGAAGCGCGAGATGGAATGGATGTACAAGATCCCGTTAAACTCTCCAGCCATATACCTCTCCTATCTCTATCGAGTCGCCGACCTGGTCTACCGACATCACCGCGCCCTTCTCCTGTTACTGAGACGGGACAGGAAGATGAAAACATACGCCAAACACCTGAAAAAACAGCTCATTCTGAAGGATTGGCTGACACTGTATAACCGATAGTTTTTCCTCGAATCCACATCGCTTTTACTGCCGGCCTCCTCTATTCCACACCGATCATCGCGTTCAGCGGGTGGCCCGGATAGCTCCGCTATCCGGGTTTCAAAACCAAGCAATGCAAAACCCGTCGGAAGATAGAATCCCTTCTGTATAAACACGTAAATATGATACCTGAAACAAGGGTAGCAAGCTGCCCGTGACACACTCTGGTTCCCCGCGTACGCGGGGATGACATTTTGATAATCGGGGATGACATTTTGATAATCGGCGATGACATTTTGATAGTAGAGGATGACATTAATAGTCAAGGATGACACTTTAGTAGTTGGGGATGACACTTGTATAGCTTTTGAGCAGATGCTGATTAGTGACGTCTGATCAACAGCGATCAAGCTTGACGCGTGAATTACCGATAACTAATGAGAGCGCAGCAGACGGTTGGATCGTTCTGATTCGCAGTCATACCCATCAACAACCGATCTACTGAAACATATTGCATCACAATGCATCAATAACCCTGATTTCAGATACATTAATTTCGGCTGTAATTTTGGCAATCAATATTTTATGTGTTTTACAAAGCGGAACTTAACATCCGACAATCGGACATGGAAAATGATGGCACAGCGTTTGCCCTTATCAAATTAAAGTCGCGACGAAAGTTGGAGATAATCGTGGATAATCGTGATATAAACTTTATCATCAGGCTTCTATACACTTGACAACAGGTATTTGAAATTATATATTAAAATATCACTCCATAACCATAGAGTACACATACAATAAAACATAGTTTGATCTTTAAAATTCCCTTGACACGGCGGCATAACATGCTTACATTCACACAACAGAACATGCTTCAAGGTTCACATCATAGCCGCCTTTCCGGATGCTTTGTTTACCATCTTTCAGACTGTTTTTACAGCATATACATCTCTTGGAAATAAGTCTAATTTAAGGGGGACGTGCCATCAAAGCAGGAATTCAAAGGAGGCGGATCATGGAATTGAAGCGGACAGCCTTTTATCTTATTACGGCCCTGGTCGTATTATTTGCGACTGAAGCCGGCGCCATCGACATCCTGGTCTGGGATAGAGACAACAACGTCGAAATTCGGGACTGGGTATTCGGCGAGGATTTGACTCCGGCGGAAACCATGACCCGGACTCTCGATGAACTCGACCTGGAATACACGCTCCATCGCTCCCGTGATCTACCCGATGATGTAAATGACTACGATCTGGTCATCATCAGTCTCGGCTTCTTCAGCGATTGTTGAGGCGGCAGCAACCCTGCCGGTCAGATTGGCCGCACGAGTCGTGAATTACTGGAGGACTTCCTGGATCAGGGAGGTTCCCTGTTCATCGAAGGAAACGATGTAGGAAACGATCACCACGAGTATGATCTCTGGGATTACTTCCACACCGACTTCAACCATGACGGTGTAAACCGTGAGGTCAGAAGTGTGTCCACTGATGAAGAGAGCCGGTTCGGCGAGCTTTCCTTTGTCTACAACATGGGGAACGACGCGGACCACAAACCCGACAGGCTCGGCGCCGGCGAAGGCGCGGAAGTGGTTCTCTACGATCAAACCGGCAATGACGACCGTGTGCGCGGGGTTCTGTATATTGACGACTACCGAACCTACATACAGAGTGTATCGACAGTGAACTTCAGACAAACCGGAAATGGCGACCGCACGGAATTCATAAATGATATCATCAACGCCCTCTATGGACCAATCATCACGGTGTCGCCGGATTCGCTGGACTTCGGCACCGTCCTGGTCAACAGCGGCGAAAACTTGACCTTAACCATCTCCAATGAGGGAAACGATGTCCTTACCGTCTCTGATATAAGCGTTGAAGGAGACTGCTTCTCGACCGATTTCGAGCAGGAGTATGACTTGGATCCTGATGATGAAAGTGAGCTGACCGTGACATTTGAACCCACCGCGACAGGTGATTTCGAAGGATTCGTGACCATAACCTCCAGCGATCCGTTTTATGGCGAATTGTCGGTATATATATGCGGAACCGGCGCCGCGCCGGAGATCGCCCTGTCACCGGATTCGCTGAACTTCGGTGATGTCCAGGTGGACGACAGCGTCGAACAGGACTTTTACATCGGCAACCACGGTCAGATCGGTCTGACCGTCTCGGAAATTTACATCGACGGAAACCACTTCAATGTCGATTTCGGGGGGGAATTCACGGTTGAAGCCAACGACAGCACCCCCATCACTGTAACCTTCAATCCCGCGCAGGAGGGAGAATTCACAGGTGAAGCCTTCGTGGTTTCCAACGATCCCGAACAGGATACGGTTTCAGTTATTCTGACCGGATCAGGCATTATTTCTTCTCCGCCGGAGGTGGTCGCATCATTGGATGATCTCGAATTAAACGAGGACTTCGATCAATATGAAGCGGCCGATCTCGACACGGTTTTTTCAGACCCGGACGAGGACGAGCTGACCTTTACAACGGAGAGCAACGACGAAAATCTATCGCTTGACATAGATGGAGAAAACAGGCTCTGGATAAGTGCTTCGCCCAACTGGAACGGCGTTGCGGACGTCGTCGTCCAAGCCGATGACGGCTTCTTTGATCCCGTCGAGGATTCGTTCACGGTCACCGTGAATCCGCTGAATGACGATCCGGTGTGGGATGATGTACCGCCGGATACGGTCGTGGACGAGACGGACGAGATCAGTTTCACGCTGACCGCTGACGACGTCGATCTCGAGTTCGAGGGAGACAACCTCACGCTCAGCATGTTCGACGACGACGGCTGCGGGGACGCCGGTGCCAATTTCACGGACAACGGTGACAACAGCGGAAGCTTCAGCTGGCAGACCGGCTATGAAGATGCCGGCGTGTACAACCCGGTTTTCCGCGTGGAGGACGATTCCGGAGCAACCGCCGACGTTTCAGTGCAGATCACGATAGACGATCTCAACCGCGCACCGGTACTTGACGAGGTCGGTGATCAGTCAGTCGATCCGGGCAACGAGCTCATTATCACCCTGACGGCAAACGATCCCGACGATGACAGCCTTACATATTCCGCCGAAAATATGCCGGAAGGCGCCGGTCTCAACGACAACGTCTTCAGCTGGACGCCCGACGGAGACCAGAGCGGCTATTACGATGTGACCTTCCGCGTCACGGACGATGGCGAACCGAACCTTTCCGACGATGAGACAATAACCATATCAGTCGGCGACGTCAATCATCCGCCGGCGCTGGACGAGATCGGGAACCGGGAGGTCGACGAGGGTGAGGAGCTCGCCTTTACGTTGACCGCCACCGATCCGGATGATGAAGACAGCCTGACGTTCAGCGCCGAAGACCTCCCTGACGGCGCAAGCCTTGACAATGTTGACTTCAGTTGGACACCCGACTACGACCAGGCCGGCGATCACCAGGTTACCTTCCGCGTTACCGACGACGGCGATCCCAACTTCTCGGATGAAGAGACCATCACCATCTCCGTCATCGATGTTAACCGACCGCCGCAGTTGACGGAGATCAACGACATCGAAATCGATGAGACCGAAGAGTTTACGCTGACTCTCCAGGCGAGTGATCCCGATGGGGACAACCTGGCGTTAGCGGCCTTCAACCTGCCCATGGGTGCGGAACTGAACGATTCGCTTTTCAGTTGGACGCCGGGCTATGACCAATCCGGAGAATACGAAGTCACCTTCCGCGCCACCGACGACGGCGAGCCCAACCTGTTTGACGAGGATACCGTCACTATTACCGTTAACAACGTCAACCGTCCGCCGGTTTTAAGTGAGATCGGCGACCGGGAGATCGACGAGGGACAGAATTTGTCCATTTCGCTTGAAGCGGACGATCCGGACGGGGACAGCCTCTCCTTCACCGCTGAAAACCTGCCGGCTGGTGCAACGCTGGAAGATGATCTTTTTACCTGGACGCCGGATTTCGATCAGGCCGGAGATCACGATGTGACATTCAGGGTCTCAGACAACGGCGACCCAAACCTGTTCGACGAGGAGACGGTAACGATAACTGTTGCAGACGTCAACCGTCCGCCGGTTCTGGCGGCGATCGGCAGCCAGAACATTGACGAAAACGAGGAGCTGACCATCACGCTGTCGGCCGATGATCCCGATGGCGACAACCTGACATTCAGCGCACAGAACCTGCCGATCGGTGCAACTCTTGATGATTCCGTATTCAGTTGGACGCCCAATTACGATCAGTACGGCAATTACATGGTGATCTTCCGCGTGACCGACGACGGCGATCCGAACCTTATGGATTCCGAAATGGTCATGATATCAGTTCATGACATCAATCGTTCCCCGGTACTGGCGGCGATCGGCGACCTGGAAATCGATGAGGATGAAGATTTCACGCTTCAGCTCGCTGCCGACGATCCCGATGATGACAACCTGTCGTTCGAAGCGGAAAATCTTCCTGACGGGGCAACGCTGGATGGTGACGTCTTCAGTTGGAGACCGGATTACAATCAGTCGGGCGTCTACGGGAACGTTCTCTTCCGCGTCCTTGACGACGGACAACCGGTTATGTCAGATGAAGAGACCATAACGATAACCGTGAACAACGTCAACCTCATGCCGGTGCTGTCGTACATCGGGGATCAGACGATCAGCGAGGGTGAAGATTTCACACTCCAGCTCGAAGCGACCGATTACGATAATGACAACCTGACCTTCTCGGCGGACAACCTGCCGGAGGGGGCAACGCTGGAAGATGATCTCTTCAGTTGGACGCCAGGTTACAATCAGGCGGGCGATTACGATGTGACCTTCCGCGTAACAGACGACGGCGAGCCGAATCTCCATGACGAGGAGACGATCACCATCACCGTTATAAACGAGAATCAGGCGCCGGTTCTAACGCATGTCGACGATCAGCAGGTCGATGAAAACGAGGAACTGATTATAAGCCTCTCCGCTGACGATCCCGACGGCGACAACCTGACATATACGGCACAAAACCTGCCGGAGGGCTCCCGTTTGACCGGCGTTGAATTCAGTTGGACGCCCGGTTATAACCAGGCAGGCGACTATGACGTGACATTCCGGGTGACCGACGACGGCGAACCGAACCTCTACGATGAACAGACTGTCGGTATCACGGTAAATAATGTAAACCGCCCGCCGGCGCTGACAGAGATCGCTGACCAGACAGTGGATGAGGGGGAAGAGTTCACCCTGCAGCTCGAGGCTGACGATCCTGACGGCGACAACCTGGCCTTCTCGGCTGACGACCTGCCGGAGGGCGCGACGCTGGAGGATAACCTGTTCAGTTGGACACCCGACTTCGATCAGGCGGGGGATTTCGATATAACCTTCCGCGTGACCGACGACGGCACACCCAACCTGTCCGACGAGGAAGCCGTCACCATCACGGTCGAAAACCTCAACCGTCCACCGGTATTAGCGGAGATTGACAACTACACAACAAACGAGAACACCGCGCTGGAGTTTACGTTGTCCGCGGATGATCCCGACGGAGACAACCTGACATTCTCCGCAGAGAACATGCCCGCCGGCGCCGAGCTTGACGGACCCGACTTCAACTGGACACCGGGTTATGATCAGGCTGGTATATATCATGTTACATTCAGGGCAACCGATGACGGCGAACCGAATCTATATGACGACGAGATCGTCACCATCACGGTCAACAACGTCAATCGTCCGCCGGTCCTGTCCGAGGTCGGCGATCAGACCATAAACGAGGCGGAGGAGTTTACGCTGCAGCTTGAGGCTGCGGATCCGGACGGCGATAACCTCTCGTTCGAAGCCGAGAATCTGCCGGAGGGCGCCGAGCTGGTGAATAACAGCTTCCTCTGGACGCCGACGTACGACCAGGCTTCGCGGTATGACAATATCGTCTTCCGGGTGACGGACGACGGTGAACCGGAATTGTCCGACGGGGAAACAATCAGCATCACCGTCAACGACGTCAACCGCCCGCCGTTGTGGGACTACATTCCCCAGAGCGCGAGCATTAACGAGAACCAGTTGCTCGAATTCACCGTGCGCGGATCCGATCCGGACGGAGACGACGTGACCCTGTCGGCTTCATCCGATGATCTTCCCGACGGCTGGGAGTTCACCGACAATGAAGACGGTACCGGGCTGTTCTCCTGGCGGCCGGGTAACGACGACGGCGGTTTATACCGGGCGGTCTTCACCATCTCCGACGGTGATTTTAACGAACCTGAAACGGTCATAATCACCGTGGGTGACATCAACCGCCCGCCGATCTGGGACGACTTCGCCCGCAACCGGGAAATCGACGAAACCGAGCAGTTGCAGTTCACGGTTACCGGATCCGATCCGGACGGCGACGACGTGACCATCGTCTACAGCTCTGAAGATATTCCTGAAGCGGCGGAGTTTTCCGACAACGGCGACGGAACCGGAACCTTCACCTGGACGCCCTCCTACGACGACGCCGGTGAATACGGCGCCGAATTCATCATATCCGACGAGGAGTTCGACATCAGCGTCGATGTGTCCATTACCGTCAACAACGTCAACCGCCCGCCGCTGCTGTCGGATATCGGTGATCTCGAGATCGACGAGGATGAAGAGCTCACGCTGCAACTGGAAGCCTCCGATCCCGATCAAGACCTGTTCAGCTTCAGCGCCGAAAATCTGCCCGACGGCGCGAACGTCGCCGGCAATACCTTCAGTTGGACGCCAACATACGACCAGGCCGGCGTTTACGGCAACGTGATCTTCCGCGTGACCGACAACGGCGAGCCGAACCTGTCCGACGAGGAGACGATCAGCATAACGGTCCATAACGTCAACCGCGCGCCGGCGCTGGCTGAAGTCGGCGCACGCGAGGTCGATGAGAACAGCAGCCTGGAGTTTACGCTGTCGGCAGAGGATCCCGACGGCGATCAGGTGACATACTCGGCGGAGAATCTGCCCGAAGGCGCGGCACTTGAAGACGGTCATTTCAACTGGACACCGAGCTTCGACCAGGCGGGAGACTACGAGGTCACCTTCCGCGCGACCGACGACGGCGAGCCGAACATGTCCGACGAGGAAGCTGTAACCATTTCGGTGTTGAACGTCAACCGCCCTCCGCAACTGGCTGACATCGGCGACCTAAGCCTCAGAGAGGGTGAACGGTTCACGCTCCAGCTTGAAGCAGGCGACCCCGACAACGACAACCTCGCCTTTTCAGCCGACAATCTCCCCGCAGGCGCATCGTTGGAGGACGGTCTATTCAGCTGGACGCCCGATAACGACCAGGCCGGCGTTTATGAAAACGTGACCTTCCGCGTAACCGACGACGGTGATCCGAACCTGTCCGACGAGGAGACCGTCACCATCACGGTCGGAAACGTCAACCGGCCGCCGGCGTTTGCCGAGATGTCGGATATGGATGTCGACGAGGGCGGACGACTCGAATTCACCCTTTCGGCTGAAGACCCCGACGGCGACGAGCTGACCTATTCGGGTTCGAACCTGCCCGCCGGAGCCGAGCTCGACGGCGCGGCGTTCAACTGGACGCCCGGATATGACCAGGCCGGAGAATACCGCGTGACCTTCATGGTTACAGACAACGGTTCACCACGGCTGTCCGACGAAGCGTCGATAATCATTACCGTTAATAATGTCAACCGCACGCCGGTACTGGCGGATATCGGCGACCTGGAAATCGACGAGGGGGAACAGTTCAGCCTGCAACTCGAAGCCGAAGATCCCGACGGCGATAATCTTTCTTTCGAAGCGGACAACCTGCCCGAAGGCGCCGCGCTCGAGGACGGCGTCTTCAGTTGGACGCCTGAATACGACCGGTCCGGGGAGTACGGCGTGACCTTCCGCGTGACGGATGACGGCGATCCGAACCTGTCTGACGAGGAAACCGTCACCATCACGGTGCTGAATGTCAACCGGCCGCCGGTGCTCTCCAACATCGACGACCGCGAAATAAACGAGGGCGCCGATCTCCAATTCAGCTTGACAGCAACGGATCCCGACGGCGACGAGCTGACCTTCTCGGCGCAGTACCTGCCAACCGGCGCAGTGCTCGAAGGCGCGTCGTTCAACTGGACACCCGAGTACGACCAGTCCGGAGAGTACAACGTGACCTTCCGCGCCACAGACAACGGCGATCCGAACCTGTTCGACGAAGAAACAATCACCATAACGGTGCTGAATATCAACCGACCACCGGCGCTGGCTGAAATCGGCAACCGGCAGGTCGACGCGGACAACGAACTTGTCATCGCCCTGTCCGCCGAAGACCCCGACGAAGATGAATTGACTTACTCCGTCGAAGGACTCCCCGAAGGCGCCTCGCTCGAAGAGAACATCTTTCGCTGGACGCCTGATTTTGACCAGACCGGCAACCATCAGGTAACCTTCCGCGTGGCTGACAACGGCGAGCCACAGCTTACCGACGAGGAAACCGTCATAATAACGGTGGGCGACGTCAACCGTCCGCCCGTTCTCTCCGGCATCGGGGATCGGGAAGTTGATGAAAACGCTGAACTTTTGATCACGCTGTCAGCCGAAGATCCAGACGGCGACGATTTGACGTTCAACGCGGTCGACCAACCGGAAGGCGCCGAACTTGATGGTGCGGAATTCCGCTGGACGCCCGGATTCGACCAGGCCGGTGAATACCGGGTGACCTTCCGCGTGACCGATGACGGCGACCCGAACCTGTCGGACGAAGAAACGATAACCATCACCGTGCATAACATCAACCGGACGCCGGTGCTTGCCGAAATCGGCGACCAGGAGATCGAGGAAGGCGGGGAGCTGAATATTGAGCTCGACGCAGAGGATCCGGACGGCGACAGCCTGCGCTTCGCAGCCTACAACCTGCCCGAGGGCGCCGAACTCGAAGACAACTTCCTCAACTGGACTCCGGACTTCGAACAGGCTGGTGAATACCAGGTCACCCTCCGCGTGACCGACGACGGCGACCCTAACCTGTCCGATGAGGAAATGATATCGATCACCGTATACAACGTCAATCGACCGCCGGTGCTGGCTGATATCGGCGACCGCGAGGTGGACGAGGACGAGTTGCTCACCATCAGCCTTGCCGCCGAAGATCCGGACGGGAACAACCTGACCTTCTCGGCTGAAAATCTTCCCGGGGGCGCCGGGATGGAAGGTGCCGGCTTCAGTTGGAGACCCGGGTTCGACCAGTCAGGCGAGTATCGGGTGGTGTTCGTTGTGACCGATGACGGTAATCCCGAGTTGAGCGACCGTGAGTCGATTATCATCTCAGTAAACAACGTGAATCGTCCGCCGGAACTTGAAGGATCGATTGAAAACGTGGCGATCAACGAGGATCCCGACCCGCGCCGGGTTGACATTGCCGACCTGGACAGCGTCTTCATGGATCCGGATGACGATGAGCTGACCTTCAACATCAGCCCGGACAACCTGCCAGACGAGCTTAATCTTGGCATCGACATGGACAATGTACTGTTCATCGAGCCGGATGACAATTACAATCTTGTCGATGAAATCGAGATCACCATAGCCGCATCGGACGACGACCGGAACGCCTTGATGGCTTCCCGGAGCCGTACCCGTTCGAACAGCCTCCGTACAGTCCCCGCGGGACCGGTAAGGTCAGCGCGCATGACCATAGCACAGGCCACCCGCCGTCCGGATGATTCCGCTGGATTCGGAAGAAAGTGGTTCACCTTAAGCGATGCCCGGCGCGATGATGTCGTACAGGAGAGCTTCACCCTGACCATCAATCCGGTGAACGACCCGCCGGAATGGGTTGATGTGCCGGAAGATCAAGAGATTCGGGAAGAAGGACTTATCCGGTTCACGCTTGCCGCCTGGGATGTCGATCTTGACAATGAGGGAGATGAGTTGCATCTCTCGATGATAGAAGATGACGGTACCGCCGACCGCGGCGCCCGGTTTGAGGACAACGGCGACAACAGCGGAAGCTTCACCTGGCAGACCAGCGTTGAGGATACGGGGGAATACGATCCGGTCTTCCAGGTATTGGATGAAGGCGATGCGGCAGCCGAACTGTCCGTTCATATCATCATCAGCCCGGCAAACCGCCCGCCGGTTGTCGATCATCCAATCAGGAACATACAAATTGAGGAGGATCCTGACCCTCGCCATGTTGAAATCGCCGATCTCGACAGCGTCTTTTACGATCCTGATGAGGACACGTTAAGCTATGAATTTGCCGGCGCGCCCGCCGATATCAACATGGAGATCGACGAAGACAACATCCTGTTCTTTGCTCCGGACCAGGATTACAACCTCCAGGCGGGCGCGCTTATTGTCATCACCGCCCAAGACCGAGCCGGCGCGGCGGCGACCGATACCTTCCGGGTGGTGATCGATCCGGTCAATGACCGCCCCGCCGCTTTCAGCCTGCTGGCGCCGATCGACAGATCTGTCATAGAATCAGCCGTTGACGAAGTTACATTCACCTGGGAGGAAGCCGACGACGTGGATGGTGACGAACTGTCATACACACTGTTCCTCCAGACAAGCTGGGATGGTTTCGACACCACGGTTTCCCGGAGCGATCTCCCGGCCGCCGAATTCACGGTTGAGGATGTTCACGGACTGATGGTGGAATTCGGCTGGACGCCGGGAGGCGTGAACCGGGTCGAAATCACCTGGTGGGTTGAAGCAAGCGACGGCGAGCTGTCGGTCGAATCAAGCGAACGGTGGAGCCTGATTGTCGAAATGCCGACAAGCATCAGATCCATCGAAGAACAACCGCCGGTCGAGTTCAGCCTGAGTCGGAATTACCCGAATCCGTTCAATCCTTCGACGCGTATTGACATCGTGCTGCCACACACAGCCGAGGTGAGGTTGTCCGTGAGCGATGCATCCGGGCGGCTGCTTGCCGTACTGTTATCAGGGCAGTTGCCGGCTGGACGGCATTCCGTTTCCTGGGTTGCCCATGATCTGGCGACCGGCCTCTATATATTCACACTGGAAGCGGAAGGCAGGCGACTGACTACACAAGGTTTGTTGATTCGTTAAAAACCCGGAGACTGTTGATTCAAGCTGATCAAATCGGGACGGCCCGGTCGAAACATACGAGGTAAAATAGACAGGCATACCGCAGGATGGAAACATCCTGCGGGTACTTTTTGGGATTAACAGCAGGAGAAAATGCGCATTGAACAACACCCGAACCACCGGCAGCGGCTAAGATGTTCGAACAGTACAACATCTATGAGCATCGAGTTGAGTTTAGGTGTCGTTTTCGCTTGACAGACGCCCGCATGATTACTATCTTGGTTTCATGAATGGAGATCAACAAAAAGGAACTTTGATGGAAGTCAATATACGTTCCGAAATTATCCAGATCAGCAAACTTGCACCACTGCCGAAGATCGTTCATCAGATCTTCAAAGTTACTTCCGATCCTACATCTTCAGCCCGCGACCTATCGCTCCTCATTATTAAAGACCAATCACTGACCGCAAAGATATTAAAGATCATCAACAGCGCCTACTATGGTTTCAATCGAAAGATCGGCAATGTGAATCACGCGATAGTCATCCTCGGTTTCGATGAGATCAAGAGCATCACTATGGCGTTGTGCCTGATGAAATACTATCCGATCGAGCAGAGCCGGCTTTTTAACCGCGAACTTTTCTGGAAGCACTCCATCGGGACGGCTCACATCGCGCGCGCGCTAAGTTCCCTGAAAATGGAGCTGAACTGCGAGGACGCATACGTCGTTGGACTCCTGCACGATTTCGGCAAGGTGATACTCGACCAGTTCTTCCCCGATATATTTCGTAATGCCCTCGAGACCGCAAAAGAACGCAAACAGCCGCTACATCATGTTTTACAGGAATCGATCGGAATTAATCATGCGGAGATCGGTGGATTGATTGCGGAACACTGGCAGCTTCCGGTTCCTCTGGTGAATGCTATCAGGCTTCATCACAGCCCCGAGGAAGCCGCCGATGATGAGTACTTCGTCCATCTCGTCCAACTGGCTAATTACTTCTGTCATAAAAACATGATTGGTGCAAGTGGAAACCCGAAACCGGACGAGCCGTACGAAGGATCACTCAAGGCGCTGGGAATAGAAAATCAGGATCTCGACCAGGTCTGGGACTTCCTGAACATCGGTGCCCAGAAAATAAACCTGTTCCTGTAGATTAATCTTAGACGCACACCAAAAAAAACGTCGACCAAATAAAAGTCGACGCCTTATCCGTACCGCAGACAACCTTAACAACTGTATCCCCCCACCGGTTTTTATAATAGCTAAAGCTCCGGGATCAACTGCTGATTAAGCTCGAGGCGGTAGTGCCCGTCTCCCTGATGATAGATCGGATTACCTCTGATGCGGACTCTGAACCTGTACCGGCAGTCACTTTGTGGAAACACATAGGTCAGGGAGTTGTCCGGATTCACCGTCATATTGTGCCAATGGCTCCAGACACCGCCGCGCTTGATCTTAATCTGCCAGTTTAATGGAATATCGGAACCATTCTCGCGGTTGAAGATATCCTCAACGAAATAGAGGCGGGGCGGTCCGCCGTTCTCCGGAGCGGCCGTGGTGAGCTTCCAGCATAAGTCTTCCGTGGTTCGCACCCTTCCATTAAGGATAATCTCGATCAATGAATCGTCATTGACCCGGTGTATTTCATAGTTGGTCCAGGCTAAATAGAACTCCATCTCAGGTGGTGGAGGATCGGGCGGGCACATGTTCGGTTCATCGAAGGGGATCGGTTCGTCGTTGTCAGCCTCTTGGAATACTCGGTGAACCTGGAATTGATTATTGTTGTCAAGACGGGGCTGTTCATTCATTACTGGCTGTGCAAACACTTGAAAAGGCAGCGCTATAAGCATAAAGAAGATCATTATGAATACACTGCGCCACAACCGGCATTCCTCAAAGTTGAGTATGAAGGGTGTGTTCATGCGACATCGTCCCCTTTACTTTAGTTCATAAACCTGGTAATTGACAAGCGGCTGTTCACCAGACCTGTACGTTACGGCCAGAATCGATCTGTATTTGCCGGGCTCAAGGTTCGGCACGTCCACCGCGTAGGTCCTCTGACCGCCGGGAAGAATATACAGCGCCACATTGCCGAACTCTCTGGCTTTACCGACAGGATCATACAAGCCCTTGGAGACCTCCTTCTCAAGGCTCAAGTTGCCATGGGCGTAACAGTGCATGTTTCCGACATTGCGAACCGTAAACATGAACCGGTGCAAGGTCATAGAAGGATCGCGCAGCACCTGCGTTTCAATGGAGTCAACCTCGATTGCAGACACCGTTCCCTGGGTGGTCGCAAGAGCGATCAACTGCGTGCGGCTGCCCAGGAATTCATCCGGCAGATCCAGCTTGGTGCTGTCGCGATAGAAGACTATCGCAGCATAGTATTCACCCGCAACATCTTCCGGAACGTTGATGCGCATCTTGAATGATTTGTTCCTCCCCGGTGCAAGGATGAATCGGTCTTCAGTGAACTCAAACCATGATTTGCAGGAGCGAAGATCGGGATCATCCTCATCAGTCAGAATCGCGCCGCCGGCTTCGGACAGCTTCCAATTCGTCACATGGGGAATAAGGAGCGCGGTATCCTCAACAACGCTCTGCAACTGGACCGCCATGAATGATGAACCGCCGGGAGTAACCTCACGCGTGAGAAACGGCTGTTTCAGGCGGAAAGCCGGAGTAGCGGTACGCAACAACTCTTTAAGGTCATCGGACAATGCCCCGGGATACACATCGCCTTCGACTATGGCGAAGGGGAATGATTTCGTCACATTCATCCCCTGGTCATTCTGAAGGCTGATGCGGATCATGAAGTATCCATCACTGAGAAAATCAGTGCCGCTGGCGCGGAAGTTTCTCACTCTGCCGGGAAGCACATACCCCTTGCCGCCCTTTAATTCCGCCGCCTCTATCTTCGTACCGCTCGCCGTCCAGAAGCTGACCGCCCCCGAAACGACAGTATGGATATTCCCGACGTTCCGCACCGGAAGAAGAACACTCCACCCGGTCTCATGGCCGGCGTCGAATACTTCATCCCTCCCCTTTTCTCCCATGGGGTACACTATGATCGTATCAGGATAAATGATCGCCCGGTTTCGACTGGATGGGATTCTCACCAATAAAACCACGGCAGCCTGACTCTCGAGCCTGATTGTTTTCTTGTCCTGTTCCGACTCGGATTCGAAATCGCTTCCGACAAAGAAGCCTTTTATCAGGGCATAGTATCCTCCATCAGCATCCATTGGCGCAGTTATCGTGCCGGTCAGCGTGATCGACTCGTGCGCCTTTATCATGGCTTCAGATTGATCCAGCGTAATCCATTTGCCGCAGCCGCGCGTCCACAGTAAATCTGAAAGGCTGTCTAACAGGGTGCTGTCGGCGGCAATGCTGTCGGCTATGGTGCTGTCAGCGATATCGGGACGTCCCTCAACGCTGACATCCATATCATACGCGACGAACCTGCTGGGAACATCCTCGTCGCCCACGTTCTTGACAACAATGCTGAACGTTTCTGTACGTCCCCGCTGAACCTCGATCTCCTGTATTGGTGGAATTAGCTGCATCACTGCAAAAGAAATGGAGAAAGGAAGCAGGATTAAGGTAAAGATCAAACCGGATGTAAGGAGGAATTTCTTCATGTCCCAATAATTCAGTTAATTGACGATAAAGCGCTTAATTGACAGTTCAACAGGTAAATTACCACAATTACAGAAAAAGTGAAAGCAATTTTTCACATTTCCCATAGCGATGTTAATTTTCTGCAATTAAGCGCTTTGCTCAAAATGAAAAAAGGCGATTTCAGCCGGCCGGGCACCGGCTGAAATCGTGATATCTCAAAGTTGGTCCTACAGGTACGGCATCGGGCAGATTAACAGAGAAAGCAGGTAATAGCCGTCGTGCTCGTGGTATTCAATGCAGAAATGGCCTTTAATCCAGAACCACCAGTCACACTTGGGGAACTCCCAGCAGAATCTACCCTGATCGGGCTCGATCGAAGTCCACCGCTGGATTTCCTCCGGCGACGGCGGATCATTGCCTTGGCCGGATGCGATGTAGTAAGAAACCGCCCAGTTGCTGGCGTAAGGATCATCGTTTCCAAAGATGTCATGCTGGAACCTGAGATGAGTCAGGGGCATGCCGTTTCCGGTAACGCAGATCTGCTGTGAGTTGTTACTGGCGACCACACCGCCGAAGTAGAAGGTGAAGTCATCGCCATCGCCGCCCAGTTGATGGAACTGGGTGTTGGTCATGTAAATGGTCATCTCGGCGTACAGCTCAACCCAAAGCTGAATGCTCATGGGCGCTACAAAGGCGCGACCCTGAAGAACACCACCCTCGAAAACGTTCCAGCCTGCGCAAGAAGGAGGTGTACTCGCATCATAAAGCGCCCAATCCTGGTAAAAGCCAGTGCAGTCATCCCACTTGGTTGGGTTGTTGCCCCAACCTCCAGGATAGCCGCCGTTTGCGGGTGGCGGACCCGCCAGAGCCGGTCCTGCTAAGAGCAGACCAACTAACAATATAGCAAATATTGACTTGTACATGGAACTCTCCTAAAGTTCAGTTGTATAACTGTCGAATTGTGTGCGGCCCGGTGCCGCGCATCCAAGCGAGGCATGGACCAATCCAACCGATCCCGGAAATCCTCTTCCGGGGCGGCTTTCCAGTTTCCTTCCGTTTGGAAGGGAATTCAATACCCGGTCGATTCTCGAATCCTGATTTGAAATCATACAGTAACACTCCGGGTATTTGATCTGTAAAAGATCATCGCATTACTCAGCCGGCCTGTGGTCGGCCTGAATGCAGGTCTGTTCTTAACTACAGCAGCGGTACCGGGCAGCCGGCGAACAGCAGATAATAGTAGCCGTCGTCGACATGGTACGGCAGATAGAACCAGAACCACCAGATGAACCAGTGATCGCACTCAACGTCGATGCAGAAGCTAAGAATGCCTTCATTATCGGGTTCTATCGGATAATAGATACCACCGTCATCGCGATATGCCGGATCATCGGCATAGCCGTCAGGGTAATCAAGACCGCTACCCCAGACATAGCCCCAGTTGAGAGGAATATCGTCGATGTCTTCACGATGGCCCCAGACATTGTGTGCAAACTGGAGGTAATTCAGGTTGAAGCCCATACCCGGAACCAGGTTCATGCACTGAGGATGGTTACTCTGCATGGTTCCCGTAATGAAGCCGTTGACGGTCTCAGCTTCGTCACCGAGACGGTGGAACATCCAGGCGGTGTAGTCGTAGGTCATCAGGGCATACAGTTCGATCCACATCTCGATGGTGATCTCGCAGCAGTAATCATGACCTACCAAGTCCCCTTCTACGAAAACATTCCACTCGCCTTCAGGTGGATGGCATTCAATTGGACTAAAAAGCGCCCACTTGTAGCAGGTACCAAAGGACCTTTGCCATTCAGTGGGATTGTTGCCCCAACCTGCCGGATAACCACCGTATGCAGGGGGTGGACCTGCCAGAGCCGGTCCTGCAATAAGCAAACCGACTATCAATAATGCAAAGATTGACTTGTACATGGAACTCTCCTAAAGTTCTTTCGTATAACATTGATTTAATCGTCATCACCTCGCGACTCGCGCGGGGCGAGGACTCAGCCAGCCGTCCGCGGGAATGAAGGTTGCAACCCAAAATCCCGGGGCGACTACCCTTTTTACTTCCTTCCCGAAGGAAGGTGATTCAGCGCCCTCTGCATGGCCCGGTCATCCCGAAAGCCGGGATGATATCATGCTGGGCAATTGAATTTTCCAAAGATCGTTTAGTTAATAAAAAATCAGTCGACCGGACGTCAACTGAAAGTTTGCCTGTTCTCGTTACAGCATTGGCGCAGGGCAACCAGCCATAACCAATCCGTAGTGACCGTCATTCTCGTGATAGAGAAGATGGAACTGGCCCCAGAAACAGAACCAGTGGTCGCAGGGCTCGGGGATCACGAATGAGAGATTGCCACACTGGTTCGGAACGATCTCGTGCCAGTCTCCTTCCGGAATGTCTTCGCAGTCCGGAGGAGTTTCGTTATAGTGATCATAGGCGCCCCAGGCGTAATGCCAGGTGATGGGAATATCTCTCCCCCGACCCGTACGACCGAAGATGTCCTCGCGGAAGTGAAGATAATCCAAATCCTCATCGCCGCGCATCAGCTGGATGTACTGGCCGTTATTGGAGAAAACCGTGCCACAGATGTAGAAATTGATATACTCATCCTGGTTTCCAATGCGGTGCCACTGGTACTGGGTGAAGCAGTAGGTCTGGATCATGTACATTTCGATCCAGAGGTCGAGGGTGATGTTGTCGTACTGGATGTAAATCGGATTGTTGCATCCGTCTTCGTAACCGACGACCCAGGAACCACCGCCTCCACCATGATGTGGATCGTAAATACCGATCCCGGAATTGTAACAACCGGTAGCAGTCTGCCAATTATTGGGATTCATTCCCCAACCCGCCTGGTAACCTCCATGAGCTGGCGGCTCGTCAGCCAAAACCGGTGAAAACAAAAGCAAACCAACCACTAACAGGGAAAATAACGTTTTGACCATGAACTCTCCTAAAGTTATTTCGTATAACTTAGTGAGCCTCCGTCGCGCAAATCAGGCGAGGTGAGGACTCAGCCGGCCGTCTTCGGGATACCAGGTTCCTGCCCAATCCCGGGGCGGCCTCCCTATTTTATATCTCCCCTTCGGGAGTTATTCAGTCTCAGCGTTTACCCGGTCCACCCCGGATGACCGGAGTGGTAAAACGCCGATGGATGAATTTCAGAAGATCTTGGCGAGGCTGACGGACAATCAGCCTTTCTTAATAGTTTTAATGAGGAAAACGCTTAGCCATCGATTTCGATAACTCTATCGAACGATGTCAGGTAAGTTAAAGGGAATTGTTTGAAAACAGTTCGACAATTGTTTGAAAATTCTATCAATTTCAGTACACCTTAAAAAAGTTGACTATTTGTCATTTTCCAGCAGTCGCGGGGTGATGAAGATGACCAAATCGGTGTCGCGCATCTCCTGTTTGTCGTAGCGGAACAGGTAACCGAACAACGGAATATCACCCAAGACAGGAATTTTCCTTCTTGTTATCTTGTTCTGTTCAATGTTAAGTCCACCAATCGTAAAGGTTTCGCCATCCTTTACCCGAACTGAGGTGCTTGCGCTGCGCGTGTTTATCTCCGGAAACCCCTCGGCCCCCTGACCGACAACATCTCCCACCTGAGGATTGACCTCCACCGTGATTTCTCCCGATTCGGACGCGTAAGGGGTGATTTCCAGGCGGATCCCGGAGCTTACGGACTGCAGAGTGTTGTACTGTTGCTGTTGTGCGCCACCGGTGGTCTGGATGACAAAATACTGATCCCGGGTTATACCGATTTCAGCCTGCCGGCCATGCATGGTGGTTATCCTTGGGTTGGCACGGATCCTGGCGTCTCCGCTCTCAACCAATGCCTGCAACTGCAGAACAAGGTCGGTCATGTAACCGCCGACCTTGAATCCGGCCTGAGTGTAATCTCCCGTGAACGATCCGTTTTCGATATTAGTATGATTGGAACCTATCGACCATGGATATTTCGGTGATCGTTCGGCGCTGCGCGTAATCGTCCAGTCCAACCCCATCTCATGCATGCCGGTGGTCGACAACTCAACCACGATGACTTCGATCGATATCTGCACCGGTGGTCTGTCAAGCTTCTTCAGATCTTCGCTGATCCGATCCACGAAGATCGGCGGAGCCGTGATACAGACCGTGTTGTTTGATTCGGAAACCTTGACATAGGGTTCATAAAAATCCGACAACGATTTAACGGCCTCCCTGGCGATTATATTCGCCAATGGTATTACCTTCGTCGTCGACAACATCGTAAAAGCCGGATCCCCGGGTTTGACGGAACCCACATAATAAGCGCCATTGACGTACCTGTACGTAAAACCGTTGGGGAAAAGCAGAGCGGCAAGGACTTCTTCAAGGGGTTTATCGATGGCTTCATAGGTAACCAAACCCTTCAAAGTGGGATCCCAGAGAATGGGAATGCCGGTCTCCATCGAGAGATCGGACATAATCATGCGGAGATCAGCTTCGAAGAAGGAGTTGGTAACCATGACCTGTGCTCCGGGTGTCGCCTCCTGGGGGGCGGCGAGTGTATCGATCCTCTCTCCCCGCACTTTTCCCGCCACCAGAACCGAATCGGACAACAGATCCTGCATGGCGGAATGTCTGCGCTTGAGCTTATCCAATGCCGCCTGATCCCAGCTCCAGGTTATGTGGCTCTCCGCTTCGGCGATAGTACTCTGCGCCCGGTCAAGGTCGCCGATGCTGAGTAGCGCGTCGATCAACATCAGGTAAAACGGGAAACGTGCCGCATCCTTCTGGTGAAGTTCGATCTCGTTCTGCAGAAAGGAGATCGCTTCAGAATAATTGCGTCGCTTCAGCAGTTGCCTGGCCGTCTGCTCAGCCTGCTTAACCTGATGATCAGTTGAGGGGAACCGCTGACCGAAACCTGCGGATACGCCCAGAAACAGAAAAAGAACTGCAAGCAGAAATGGTAAGAAACTCAGCCGACATGCAGAGGCGCGACTGTAAGCTTGCCCAACATCGTGATCGATCGGGACTTCAGTTAAATGTAAGTACATATAATAATTGGATTTTTTCGTTTAACTAATCACTAATCCAGCCCCACCCGGCGGTATTAAACCGCTCGGATTGACCTTGCCCTGAAGATGAAGTATACACTAAATCCAGCAAACAGGAAAACCGTAAATCAGGGAGGGCGAATATCCTATCCGCCCGTTTTGGTACGGAATTGAAGACACTATAGTTAACGTGATTCAACCGTTAAGTTACATCACTTTGTTTGAAAAAACTGATTATCGTCTGAATAATCCCGCTTGCTTCAATTTCAAATAAAATACGATTCTTTTTATTTCGCAGCGTGCTCGGGGGAAACGGATAAATCAGTTGTCCGGGCATTTCGGACAAGAAAATTCGGATCCGATAATAACCGGTCAAACCAGTTTTTTATCCCCGATTCGCACCTGGATGAGGTTTTCCAACTGATTAAGAAGCTCGCGCTTCTCTTCAAAATCCCGTTCATATAAATACTTGGGAAAGAAATCGCCCCTCTTCCACTGCATCGCTTCCTGGTAAAGTCGCGTCGCTCCCTCTGTTTCCCCTCTTGCCCACAAGCGGTTCCCGGCGCGGACAACCTCTTCGAAAATAACATGGTCTATCACAACCTTGCCGCGGAGCGACAGCCTGTATTCACCATGATCATAAATCAGGTATTGTTCCCGCGTATAGCGTGCCGCCCCGGGCTCCAGGTACCGTCTCAGTTCGCTGATTACATGATGCAGTCTCCTGCTCCCGACCTCCGGATCCACTTCGGGCCAAAGATATTCGATCAGGATCTCCTTGTGCACCGACAGGGGAAACTTCAGGATCAGGTATGCCAGCAAATCGACGGCCTTTTTCGATCTCCAGCCGGTCATATCAATCTCAACGCCGTCAAGCCTCACCTTGAAGTCCCCGAAGGTCTGCACCCAGTTGCGCGACCCTCCCCTGGCGACCGGAGCGATCGTCAACATGCGGACAAATTCAGTAACCTCCTGCGTAAAAAGAGGATTTAAAGTCTCTCCCTGTTCAAGCGAGATAAGAAAATCAGCATCTGAGACAGCCGAATGCACGGGTGTTTCCGCCCTGTCAACTTCAGGCGTGCTCTCAAAAATGATCATTGCACCAATCACTTTGCCATCGCCAAATTTCAACGGAGAGCAATTGCCCTTGATCGGTCTCCTCCTTCCACCGCGGTCAATCAACTTCATTCCTTCAGCGACTGATTCCGTGTTGTTTGTTCTAAGAACCCTTAAAACCTGGTCTCTTAACGTGAAGCCGGCATCGTTGTTTTCATATACAAACACATCTTCAACGGTTTTGCCCCGAGCCTCACTCTGCATCCAACCGGTTATTCTCTCCGCGGAATGATTCATGAAGATGGTGAAGCCTTTTGTGTCAGTTGCGATAACCGCGGAGTCTATGCTCGCCAGAATGGTCTGCAACCATTGTTCCCTGTAGTGCAGTTCCCGTTCAGACTTGTGTTTGTTGAACGCCAGGTCTATCCCGATGCGCAAGTCGTCATCATCAAAGGGTTTGAGAATGTAGTTATAGGGATCGGTGACCTTTGCCCTTGCCAGAGTGTTTTCATCGGAGTACGCGGTTAGATAGATAATTGGAATATCCATATGTTCGCGAATACGGGCGGCTGCCTCGATGCCGTCCATATCCCCGGACAGCATGATATCCATAAGGATCAAATCAGGGCGGTACTTTATGGCTTTCTCGACCGCATCCTCTCCAGTCAAGGCAATCGCGGAGACGGAATATCCCAACAGTTTCAGCCTGTTCTGGATATCCCTGGCGACGATACCTTCGTCTTCAACCACCAGTATTTCTCTACCGTTCATTCCAGACCCTTCTACCTGTTTTTCTGTCGTGAAAACACAATCTCGAATTTGGTTCCCGGTCTACCAAGGAGCCTGATGTTCCCCTTGATCTGATCGGCCAACGTGCTTACGAGCTGTAAACCCAGAGACGTTGTCTCCTTGAAATTAAAATCATCCGGGATCCCGATGCCATCATCGCCAACCTGCAGCACATACCGGCCGTTATCGCCGGATCTGAAATTCACAACTATCCTCCCCTCCTTTCTTCCGGGGAAGGCGTGTTTCAGAGAATTGGTTATCAATTCGTTAACGATCAGACCTATCGGTATGGCTTTGTCGATTTCCAGATGGACATCGGTAACGTTTATCTC
Organism: bacterium; assembly: GCA_025774605.1. GTDB lineage: Bacteria > Electryoneota > AABM5-125-24 > Hatepunaeales > Hatepunaeaceae > JALGVR01. The sequence goes on along the minus strand of JALGVR010000004.1, from coordinate 7,242 downwards.
AAGGTTGATCGACTGGGGATCGACCTTGTAGGAGCGGAACAGGTTTGTGGCAAGGTCCTTGATATAGTCACAGAAATCAATACTGACAAAATCCTTGGACTGATAAAGCTTTTCGTGGATGAGCGCCATGGATTTCACCCGGTTCTGGCTCTCTCTGAACATCTCACGATAGGGCTTTTCAGTCAGGTAGTTGGCTTGCAGGTTCAGGAGGCTGGAGATGATCTGGAGATTGTTCTTCACCCGGTGATGGATCTCCTTCAGAAGAACCTCCTTCTCCTGCAGCGATAGACTCGTCCTCTCTTCAGCCTCCTTTCGGTCGAACGTATTTACGAAGATCTCACCGATGATCTTGAACAGCGTAATATCGTTGTCCGTCCAGGTCTTCCTCGATCGAATCGATTCGAAGCCAAGAAATCCCACCAATGAACCGCGTGCATTCATCGGTACGATAATTGCCGATTTGACCTTCAACCGCCTGAAGAAGCTCAGTTCCAGATCTGCTTCACGCGGCAGTGATGATACGCGGGGAATGTGGATTACTTCTGAATTTCTTATCCGTTCGGCAAACCAGGGCAGCTCCGCATCGATAATGATGTCCTGCATGTTGCCGATCTGCGATTCAACACCCTCACGGCACCACTCATGAGTGTTGGTTATTCTCTTGCCGTCATCATAGAACTGAAATACATAGCTGCGGTCCACACCCGCAAATTCAGCAATGTCCTTCAGCGATTTTTCTATCCCGTCGTCTATCTCATGCGGAGTGAGGTTTATCAACCAGGTGGATATCGAGGTGATGAGTCGCTCGAATTCAGCGCTGTATTGAAGTGCCTCTTCGTCGCGCTTGCGCTGCGTTATATCGATGGAGGAGCTGGAAATATAGAGCGGATCACCGTTTTCGTCCTTGATAAGCGTGCTGGTCAGCATTATCGGAAAGACGACACCGTTCTTCTTCTTGTGCCAGATCTCCTCGGTGAATGATTTTTCCGTGGCGATAAGTCTTTTTTTTAATTTCTGGAATATACGCCATTGCTCATCGGTGTAAACGATTGATATATTTTTACTGATGAGCTGATCCACTTTATAGCCGTGCATCCTGGCGAAGGATTCGTTGACATAGATGAGATTGCCCTCAAGGTCGATGATCACGGCTCCATAACCGACCCTGTCGGATATCACCTTGAAGGTCTTGAACGCCATCTTGGAGCGGACGATGTCGGTGATATCCTTCATCACGAAGACTACTCTTGAAACCTCACCCCTCTCGTTTCTTATCGGGTTGCATGAAACCTGCATATGCCTGTTGTCGGCATCCTGCTGGCGGAGAATGATGTCGTCATGCGGTGGCGTGGGCTTATCAACGATGCACGAGTCGATATATTGCCTTATACTGGATTCAAACAGATCCCCTCCGAACACGGCTTCCCCCTTGTTGCCGACAACCCATTTTCTATCCAGATTGAAGTGGCGCAGGAAGGCATCGTTGACAAGCCTGACAACATAGTTGGAATCGAGAATTATTATGAGGTCGTTGGTGTTTTCCACAGCATTCTGATATTCCCGCAGAATCTTCTCTGTCTTCTTATGCTCCTCGATCTCCGCTTTCAGTCTTCTATTTATCTGGTCAAGTGTAACAGAGGGCTCTTCAGCATGAACACCAGGTCTCAGCAGAGGTTTCTGTCCCAATACTTGCCCAGCTTGGCTCCCAGGACCAGGATTATTGATAATGGTCATGATGTAACTGTTCTTGAGCTTGACACTATTGACTTCAGTCCAATTATCACCCGCGATGACAGGGAATGATGACAAATCAGCCAGCAGCCGGATGCATGAACCCATCACCTTCAAAACCCTTTCTCCTGTCATTCTTCCGCTTCACAGCCAATAATGACGGATCGCGGTTTGATTACAGGAGTCGAGCCTGTGGAATAGCTATTTCAGAGTGAGCTTGAAGACTCGATATTCCGGAAATTTAACATTTAACGCAGTGCAAATCAAGTTCTTTTCAGAATCTATAGATATAAACGGGGGCGGATTGTAATTGCGGCTGAGTCCCTCTCCTGTTTTCCATTTGCACGGTAATCATGGACAGGTAAAATGTACGTTGGTGTCCTGTCACAGTATCAAATCGCTGAAATCCGCTGCCTGAACATTCCTCTAATGACGGATCCGACGAATTGTTCCCGTATCGAAGCCGCGCCGTCGAGTCCAAGACTTCATGATTCCCTAATGATCATCATCTTCGTTGTAATAATCCGGATACAACTTCCTGGCGCATTCGGGACAGGTGCCGTGGCTGAAAACCATGTCGGAATGCTGGGCGATATAATCCTCAAGCTGATTCCAGTATCCTTTATCATCACGGATCTTCTTACAATGAGCGCAGATAGGCACCAAACCGCTCAACACCTTGATCTTCGACAGCGCCTCCTGGAGCTCGCTTATCAATTTTTCGCGCTCCTCCTCGGACTGTTTACGTCTGGTTATATCGATCATCACGCCAAAGTAGGAGTGCCGCCCTTCGGGCGTCAGATATGCGGTGATCATCCTGTCCAGCATCCAGATATATTCACCGTCGCGCCGCTTCACCCGAAATTCAACTTCCACCACGCCGTCGGCGCCGGACTTCAACCATCCCTGGTGGGTCTCCTTCAACAGCTTGCGGTCATCAGGATGAATCAAACGGGGAAAGAACTTCCTGTTGCTGCTGATCTCCTGGACCGAATAGCCGATCACATTCTCAACATTTGAAGAAACATACTCGGTACCACCGCCGGTCTGGTACAGAATCGTATCCGGCAGGCTCCTGATCAGTGAATCCAACCGCTCCTGGGTCTGCACTCGCTCGGTGATGTCACGCACTATTCCATTTATGCGACATACCCAACCGTCGTCTCCGAACTCGAAGTCCTTCCTGTCGCTGACCCATATGATCCGACCGTCCTTTCGCACCACCCGATATTGAACCGCGATCGGACCCGCTTCGGAACCCTTGCGGATATGCTCATCGACCGCGTTGAATATTTGATCGACATCATCGGGATGAGTCAGATTTTTAGTGACCCCCACCGGGTCGGCATGGAGCTCCTCAAGGGTATATCCGGTCTGCCGTTCGAAAGAGGGTGAAATAAAATCGTAGCGGTTGTTAATAGGATCGTAGCGGTAGATTACATCCGTCACTGCGGCTGTGAATTTGGCGAAGCGTTCCTCACTGCTCTTCAGATTCTCTTCTGCGCGCTTCTGGTCGGTGATATCCCTGATGACGGAGACAATCAGGAAGCTATCATCGGTCATCACCCTGAAAACCGAGGATTGTATGGATCTTCGGGCGCCGTCGGGACGCTGGATGTCAACCTCATTCAACATGTCCTTCCACGTCTGCCGCCCCTCTTTGATGCTCTGGAGTATCTCGATTCGATTCCGCCTGAAGCGCTCTAAAAACTCATGAGTTCTTTCCTCTTCGGGCGCATTCATCAGCCTCACTTCCCAAATCGGCTTGCCGATCACCTCCTCACGCTTCAAACCGGTGATCACCTCCTGGTTGTGATTCCATTCGAGAATAACACCCGCTTCATTGGTCACGACGATTCCATCGCGCAGTTGTTCGACGATACTGCGGAATTTCTCCTCACTCTGCCGCAGCGCTTCCACCTCTCTCCTGCGCTCAGTGACCCCTCTCCCGTCCTCGAGAAGCCGGTTGATTACGAGCGGCAGATCGGCCGGTGAGAGGTCTGACCTGGCGATGAAATCCATCGCCCCGGCCTTCATGGCTTCAACCGCTGCACGCGCGTCGTCCCGCGTGGTTGTAATCACAACCGGCAAATCAAGGATGTCCGGATCCCCGGACAACAGTTCGATACCTTCACCATCCGGTAATAACGAGCCGGCTAAAACAAGGTCGGGCTGGACCCGTGCCAGATAACGGCGCGCTTCGCTTAGATTCGAAGCAATCAGCAACCTATATTTCTCCGGACAGCCCGCCAATACCTGCCGGAATACTTCAACATTTGCCCTGTCATCGTCCACAAGGAGAATCAGACGGGGACGATCGCTCACTATCATTGACTCCAAATTTTAAGCGGTAAATCGTTGTGCAAGTGAAGACTGCCTAAATGTAACAAACCTAAGGTGGTTTGGCAAACGGATCATCACGCCAATCAAGACTTTCGGTGTGAATCAACAGCAGTTCCCTGAAATACTCTTTTATACCCTTGCAGTCCACCCCGGCACTTCCCGCGCACGTCATCCCTCTGTACCGGTCTGTCCGAAAAACAGCAGGCTGTTTCGGGATTCGTCATCCAACGAAGGCATCCCCTCGCGGACGCGGGTGTGAATCCTGGAGGGCGGACATTCCTGTCCGCCCTAAACGGCATCCCCTCGCGGGCGCGGGTGTGAAATGCCGGAGAAGGTGCCGATATTGCTGGAGTTGCTGGATTCCACCCTTCGAGGAAACGATGAGACTCCGTGCGCTTTTCACATGCCCGCACATACTGACTTCGCGGGAACAAAATTCTGAACTTTATACATGGTATTATGGCATCATAAAGGAAGCCAGTTAAACACTATAACCCCAAACAGCAGACTCCGGCAATCACATATGCAATCAATGTTATTTTATACGATGTAAATCATGTCATCCGAAAATAAATGCCGGAAAAATACGCTCCGATTTCAATTTCTTGAATTTCACGCGAAGTTCATTGCTTCGGTAGAGTGGATCCGGCCTCGCGTCATTATTCCCGTTTTCTGCCGACAGCGATAGCCTGCGCATACATAATCACTTGTTTTTTGCACAGAGTATTGTTAATTTTAGGGGAAGATCAGAGTGAAGACATTTTTAGAGGAACTTCAGAGCGATGCCAAAAAAGATCTATGTGGGGAATTTGCCTTTCACCACCAGCGAGGATGATTTGCGCAAGTTGTTCGAACAGTATGGGACTGTTCATTCTGCAAAGTTGGTGACAGACCGGGTTACGAGTAGATCGCGCGGATTCGGTTTCATTGAAATGGATGAAGACGAAGCAGAAGCGGCGATTGAGGCGCTCAATGGATCCGACCTCGACGGACGTGGATTACGGGTTAGTGAAGCGAGAGAACGAAGCGAAAGCAGATAGCTCCCCCTGCCGGAGATGGGCAGGCTTGTCTCATTGATCCGCTTTCAACCATTCACGCACCTTTTGCCAGACATCCCGTTTGACCAGCACTTCAGGGCAGTACAGCGACGGATAAACACATCACCACCCCAATATCTACATCGTCATCTTCAAGCAGGTCGCCGCTAAGCGGGTATCGGCTCGAAATGCGACAGGAAATGCGGCAGAGCGTCCGGCCGATAACTGAAGCGCATTCCACGCCAGGGACAGCTTCGGCGGTTGGCATATAACTCCAGCAACGCTGAAGCGACATATTCGAGATGGGTATCCGTGTACACCCGGCGCGGTACAGCCAGCCTGACATAATCCTCATCCGGGGCGACCCTCGAAGGCTTGCCGGTTGACGGGTTGTAATCGCCGAACATGATGGTGCCGATCTCGCAGCCGCGCACGCCATACTGACGATACAGCTCAATCGCCAGTGTATGTCCCGGTAAATCCTCGTCTTTAATGATCTGTTCCCCGTTCAACGTCCAGAAGGCTCGCCCCTTCACGAAGACTCCGTGACCGCCACACGGCGATTTGACCGGTACGTTCTCGTCCTTAAGCCATCGCCACAGCTTCCTCACCTGTTCGACACGCTGCGCAACCCGCAAATCATCAACGCCCTCACGCATTCCAACCGCAATCGCTTCGAGGTCTCTGCCCGCCAGACCGCCATAGGTGTAAAATCCCTCTATCTCAACCATGTATTCCCAACATCGCCGCATCAGCTCCTCGGAGCGACAGGCTATGAAACCTCCGATGTTCGCCATGCCGTCCTTCTTCGCCGACATGGTGCAGCCGTCCACCAGTTCGAACATCTCGCGCGCTATTTCGGAGACCGACCGGTTCTTGTTGCCTGGTTCGTACTGTTGAATGAAGTAGGCGTTTTCCGCGAAACGGCAGGCATCGAGGAACAGCATCAGCGGTGGAAGCCCCGTAAACCAAACCTCATCGTTCGAGCAGTAATGATCTATCAGCTCGCGCACCGCGTGCAGATTGGCGAGTGAAACCGGTAGACCGCCGCCGGTGTTGTTGGTGACCGTCAGCATGACCAGCATCAGCTCGCGCCGCGCCACGTCGCTCCCGAGTATCGCCTCGAGCCTATCGAGGTTGATGTTGCCGCCGAAAATCCCATGTTCAAACAGTTCCGGTCTGGTCTGATCGACTACGAGCTGGTTCTGCTTGATAAATATCGACTGCTTCAACTCAGCTTCGTATCGGCGCCATGACATCGGATTGTGGTCTCGTTCCCGAAAGATGTAGGAATCTCTCCCCAGCAATTCAGCCGCCAGATCGTGGTCTTCCTCCTTGAGTGGGCCGTGCAGGCAGACATTACCGGCGGTTGTGTCGAAGAAGGAGTTGATCAACACCCTGCGTCTCAACGGACCGCCGTTGACAGCCGCATCGGCTGCAACACTGTTGAGAACGTGAAAGAGTATATTCTCGGCGGCGCGACCCTGGTGAGTGGGAATCACGTGGAAATCCAGCGACATGACATCCTTGATTGCAGCCTCGAAATGGTTGAAGCTGGTCGCCTGAGCGTATGATTCATCACCCAGCATCAATGCCGACCATTGTTCCTGGCTCATCGACCCGGTGCCGCTGTCGGTCAGAAGATCAATGGCGATCTCCGCGGCGGGAACGTTGAACAGGTTGTAATGCGTCTCCTTTAGAATTGATTCCCGGTGTTTGATTGCAAAGGGATTTAGAGGATTATCAACGGGGAGTGGTTCAACCATCTTGATTTTGAATGGTTCGAAGTAGATCTGATGAGGCTTTTTCATCTGTGCTGTTTCCTGGTCGAGTTTGTTTTGCTGCAAGCCGATAATGATAGCATTAAGATAGTTGAGAATGCCCGTCAAATCAAGCACGTGCAACTGTTATTCACGATCAGGAAGAGTAATTATATGTGAAACTCGTCCCGCGGAATGACAATATCAAATCGACTCCGCGAGAAAGAATGTTGTCAATAACTGACATGGTTGCAAGACCGGCTTTATTTATATATATTAAGTCGATGTGCTAATTCGGAGAAGATATTGATTACCGCGTGTTGTCATTGTGTGCGCTTGTCGTCATTCTGAACAGCTTGTCGTCATTCTGA
>JALGVR010000058.1 GCA_025774605.1 bacterium | reverse complement strand
CATTCCCGCGAAGGCGGGAATCCAGATAAGCATTTGATATTACGTAAGTTGCCTGGATTCCCGCCTTCGCGGGAATGACAGCATCTTTTATACGCTTTTTTACTCAAGTAGGTAGTAGAAGGGGACAAAAGGGGGGGGGTACCTTAAATCTTACACAGCACTGCTTGCTGAGTGTGCCCGGACAGCTTGCTGGACGGGTTTATTAAGGGGAGAGTACCCCTGGTGGCGTGAAAATCCCGACCACCTCCGGCAGGTCGCAGGCGGCTGCAACACCGGCTGTCGCCAGTACGCAGATGTTGATAAGACTGTGGTTCTCATGATTTCCTCACACTGGCATTCCTACCCAATCCTGCCCTCTTTGATCCAATTTTCCAGGAAATCGACGAACTCCTGCAACAGCCAGAGCGGTGTCGATGCCGATCCCGAAACCCCGATCAGATGGGCGTCGCTGAACCATGCCGGATCAAGCTCCTCCGGAGACGACACATGATAGCTCCTGGGATTTCGACCGAGACAGATGTTGTGCAACATCCTGGTATTCGAAGACACGTGTCCGCCAACCATCAACAATACATCCACAAGACCGGCGAATTGACGCAGGTTTTCGCTGCGTTTGACCACCGACTTGCAGATGGTCTCCCTGATGACCACTTCGCCGACCCAGGCTTCGATCTTTCCGGTCATCTTACAGAACTGCTCCGGCGATATCGTTGTCTGCGCCATAACCATCGTCGGAACGCCGGGCTTGAGCCTCCTGACGTCTTCATCGTACTGCACAACGACCGCGCGGTGATCGGTGTGCCCGATAATGCCGATCATCTCGGGGTGATTGTGCTTGCCGACGATGGCGACCTGATAGCCTCCCCGGCTGTACCGCTCCGCCAGGTTCTGCGACCTGGTGACCACCGGGCATGTGCCGTCGATCACCTTGACCCCCAATCGTTCAAGTTCACGATAGGTCTCGGGCGGCTCGCCGTGCGCCCTTATCAGTATCCGCGTGCTGTTCTTGAAGACTGACGACACCAGGCCGTCAAGGCTCTTCAGGTCGATGGTCTTCAATCCCGCCCTGTTGAGTCGTTCAACCTCGCGCTCGTTGTGAATGATGTCACCGAGTACGTATATGTCCTTGTTCAGAAGGGAAAGCTCTTCTTCAACGATGTCGATGACCCGCTCAACGCCGCCGCAGATGCCTCCCTGGGGATCAAGTATCACTTTCAACTGCCAGTACTCCCTGTTGTTAATCGTCCTTCAACGGCAGGTGTCTCTTTTTACCGGTGTCAATGCGAATCAGTTTCGAACCCACCTTACGGCTGCGGTAGAGCTCCTTCAGGACACGCTTGGGAACCGATTCCTTCCTGCGCTTTTTCCCGTGCCCCGCAGGCGTAGCCGTTCCGTGCTCACTCTCCCAATCCGAAACCGCTCTTCTCAGCTCCCGGTAAAGCTTCTTCCCCGCGGCGGGTGGAAGGATGAGCGTCGTTTCATCAAACCGGATGTACAATTCAGCCGCGCTGTGCCCGACGGAAATCCGCCTGACATCGGCCTGGCTTTCCGATTTCTCCCTTTCCGGCTGCCGCTTTTCCTTATTCGACCAGGTCACTTTCACCTGAGCACTCCTCCGCACGTTATATTTCCCACAGGCAGTACCTGACCGCCTTTTCGATCATACCCCACTCCGAATCCCGGTCGATCAATTCCTCTCCGAAATTTACACCATCGCGATCGTCATTCTCCTCGATCTCCGGCTGAAAACCCGCCAGAAACACCCTGCCCGCCCGGTATTCAAACGCAACAGCCGCCGGGGTTCCGGTTGCCATGTAGTTGTAAATGGTCGATATCGCCGCCGTGTCCGGAAACAGGAACTGGGGACCGCCATGGTAGAGGGTCTGATAGTGAGTTAGACCGTCGGCAGCGATGGGATGAGCTGGATTCACGAGCGCGATGTCGGTGATTGCATATTCCGGCGGCACGGCGATGACGTCGATCGGCCAGTCGGCTTGACCGTCGAACAGACCGATTCCGGGCCAGATGCCCGAGCTGCTGTCGGCAAGCGCGGATCCGCCTCCCAAACCGATAAATCCCCCTCCCGATGCCACGAACGACCTGATCCTCGACCGACCGACCGGACCCATGCCGCTGGTAATATCGCGCGGGTTACCGCCTGGAAAAAGCAACGCTCGATATTCGTTCAGTCTGTCGGACAGTATCCCGTCGATGCCGATAGTATCAACTGTAAACCCTGAAGAATCAAGCGCCGATATACAAGCCATGACCGACACATCCCAGCTTCCGACATCGGTGTAAACCGCCACATCCGCAACAAGCGGCGGATACGGGGAGGTCGATTCCTCACAACCGGAGCCGGAGATTAACAGCCAAAATATCAGAGTCGTCGATATAATCTTCGAAAACATGTTGAAATCGGGAGGTTATTTGTATAAAATCACGTGAGATTTTCCAAGAATTTTCAAACTCTTGGGATTTATATTACTGACAAGATATTAACTTTTAAGACCAATTATCAAATTCATTGGAACTATTTGAGCCCGCATGTTGAATGTGTTGGATTTTTTGTCGATTTATAACCAACGGATCGTATAAATTTAAAGTAAAGGCGCGGAAGAGAAGTCTTGAATAATGGACTTCAACCTGGCAACCGTTTAACAGGACTGCAACATGATTATTCCCGACTGGCTTTCTGATCTGCATTTTGCCTTCTCGCATCGAGGCGATGGTCAGATGTCATTTAAACATGCCGACAAAGATGTTGTGCTGGAAAGTAGAAACAGGTTTTTCCACGATAAGGGTCTGAACCTTGATTCAGTGGTAACCGGTGAGCTCGCTCACGGCGCGGAAGTCGCCCTGGTCACCGAAGCCGATGCAGGTCGCGGCGCCAGGGATCGTAACTGGATAGAAGGCATTGACGGACTTGTTACGGACAAACCCGGCATACTGCTGATGACCACACACGCCGACTGCGCGCCATTGGTGATTTACGATAAAGCCCATAAGATCCTCGGACAGGCTCATGCCGGCTGGAGAGGCCTTGCCTCCGGTCTCATTGAGAGCCTGGTGGGAAGGCTGAAGTCATTAAACGGCACCGGCCCCAGCGAGCTTCACGCCTGGATAGGCCCCACCATCCGCGCCTGCTGCTACGAAGTTGATCGCGACGTGGCTGACCGTTTCCCCGACCATTGCCGGTTCCTCGCCGGTGAATCGATTAGACTCGATCTTACCATGTTTGTTCACCGGGAACTGTGGCGTCTGGGTCTCAATCCCGATTATGTAACGGATTCCAACGTCTGTACAAGCTGCAATCCAGAATTCTCATCCTACCGGCGGGATGGTTTGAACACTCAAGCCATGGCCTGTATAACCGGCATTCCGGAATAGTATCACCTTATTCGGTCTGTCTTCAAGTATGCCAAGCCCGGTCGACACGCGACCGGGTTTTTTATTGGGCGGAACTCCGGCTACGCTCTGGTTCCCCGCGTGCGCGGGGATGACGACATAATCGAACAGTTCGGTTCATAAATCCAGATCTGGTTCCCCGCGTGCGCGGGGATGACGATTAAGAATATGGGAATGACAAGGACACCCCCGTCTGGTTCCCCGCGTGCGCGGGGATGACGATTAAGAATATGGGAATGACAAGGATACCCCCGTCTGGTTCCCCGCGTGCGCGGGGATGACGAAGGCTATTAGATTCAAAATGTAAACCCCCATCTCTGGTTCCCCGCGTGCGCGGGGATGACGAACCGGGTGGATGAAGGGGCGTGATAAATCAGCCCCGCGCGGAATTATTTCAAGCATCAGCATAAACGCAGCTTTTCTCTTGACAACCCGAATATTACTGCTTAAATTATAACTGCACATATTAACAGTATTTCTTTATGTTCAGGTCAATCGCCTTTATAAACGTACCTTCCTTTCCCTTTACAGTGGAGCGCGCGGTTTCGAGGAGACTCCGGGGACGACCGTTGATACTGGCGCGCTCGGCACACCCGCGCTCACGCTGTCTGTCGGTTTCGCAGGAAGCCCAGGGCCACGGCATCCGGCGCGGAATGTCGATCGCCGACGCCCGGCGCCGCTGCCGGGACGTCGAAACACTCCATCCCGATCCCCCGCTCTATCAACGCGCCAGCAGCGCCCTGCTGAGGATCGTCGGCGAATACTCACCACTGATCGAACCCCTCGGTTTCGGACGTGGTTTTATCGACCTGACCGGAACGGAGAGGCTGTTCGGCGACGCGGATGCGGTGGTCGGGTTACTGAGGCAACGTCTTATCCGGGAGCTGCGTCTGCCTGCCGAAGCCGGAATCGCGGTGAACAAACTCGTCAGCCGCGTCGCGGCGTTCGATGCGGCGCCGGAAGGGCTTCTGCTGGTGGAACGGGGCGGCGAGGAGCCTTTCCTTGAACCACACCGGGTCTCGGTTCTGCCGGCGGCGGATCGGGATGTCAGAACGAAATTGACCGAGTTGAACATCACCGTTGTTCAGCAGATCAAGGAGATCGAGCTCGACCTGTTGCTGTATGCCCTGGGACCGGCGGCATTTTCACTCTCGCGACAGGCAAGGGGGATCGATCCGGAGCCGGTCATCCCCCCTTCGGCGCCGCCAAGAATCGCGCTGACCGAGGAGCTGTCCGAAGACACGAACAACCGTGATCAGATCACCGGGCTTGTTAAACGCATGGTCATTGAAGGGTCTTTCAGGCTTCACCGCCAGGGAAAGTCAGCCGGTGAAGCAATCATGAACATCCTCTACAGCGATGGCCAGACCGAGCGCGGCTCAATTCGATCGAGAGGAGCGACCGCATCAACCGCCGTCTGGATCGGCAAAACACGGGAGTTGCTTGCCGGGCTGATCAAAAGGCGCGTTCGAATCCGGCGGGTTGAGCTGACGTTCTCCCGGCTGACCGCCGCATCGCGCCAGCTTGGACTCTGGGAGTCCGGTTCCAAGACAGGGCAAGAGGCGGTCAGTCCAGAAAAATCATGTCGGCTGGATCGGGTGATGGGGGCAATGGAACGGATCCAGTCAAGGTTCGGCGCGCGGGCTCTTTCCTTCGGGGTTGCCGCATGATCCCGCCCGCGAGTCACTAATGAATCCACGTCAGATTCTTACCCCATAAAGACATGTTCGTCCATCTGAACACACACTCCCACTATTCGCTCGGCTGGGGAACGACATCCCCGGAAGCAATCTGCCGAGCCGCAGCCAGGATGGGTTGCAGATCACTCGCCCTGACGGACACCAACAACCTCTACGGTCTGATGTTCTTCCTCGACTACGCCCGCGGCTTCGGCTTGAGACCGATAATCGGCGCCGACGTCGGCTTGCCCGGTTGCCGCGCCACACTGCTGGTGAAGAATCGCGTCGGTTACTCCAACCTTTGCCGTATCATCACCGCCCTCCATATCAACGAAGATTTCGATCTCCATGATATGCTGCCGGAGAGAAATGAGGGCCTCGTAATATTGACGGATAATGCCGGTCTGCTGCGTCTTCTTCAGCGGCGGACGTCTTCTCTGTATGCCGAATTGGTCGCCGGTCAACCGGTCAGGCAACTGCTGAAACTCGCAAGTCAAACCGGCATCAAACCGGTCGCCACCGCGCGCGCGTTCTGGGTTGAAGAAGCTGATTATCATCTCCACAGACTCCTGCGCGCCATATCCCTCAACACAACGCTCGACAGGCTCGACAGGTCGGAGCTTGCGCCGCCGCACGCCTGTCTCGCGGATGAAGACGCCATGCGGGAGATGTTCAACTTCTGTCCTGAGGCGGTTGACAACACCGTTGACGCGGCTGCCGAATGCGACTGGACGCCGGATTTCGGGATCGTCTATCCGGAGGTTGAAGCCGGCGCGAACGGACGGGCGATTGACCTGCTGCGAAAGAAGGCTTATTCCGGCGCCCGCCGACGCTATGGAACAATCAATGATGATGTACGTGACCGGCTGGAACATGAACTGTCATTGATCGACGACAAGGGTTACGCGCCGGTTTTCCTGGTCGTCGAAGACATCGTCGGGCAGTCGCCGCGCACCTGCGGCCGCGGGTCAGCCGCGGCGAGTATCGTATCCTACTGCCTGGGAATAACCCACGTCGACCCGATCAGGCACAAGCTGTTCTTCGAACGGTTCATCAATTCCGCGCGCGTCGATCCGCCGGATATAGACGTCGATTTCGCCTGGGACGAACGTGACGACGTGCTCGATTACGTCTTCGGGAAATACGGCGTTGACCGGTCGGCGATGGTCGCCAACCACGTCTCGTTTCAGAAACGGGCCGCAATCCGGGAAACCGCCAAGGTATACGGTCTGCCGGACGCGGAGATATCAGCCGTCACCGGACGCATCGGTCACGGTTTCTCCTTTATAGGCTTGCCGGTGGAAGAACATCCGGCTCTGCGGGATCACGGCTTTCCCGATCCCTGGCCCGAAATACTCCAGTGGGCGGACAGACTCGTGGACATCCCCCGTCATGTTTCTGTGCACTGCGGAGGCGTGGTGATCACCCCCGGTCCCACGACCGACTGGGTGCCGACGGAGGTTGCGCCCAAGGGCGTCCGGATCATCCAATGGGAGAAGGATCAAACCGAAGATTCGGGGCTCGTGAAGATCGACCTGCTCGGCAACAGATCCATCGCCGTCATCAGGGACACCATCGCGGCGGTGAAGGAAAACTACGGTGTCGAACTGGATTACGCGTCGCTTAATCCCCTTGACGATCCGGACACGCAAGCGCTGCTCGCCCGCGGCGACACCATGGGCGTCTTCTACGTGGAATCACCGGCGACAAGATTACTGCAGAAAAAAGCCGGCGTCGGCGACTATGAACACCTGGTGCTGCACTCGTCCATCATCAGACCCGCGGCAAATCCATATATCAACGACTACCTGCGCCGGTTGAAGGGCGAACCTTACGAACCGCTTCATCCGCTGATCGGCGGTATTCTCGACGATAACTACGGGATCATGGTCTACCAGGAGGACGTCACGCGGGTTGCCATGGAACTGGCGGGATTCAGCCTGGCTGACGCTGAAGAACTGCGTAAAATAATATCCAAAAAGCACAAGCACCGCCGCTTAATGGACCTGCGCCAACGGTTCTTCGCCGGAGCCGGGCAACGGGGAGCCGACGAAGAACAGATCAACCGGGTGTGGGACATGATCATGAGCTTTGCCGGATATTCGTTCTGCAAGCCGCATTCGGCATCCTATGCGCTGGTCAGTTTCAAGAGCGCATTCCTTCGAGCGCACTATCCGGCGGAATTTATGGCGGCTGTAATATCGAACCAGGGCGGTTTTTATTCGACCTTCGCCTACATCTCCGAGGCAAGGCGGATGAAACTCAGGGCGCTTCCCCCCGATATAAACGAAAGCGAAATCAGATATGTCGGCAGGGACGACTGGATTCGCGTCGGCTTCATGCAGATCAAGGGCTTAAGCAGGGGTGCAATGGAAGGCATTGTAGCGCGGCGGGACAGACCATATTCGAGCTTTGACGACTGCCTCCGGCGTGTTGAGCTGTCGCCGTCTGACGCAAAACTGCTGGTCAAGGCGGGTTGTTTCGACCGGGTGGAAGGTAATACCGCCCTGTCAATTCCACCACTTACTGCGAATGCTAAATCCAAACATCACCACCGAACGCGGCCGCAGCTGCTCTGGCGGCTTGCCCTGTCTGCCGACAGGAGTGGATCCGACACACAGGGTGATCTGTTCAGCGAATCACCGCCATCGATCCCCAATCCTCCCGAATACAGCGAAGCGACGATCCTGAAGCTGGAGATCGAAACGCTGGGTTTTCTCATCAGCCGGCATCCGCTCGAACTGTACCGCGATCGAATCGATGAAAAACGTGTCGTGCAGGCTGTTGATCTGCCCGGGCATGTAGGTGAAAAGGTCGAGTTCATCGGCTGGCTGGTCACGGGGAAGGTGGTCACCACAAAGGACCGGGAAGCGATGGAATTCACAACCTTCGAGGACACCAGCGGGCTTATTGAAACGGTCTTCTTCCCCGACGCCTTCAAGCGGTTCAGCCATATCCTGTCATACACCCGCCCGTATCGGCTGTTCGGCAGGGTCGAGGAGGATTTCGGCGCGGTTACGGTTACCGTTGAAAGGGCGGCATATTTATAATGATTCGTGCGGACTCGCCGCGACGTTTCAGATTCAACCACCGACAATCTCGCACCTGTTATTGCATTCAGAATATAAGTTGCGTACCATAAATGACACTTATCGACTCACGCAATATCGCTGCGAGGAGATTCCTGCGGACGGGTGGCCTGACTTGCAGGCAAACCGGGCGTCAAACGGCTTGGCGAGCGAAACGAAGCAATCCGCTTAAGTATTATGCTTAATTCTGGATCCCCGCGTGCCGGTGTGTCCGAGAATGAGGAAAACGCGCCAAACCTCATCATTCCATCGAAAGATGGAATCCAGTAACACACGTAATATCTGCAACTTCACTGGATTCCAACCCCCGCGTCCGCGAGGGCATGCTTCCGTTGGAATGATGAATCCCAAGACATTTGCTGTTCTCAGACAGACTGCTGCGCGGGGATGATGAAAACCGGTCGGATCACTCGCCGATATGAATGCTCTGGATCCCCGCCTGCGCGGGGATGACAATAAATAAGGGGGATGACGATAAATAAGGGGGATGACGAAAAAATGGGGGGATGACGATAAAAAGGGGGATGAGGATAAAATAGGGGGATGAGGAAAAAACAGGGATTGATGAAAAATAGGGGATGATGGAAAATACTGAAATGATGGTGAAATAGGGGATGATGGAAAATTCAGAGACCTGGTTTATGGTAGCGCTGATTGCACCTGTAAAGAATCTTCTTCCGCAACATCGTTACAGAGGAATTCCATGAGGAATAACAGATGGAAAAATACGACTTCGCCGTAATAGGCGCCGGCCCGGGCGGATACGTTTCAGCGATCCGCGCCGCGCAACTGGGATTAAGGGTTGCACTTGTTGAGAAGGACGACAGGCTTGGCGGCACCTGCCTGAACGTGGGCTGCATCCCGTCGAAGGCTCTGCTCGAATCCAGCGAAAGATACGCCGCAGCCGGACACCGATTAAACGAACACGGCATTGAGATCGGGTCGATCAAGCTCGACCTGAAGAGAATGATGGCTCGCAAACAGAAGGTCGTGGAAACACTGACCGACGGTGTCGCCACGTTGATGAAGAAGAACAGGGTTCAGGTCATCAGGGGAACCGGGAGGCTGACTTCAGCGAACAGGATCGCAGTTGTGAACGATGAGCGCCTCACCGAAATCGAAGCCTCATCAATCGTGCTGGCGATGGGCAGCCTGCCCGTCGAACTCCCCTTCATGCCGTTTGACAACCTGCATATCGTCAACTCCACGACAGCTCTGTCGTTCGCGGACGTTCCGGAACATCTCATCGTCGTCGGAGGGGGCGCGATCGGTCTGGAGCTGGGCAGCGTCTGGGCGCGGCTGGGCTCCAGGGTCAGCGTCGTTGAAATGCTGCCGCAGATCGCGCCTTTCGCCGATAAACAGATGGCGGTCATACTGCAACGTTCACTCAAGTCGCAGGGGTTGGAGTTCTTCCTGAAATCGAAGGTAACCGCTGCTGAGATCGGGGACGGGAAAGCGACACTGACATTTGAAAACGACAGGGACGAAGAGAAGACCCTGGCAGGCGACAGGATCCTGGTCTCGGTCGGACGCAAACCCAATTCCAGGGATACGGGACTCGAGAAAGTCGGAGTTGAGATCGATAAAAACGGCACAATACCGGTTGACGAGAACTGGCGGACCAACATCAAGGGGATTTACGCCATAGGCGACCTGATTCATGGCCCGATGCTGGCGCACAAAGCCCAGGAGGAAGGTGCCGCCGTGGCGGAGATCGCCGCCGGCAAGCCCGGACATGTCAACTATGAAGCGATTCCAAACGTGATCTATACCTCACCCGAGCTTGCCGTGGTGGGTTTGAGTGAAGAGGAGGCGAAAAGCCGGAAGCTCAATTACAAGACGGGCAAATTCTACTTTCTGGGCAACGGTCGGGCGCTCTCAATGGGTGAAACCGACGGGCTGGTTAAAATCATCGCCGACGCCGAAACCGGCAGACTGCTGGGGGTTCATATCCTCGGACCGCGCGCCTCGGACGTGATCGGCGAGGTTGTAATGGCTTTCGAGGTCGGCGCCACCGCAGAGGACGTCGCCCGAACCGTCCACGCCCACCCCACTCTGTCTGAAGCGATCAAGGAGGCGGCACTGGCTGTGGATAAAAGGCAGATACACGGGTAGGGAATCGCTCCCACGTCCGGAAGGCAGGCAATCCCGGTCAAACGACATCATTCGGACAGGGCTGTTCGAGCGGTATGATCCGGGTGGCGGCAAATTGATGTCAAGGTGGCTTCTACTGCCCGATCAGCAGATATTTATTCTCCTCCCGGATTAAAACCTTGCTGAGACTGCCGACCATGAAATCCTTCAAGCCCCTCTTCGAATGAGCGCCGATGACAAACATGTTGGTCTGCTGAAGGTAGTTATTCCTGATTTCATCGACAATGTTGCGCGGCGTCCAGACTTTGTCGATATTGCCAAAACCGTGCGCCCGCAGGAAACCTTCCGCCTGCGACAGGCAGTCGTTGGCGTACTCCATGTCCTGATGTGACATAATTATCGTGATCATGAACTCGGCGGTTCTGACCAGCTGGGCGAAGCGATGAAGCGCCCGCGCTGCAGGGAAACTGCCGTCAAAGGCAACCAGGACACTGACCTTCCCCTTGGGGGACTCGAAGTGATCCGGCACGGCAAACACCGGCGTTACGGAGTGATCCAGAAGATCCGCGATGGAATCACCCTGTTTGAACTCGCAATCGTAGTGGAAACATGTCCGCAGACCGAGAACCACAATATCGTAATAAATTGAATCCCTGATGATCTGCTTACTGGGATTCCCCTGACATTCCGCCAGTCGATAACGGACGCCCTCCCGCCTGCACCTGTCCTCAAATGCCCTCAGCAGTTTCTCCACATAATCCAGCGCCTTTTTCTCCTTCTTTTCAACCAGATGCCGGGCATAATGAATCCCGCCCAGAGGCACCGATCCGATTGACTTTTCGATCCCCGGCAGGTCAAGCACCGCCAGACCGGTCAGCTCGGCGGAAGTGATCCTGGCGGCGTAACAGCTCCAGCCTAAAGCCGCCTGTCCATAAGACGACGGATCGAGTGGGACAAGTATTCGACGTAACATTTGTTCTCCCTGTGCGCTCACATTATTGATGCCAAGTTGCAGCTAATCGGACGTTAATAAAATGATGGTCACCCTCTGCAAAGTGAAGGGTTTCATCTGTGACAGACGAGATTCTTCACTTCGTTCAGAATGACATGCCGCTTCGTTCAGAATGAAACCTTATCCACTTATTAATTTCGATTGCATCTCAGCATGAGTAAAGTACAACAATAAAGTCGTCGGGTTAAGATTCCCTGATGCCGTCCAGCGTCGTCTTCGCTTCCGGAGCCATCTTGAAGAACTTCTCCAGCTCTTCGCAGGCATAGTCATCGCAGTATGCGCAGTTCACCAGCTTTCGCTCTACACCGCAAGCCCTGATTTGGCAGTGGCTGCAGTACATGAAACGCCTGTCGGATTCGGATGTACAGCCGTCGCAGTTGATATCAGCCGCCTTGATGTCGGCGTCGTACATCTTCGACCATTTTCCGGCAATTTCCGCGCGTGCGGCATCATCGTCGTTTTGAGTCGCAAGATATGCCTCGCACGCCCCGCAGTTAATACCACAGACAGCTATAAGTGTCTCCATTGAAGCTCCTCCATGACGGACAAGAAATGTTTCCGGATTGCCGGGGATACTGATCAGTTCATACTCAAAACCGATCCGCGTGCAAAGCGGGGCCTGCCGTCCAAAAGGTCTTCATTTAAGTCTCCAGCCGAGCGAACGCGGCGGCCGGTAAATCGATTCCCTATTGTCGGCGCCAACCGCCGCGGGAACGGAAACATCCATCGCTTCGGCTTTGGACGGCTCCCTGGGAACCCCGACAGGCCACAGCTCCTTCCCCGCGGCTCTCGATATTTCATAGGATTTTTCCGCCCAGCCGATAATATCCCGGTCGAGGCCTTCCGCGGCGATCGTTTCCGTGAACCTGCGCCTGCCGTCAACCAGGTCATCGATGTAGGCATCAATCTGCGCCTGGTCGTAAAACTTCACCGGATCGTATTCACCAAGGTCGAAGCCATCCACTCCGACAACCTCCCTTGTGCCCAGCCTACCCTTCTCGTACCTGTTCGTCCGGCGGAGATCACCCCTCTGGATGGCAGCCATCAGCGGGATAGGCACCCGCTTGACCTTGCGCACCATGTTCTTCTTCCGACCTTCCGGCGTTTCCTGCACTTCGATTATTTCACCGACGCCGCCGGTGTTGTACTGGAAGAAATGAATCTTGCCCGGGTACCGTTCCTGCAGTTCCATTATGATATCGCGGAAGCGGTTGACCTTTCTCGCCCGGGAACCGATGATGAAAGGATCCGTACCGACCGTCCTGACCGATTCGCCCGCCTTGGCGGGCTCCGAGGCGAAACTATGCGACGATTCGCCCCACAGGTAAGCCAGGACCGCCTGCTCCATTGTGAGCTCCTGAGCGAACGACATGATCGTGTTGCGACGGGTGATGAACGCGAAGCACAAGCCGTCCAGCTCGTCCAGGGTCGGCAGGTTGAGGCCGTCGTAGTCGATCCTGACCAGCTTCTGTCCCCGCCTGACGCGCAGTTTATCCTTGCGGATGACCGCCCGTCCGTTGGCGCAGAGGCTCTCATCGAGGAAATCAGGATTGCCCTCCGAATCGATCATCACGTTCTCGTAGAGCGCGGATTTGTCGATCAACGCCCAGTACATCGCCTCCTGCAGCCTGGCGTCGACGTCGGTCTTGACAAAGAAGTTCTGTTCGGAGCCTAGCGCCGATCCATCCTTCTTCAGGAACACAATATCGTCCTGAATGGCTTCGGTTCTTTCGCCGTCCTTTTCGTCCAGGCCGAGCTGGTGGCATGACCAGGTGGATTTCCCGGTTGCCGACAGACCGAAAAGCAGCACGCCATACTTCTTCAGCCTGCCGTCGTGGGCATCCCGGACGGTAACCATCTTCGTGCCGGCGTGGAGACCAAGCATGTCGTGCTCGTCGGCGTACCACATCGACTGGCGCAGGAAACCTTTCTTGTCCTCGCCCATGTAATCGGTGCCGAGCGCGATGTTGATGTTGTATTCGGGCAGGTGAAGCACCTGCTGGCGAAGCGCGTGTTCCTCCGGAATGTGAATCATGGTGAACTCCGGACCGGGTACGCCCTTCACCGGATCGCCCATTGTGTTCGCCCACATGTATGCCAGCCGGTAGTTCTTCTGATCGGCGACGGATATATACAGGTTGCAGATCGGGTTGTATTCACTGTTCTCCCCCATGCGTCGGCGTACGTGTACCATCGGCAGGGAACGGCACAACTGGAGAACCTTGTGTAACTCCTCGGGCGCGCCGGCGATGATCCTCCGGTGCAGGTCGGTCGGCTTGGGCAGTAATACCGCTTCAGATCCCAGATAGACCGTCTTTGGACCAATACGGCTCGAAACGGCCGATCGCCATCCCCACGATCCGAACCTGGTGCGCGTCCCGGTGGTCAATGCCGGTTTGCGCAATTCCCCGATCTTTACGTGCTTTATATTCTCCCCCGCCAGGGCGTGAGGCAGGTTGTCTGCGAATTGCCGGTAGGCTTTCTCGTCGTATATGCCGCTCATATTCGATTTCTGAAGATGTATTGACTAAAACCAACTCTTTGAGAAAAAATATACAAAGTTTACAGACCCGTCGCAAGAGGATAAGCATCTCCCTATAACCATGTGATCAAACGGTTGCTTTTCGACCGAGTTTCCCAAAACCCACCCGGGTAGTTGTGAAAAGATTTGCATTCTCAAAGAAGTGATGATATATTTAGGCTTAATGGTAGGTTACCAAGTAATTTCCTTATGGAACTCTTCATTTTCAGATACTTAAGAGGACTAATATGAGTACGGCAACCCTGCTCATCATTATCGGCGCAGTAGTGGTCATAATCGGACTGATACTGTTCGCCCAAGCCAAGCAATACCGCAAAGTCGGACCCAATGAAGTGCTTATCATTTCCGGCGGGCGGATGCGTACCGCTGAGATTGACGGCGAGCGCGTCAAGGTCGGCTACCGGATGCAGATCGGAGGCGGCGCTTTCGTCATGCCGTTCCGCGAAACCGCGGAGGTACTACCGCTCGAGACGTATACGATTCACATCAAGACGCCGGAAGTGCTGACCAGGCAGGGTGTACACATAATCGCCGAGGCATCCGCCCAGGTTAAAGTGGCATCCAACGAGAATGCCATCCGCCGGGCGGCTGAGCAGTTCCTCGGTCGCGGCGCCGACGGCATCAGGGAAGTGGCCGAGCATATCCTGGAAGGCTACGTCCGTTCGACGATCGGCTCGATGACACCCGAGGAGATATTCCAGAAGCGCGATGATTTCGCCGAACAGGTGCGAAGCAACGCCCAGAAAGACTTCGAAAGAATGGGGCTCGAACTGCTCTCCTTCAACCTCGGCGATATATCGGACACCCAGGGGTACCTCAACGCGCTGGGGCAGCCCCGCATCGCCCAGGTGAAGCGCGATGCCGCCGTCGCTGAGGCTGAAACCGAAAAGGATACCATCATCAAGACGGCGCAAGCGCGCAAGGAAGGCGACATCGTCAGGTTCCAGGTTGAGTCGGAAATCTCCAAAGCCGGTCGCGACTACGAGCTGAAGAAAGCGGAATTCCAAGCCGACATCAACCAGCGCAAAGCCCAATCCGATGCGGCGTACGATCTTGAACGCCACAAACAGGCCGCCAACTTGAAAAAGGCTGAGTATCAGGCGCGTCTTGTCGAGAAGGAGGCCGCCATCAAGGTTGAGGCGCAGGAGATCAAGCGGCGCGAACTCGAGCTCGAAGCCTCTGTCAAACGGCCGGCTGAAGCGCGCAAATTCCAGGTCGAGACCGAAGCCGCCGCGGAGAAATCCCGTCTGGCTTTCGAGGCTGAGGGTCGAGCCGTTGCTCAGAAGGCCGAGGGATTGGCTGAAGTCGAGGTCAAAAAAGCGGCGGGGCTGAGTCGCATCGAGTTTACCCGGAAATTAGGTGAGGCGGAAGCCGATGCGATGGCGGCCAAGGCGGAAGCTTTCAAGTCATACAACGAGGCGGCTGTATATCAGATGGTCGTGGAAAAACTGCCCGAACTGGCGAAAGCGATTTCAGAACCCATGTCACGCATCGACAAGATGGTGGTGGTTGACGGCGGCGACGGCAAATCCGGCGTCACTCACCTGACAAGACAGGTTGCCGAGATACTGGCGCAACTGCCGGATGTAGTCCAAACGTTGTCCGGTGTTGATCTGAAGGAGTTTGCCAAGAAAGCTCTCAACAAAGGTGAGGTCAAAGAGACCGGGGAGAAGAACGAATAGATCTCAACCCCGGGCGCTCTGCGGAAGAGTGGCGGGGCAAACTTGCGGAAGTCATAGAAGGATTATGCTTATATTCTGGATGTAAAGTATATCAAATCCAGATCATACGATGTCATGTCAAGTTTGGAATCTGGTTCCCCGCGTACGCGGGGATGACGAAGGCTGGAAGCGCGGGAATGACGAGGACTGGAAGCGCGGGGATGACGAAGGCTGGAAGCGCGGGGATGACGAAGGCTGGAAGCGCGGGGATGACGAGGACTGGAAGCGCGGGTATGACAACCAGTTGCTGATTTATATACGCGAAACTTGAGTGAAATAACTCTCTGATGCCTTGTGATATATGAAGTTCTTGCCGATATAACGGTTGCCCTTCACCTGTTGTGGATACTTTTTTTGATCTTTGGCATGCTGCCCGGACGGCGGGTGAAATGGATTCGCATGCTGCATGTCGGTTCGCTGGGATTCTCGGTTCTGCTGCAATTGAACAACTGGATCTGCCCGTTGACGCATCTGGAGGTCTGGCTGAGAGGCAAATCCGGCTGGACATACAGCGGCGGCTTCAT
>JALGVR010000057.1 GCA_025774605.1 bacterium | reverse complement strand
ATAATAATCATCCCCTTCCAGGTCGATCAGCACCGAGTAGGGATTGCCAAGTTCGCCCCGGGCGCCGGCACAGCGACCGCGGTAAACGTCGTCGCCGCCCAGGTCTATTATCAGAGCGAAGTCGCCGTCATAGACGTTGTTGCCCGTTCCGCCGACGACCATCCTTCCAAATCCCTCAACCTCGGTGTACCTGAGCAGATCGCCCTGCACGCCGTCCACGATCGGAAGCGGTTCGGGGGCCTGTTTCAAGTTGCCGGATCTCGGGGAATCGGACTCCCGCCCGGCGAGTTCAGCCAGCTCAAACGCTTCCGCCAGCAGGAGTTCCGCAGCCTCCAGGAGCGGTCTCGTGTCCAGCCTGGCGATGATGTCGAGCAGGCGGTCGACGTCCACTTCACGGCTGGTGTCGACGTCTATTCCGGCTTCGAACTGCCAGGCGCCTTCCAGCGGCGCCTTCAGGGAATCCTCGTCCTCGTTCCACATGTTGGGCGCTTCCATGATCAGGTCGTTCAGGTCGAGGCTGTCGAGCCGGCAATAGAACTCCCGGCGGAGCGGCTCGGCAGCCCGAAAGGCGTTGACCAGCCTGTCGAAGACCGATCCCGAGTCCCCCTCAATCGGAGCCCTTCCCTGCGGCTTTCGTTTATCCCTTATATCCACCTTCAGTTGATCCTGGATAAAACCGAGCAGGCGGCCGGCATCCTTGTTCACAGCGAAGGTGTCGACAGCCGCGGTCGTCCGGTCGACATAATCCGGCAGTTCAAGCGGGTGCGAGAGCATCCTTTCGACGATGTCCAGGCGGAAGGTGTCATCCTCCACCCACATCTTGTCGAAACCGAGTTCATCCGGCTTGAGGTTAAGCAGCACCAGCGCACTGTCGAGGGTGATCCTGTCGAGTGAATCGAGCATCTGAGCGTCGGCGGAGTTAATGCCGCAAAGTACGGCTGCAAGCAGGATCGTCGTAACAAACAGCTGATGAACTGAAATATCTGTTGATTTTCGCATATCTTGACTCTATGAGATTGTATGGAAACCAGCGAAAAAATCCCCCCTCGATCTCCCGCGGCGTATTGTTTCGGCACATTGATCAGGAATATATAACGAACACATCATATATTTGCAAGCTGAAACAGGGGAGAATCGGCTTAAAACCATAACCAGACGGGATGTATATTCCCGACCGCTTCAGCGGACAGAACCCGGACGGCTGGAGAGACTTCAACTCGAAAATTCCGGGATAATACCGACTTTTTTCACGGAACATGATCTGATCCAAGTAAATGCGGAAACATCGTTGCGAAACGCGAGTTGAAATAATAAATTTGGTGAATCATTTAACAATGAATTGAGTCCCAGGCAATTCTGATATCGCGTGAGGTTTCTCGTTTCGTCATTATGTTCTTATACTGTCGTCATTCTGTTGTTCTCGTTTCCTGATGCCGTCAGTTTTACCGTCGTCATGCCGTCAGTTTACGGTCGTGATGCCGTCAGTTTACGGTCGTGCTGTCAGTTGACCGTTGTCATTCTGTCAGTTTTACCGTCGTCATTCTGAACGCAGTGAAGAATCTCCATCAACAGGGGAATCAGACGGGATTCTTCCCTTCGGTCAGAATGACAACAAGGGTAAATCAGAATGACAGCAAGGGCAGGTCAGAAAGACAATAAAGGGTAAATCAGAATGACAGCAAAGGCGGGTCAGAAAGACAATAAAGGGGAATCAGCATTAGTCATTACACTCAAATAAAGTGATCTTTGATTCAAGGGTTATTCATGATTGAAATATCGAATTTAACAAAAACTTACGGCGAACAAAAAGCCGTCGACAACATCTCGTTCAAGGTCGAGAAGGGTGAGATCCTCGGTTTTCTGGGACCGAACGGCGCCGGGAAGACCACCACCATGAAGATCATCACCTGTTACATGCCGCCCAATGCCGGCGATGTAACCGTGGGCGGTTTTTCCGTACTTGACGACTCGATCGAAGTGCGGAAGATGATCGGTTACCTGCCGGAGATCAACCCGCTGTACAGCGATATGAACGTGGTGGATTTCCTCAAGTACATCGCCGACCTGCGCGGTTTGAGCGAAGACCTGCAGATCAGGAGGATCAGGGAGATGATCGATGTCTGCTGCCTGGACGAAGTGTTGCATAAGAACATCAACGAACTGTCAAAAGGCTATCGCCAGCGTGTCGGACTGGCGCAGGCGATGATTCATGATCCGGAAATCCTGATCCTCGACGAACCGACGATCGGGCTCGATCCGAACCAGGTCATCGATATCCGCAACCTGATCAAACAACTCGGCCGCGAGAAGACGGTTGTTCTCTCCACACACATACTCTCCGAAGTCCAGGCGACCTGCGACCGGGCGGTCATCATCAACAACGGCAGGATCGTAGCCGATAGTTCACTGGCCGACCTGCAGCGCGATCTGGAGGGTAAAACCAGCATCAACCTCGAAATAACCGGAGCTGAAAACGGAGTTGAGGAACGGTTGTCGAAGATTGCCGGCGTCGATGAGGTTCGCGAGGTTTTCCTCGAGAATTCAGGCGGACGCAGCTTCCGCATCACGTCCTCTCCCGGCAGTGATCCGCGCGAGGAGATCTTCAGGTGTGCAGTGGAAGCAGGCTGGGTCATTATGGGGATGTCGCGTGAGATCCGCAGCCTCGAGGACGTGTTCCATCAATTGACGAGGGAAAGCATCAATCCCCCACCCTCCTGACATGCCTTACACTGCCGGTAAAATCGCTTGACGCCGGTTTAGTGTGATACACGACCCGAAGGGCGTTGTCAGCCGGGTTGCATGTTGTCAAACCCCCGATTCGGCGGACAGGTAACATTAAAATACAGATTAAAACTTGGGCTGAGTATGCAAAACGTTTGGCCGATTTTTAAACGTGAATTACGGGCTTATTTCGATTCTCCCATCGCATACGTGGTGATAACGGTATTCCTGCTGTTCACCGGCTGGTTCTTCACCACCAATTTTTTCGTGGCGGGGCAGGCAGATATGCGGGTCGTATTTGGAATAATCCCGTTCACTTTCCTCTTCTTCACGCCGGCGATAACCATGCGCCTGATATCCGAGGAGAGAAAGACCGGCATGATGGAGCTGCTGGTCACCATGCCGATACACGATTCGGCGATAATCATCGGGAAGTACCTGGCAGCCCTGGCGCTGCTGGTGGCGATGATCATCCCGACGCTGGTCTATGTCATCACCGTCGCCTCCCTGGGCGACATGGACGTCGGTCCGGTTCTGGGCGGATACCTGGGCTTGATCCTGATGGGCGCGGCTTACCTGGCGATCGGAACCTTCGGCTCGTCGCTCACCGACAGCCAGGTTGTGGCGTTCATCGTGAGCTGGGTCATCGTGTTCGCCTTTTTCCTTCTGGACAAGACGCTGTTTCTCCTGCCGGGCTGGATGGTTTCCTACGTGGAATATCTCGCCATCGAATATCACTTCCAGAACATCGCCAGGGGTGTGATCGATACCCGGGATATCATTTACTACCTGTCGTTGATCGCGCTTGCCCTGTTCCTGGCGGCGCGGGTTCTGGCAGGTCGACGCAGGCGATGATGAGGAGACAATGATGAGATTCAAGAAAACCGACATATTTTCACCGGTGAACATCATCCTGATAGTAGCCAATCTGGTGATGATCAACGCGATTTCAAGCAATATATTCGGCAGGCTCGACTTGACCGAAAACCGGATGTACACCCTGTCAAGCGTAACCAGGGAGATCCTGAGGGAGCTGGACGAACCGCTCACCATCAAGGCTTATTTCACCAAGGATCTGCCGGCTCCCTACAACAACATCGCCCGCTACGTCGAGGATCAGCTCGCCGAGATGAAGGCTCAGAGCAAGGGTCATTTCCGCTACGAGTTCCTCGATCCCGCCGACGAGGAAGAGCTGAAGAAGGAAGCCGAGAAATTCCGGCTGGAGCCGATCCAGGTCAACGTGATGCGGGCGGACAAGGTCGAGTTCAAGCTCGCCTATCTGGGCATGGTGTTGATCTACGAGGACAAGGAGGAGGTCATCCCGACGATACAGTCGCTGGAGAACCTCGAATACGAGATCGTCTCCAAGATCCGCCGGATCACATCCGACGAGGCGCAGACCGTCGGCTTTCTCGATGGTCATGAGGAGGCGAAGCTCCGCGAGGAGATGACCGGTCTGGACCGGGAGCTGCGCAAGTTGTACGAGCTTAAGCCGGTCAACCTGTCGACCCGCTACACCGTCCCCGAGGATATCGACCTGCTGTGCGTGATCGGACCCAAGCAGGACATCCCGGAGAAGGACCGGTTCGCCATCGACCAGTTCCTGATGCGCGGCGGCAAGCTGCTGCTGGCGATCAACAAGGTCAAGGCGGAGCTCTCGCAGATGCAGGCAGACCGCGGTCCGTTGCGCATCGATCCCTGGACGGAGAACTACGGTTTCCGCATCAAGGATCAACTGGCGGTGGACTCGAAGGCGCCGACGCTGCCGTTCCAGATCATGGGCAGGTACGGCCGGCAGATCACACTGGTGCATTATCCGCTCTTCCCGGAGGTGGTCAATTTCAACCGTGACATCGCCGCGCTCAAGGTTCTGCGTCAGGTGAGGTTCTATTTCCCCAGCCCGATCGACACCACCCTTGCGGCGAATCTGGACTCGGTCGGCATAACACCGCTGTTCTGGACATCCGGCAAGTCGGCCATCCAGAGTCAACCGTTCGACATCAACCCGCTGACCCAGCGGGGGAAGTATACGTTTGACATGGCGAATCTGCCGCTGGGGGCGCTGTTAATGGGTAAATTCACCAGTTTCTGGAAGGACAAGAGCGTTCCCAAGGACGACGAGGGCAATCCGGTTACGGATGAGGAGATCATCCCGCAATCGCCGGAGACGAGGATAGTTGTTATCGGCGATGCCAACTTCATCCAGGACGCCTACATCGTGCAGGGGCTCGACAACCTGACGTTGATGTTGAACCTGGTTGACTGGCTGATGCAGGATGAAAGGCTTATATCGATCCGTTCGCGCGAGGTCTCCAGCCGACCGATCGGTGAAGTGTCCGACGCGACCAGGCGCACCGTCAAGTACGCGAACCTGTTGATCCCGCCGCTGCTGGTGATCGGCTTCGGGCTGGTTCGCTGGAGCGTTCGCAAATCAAGAAAGAAACTGGCGTGGGACTTTAAAACTGCTGGAGGGAGGAAGTAATGAACCGAACAACCGCAATCCTGGCAGCGCTCCTTGCCGTCCTGGTAATCGTATGGGCGCTTGTCTCAATCAACCCGCATCATGTTACGGTCAAGGCGAGTTATATCTCCACCGATACCAGCCGCGTCGATTACGTTCACATCAGGAACAAGGACGGTGAGATCACCATGAAACGGGTTGGAGGAACGTGGCGCATCACCGATCCCTACGACTACCCGGCAAATCCGAGCTACATGCAGACGTTGTTGAGGAAGATCGCCGATCTCAAGCTCGAAAGCCTCATAACCAGCAACAAGGACAAGTACGAAAACTACGAGGTGGAAGGGGATGAAGCGTCCTACGTGGAGGTCGGCAGGGAGGGCGGAACGATCGACAGTTTTTACTGCGGCAAGCCGTCCAAGACATACACGCACACCTACATGCGCAAGGCCGATTCCGACGAGATATGGCTGGTTGCCGGCACGCCCAGGTCATCCTTCACACGCAAGCCCAAGGACTGGCGCGACAAGAAGATCCTGCGCCTCGACAAGACACTGCTCGAGCGGGTGGTGTTGAAGTTTCCCGATGAGACGGTGCAGCTGAGGCGCACGATCACCACGCCGGACATGGATACGACCCTTGCTGAAGCGGATACGAGCTGGCTGGTCATACCGCAGCGCGGCAAACCGTTTAAGCCGGTGGACAAGGTGATGAACCGGATCAGGAACACCGTGGGACGAATGAATGCGATGGACTTCCTGGTCAGCGGAACCGATACGATCCCAGACTTCTCCAAGCCTCTCCTGACCGTCGATATCTTCCTCGAAGGCGACCAGCATGAGACTGTCGACTTCGTCGCTGATCCGGACTCGGAGAACAAGTACGTGGCGAGGAAGAACGCCAACGAAGACACGGTTTTCCTGGTATACCAGAGCACCTTCAACAACCTCTCCAAACGAGCGGATGATTTCAAGGAGAAGGAACAGGAGAAGAAAGCCAAGTAGGTTAATTCTTCTTTGTCACCCCCCCTTTATCCCCCCCTACTGACGTAGGGGGGGAGAGTCGGGCATTCCCCCCTGCAAAGCAGGGGGGAAAAGAAGGGGGGTCGTGAATACGCCCTTATACTGAATTGCTTTCATGCCCGGTTTATAAATCCCATTCGCCCTTGAAACGGCAAACTTTATTCGGACACTCCTGTCTGACCATCTTTGCACAGAGAAGAATGTCTATGCTCCCCGCCCCTCATCCTTTAGGCGACCCCCCCCTTTATCCCCCCCTACTGACGTAGGGGGGGAAGGGCAGGCAGTCCCCCTGCTGTCGCAGGGGGGGGATGATACATGCCACAGCAACTCCACACCTTCAATCTACCCCCTGAAGAATCACCGGAAAATGACTTTGATAATCAGGATCACCGTTCATATATTTACCTGCCAAACGGGAACCGGATTATTATTTGTTACTGAGGGCAGCTTATAGTGGCATTTCCACATCGCATTCTAAATGAAGTGAAGAATCTCATCCACTTCTGTCAAGAAGATCCTTCACTGCGTTCAGGATGACAGTTGGGCGTTCAGGATGACAGTTGGGCGTTCAGGATGACCGTTGGACGTTCAGGATGTAGAACGTTCAGGATGAAAATACAACTATAAAATGCCCCCATCAACAACATCGCAATTGACATCGCTGACACCCTATATGGGCGAGATATTCGCCCTGTCAACCGCCATTATCTGGGCGTTTGCCGTCATCCTGTTCAGGAAGAGCGGCGAAACGGTTCATCCGATCGCGCTGAACAGTTTCAAGAACCTGCTGGCGGTGGTCCTGATCCTGCCGACCATGTGGCTGTTCGGCGAAAAGCTGATCCATCCCCTGCCCGCGACCGATTACCTGCTGCTCCTGGCGAGCGGCGCGATCGGCATCGGGCTCTCGGATACGCTCTTCTTCCGCAGTCTGAATCTGCTTGGCGCCGGATTATCGGCCATCGTCGACTGCCTCTACAGCCCGTTTATCATACTTTTATCAGTCGTATGGCTGACGGAGAGCCTGAACCTGTGGCAGGTGGCCGGGGTTCTGATGATCATCTCGGCGGTGCTGACCGTTACTCGCGAGAAAAAGCACGGCAATATCAGCGCTCGCGATCTGACGTGGGGAATAATCTGGGGCGCGGCGGCGATGGCTTTAATGGCTGTGGGAATCGTTATGATCAAGCCGCTGCTGGAGCGTTCTCCGCTGTTGTGGGCGACCGAGGTCAGGCTTGTCGGCGGCGTCGCCATACTGGGGCTGGTACTGCTGGTTCATCCGGGCAGGCGGGCGGTGGTGAACTCACTCCTGAAATCCCGCAACTGGAAGTTCACGCTTTCCGGTTCATTCCTCGGGGCGTACCTGTCGATGATTCTATGGTTGGCAGGCATGAAGTTCGCTCCGGCTTCCATTGCCGCGGCGCTGAACCAGACCTCGAACATCTTCGTCTTCGTCCTGGCGGCGATCTTTCTGCGGGAACCGATCAACCTGCAACGCGGCGTCGGAATCACCCTTGCCGTCGCCGGGGTCTTCCTGGTCATGTTCTGTTAATCTTCGGCATCATGGACTGATCAAGATTATCGCCCCCGTCCGTGATCTCTTCCGTCCAATCCTCCCTGTGCCTGTCTCGTCGGGAGTACTTCTTCCTGCTGCCCATGTCCACGGTCGGTTTCGGCATGGGACGGCGCGCCCTCGGCGTCCCGGTTTCAGTGTTTCGTCGCCGTGATTTGATCCGCTGGAATCTCTTGCCTTTGTAAGTCATAATGGTCTCCCGCCGGTAGATATGCACTCCCGCCGGGCAGGCGGCGACTGCCCGGCAGGAGTATCCAATCGGTACCCTCTTAACCGATGAACGCCCAGAGCAGCTTGAAGCTGGATTCGTCCATTGCGTTCGGGTCCTCAATGAAGAACAGGTCGCCGGCCAGGTCCCGGATCAACAGCCCGCCGCCCGGGAGATGCCGCGGCCAATCGTCGAGCATCGTCTGGAACCGGCGCGATCCCTGGCGGGTCTGCACCTGCCAGCTTCGGATTTCGAAATCCTCTGTCACCGCCGTAATTCCAGTGATTTCAAGCACGAAACCCGCTTCAGCCAGAGCCCTCTCGATCGCCGCGCGGGAAGCCGTCCGGGCCACGCGGCCTATCCTTCCCCCCCTGCGCCAGTAGGGGGGGATAAAGGGGGGGTCGTAAAGGCTATAATAAACCCGTCCGGCAAGCCGCCCGGGCCACGCGGCCTATCCTTCCCCCCCTGCGTCAGTAGGGGGGGACAAAGGGGGGGTCGCAGTGGTTATAATAAACCCGTCCCGCAAGCCGTCCGGGCCACACAGGCTGGGCTGGTGCGGACCTGACTGCACTGCGAAAGGGTTGTCAGGAAATGTATCTCCTGGTGAGTATCCTTATCTTCGGCAGGTCGAAGGGCTTGGTTATGAACTCTTTCGCGCCGGAACGGATAGCCTGTATCGCATTATCCAGTGTGCTATAACCGGTAATTACGATCACCGGCATGTCCAGCGATTGCCTCTTCATCTCGCTCAATACGCTCAATCCACTCATTTCCGGCATGTTGATATCGAGGAACACGAGGTCCGGTTTGTGGCGCTTCATCTCCGCCAAGGCATCCCTGCCGTTGCCGGCGGTGATTACCTCATGACCTTCGCCGTCAAGTAACTCCTGCAGCAGATCACGCACCGGCTTATCGTCATCCACAACGAGTATGCACGCCCTGTTATCCATCCGGTTTCCTCATGGTGAGTGATGTTAAAGTAGTTCAAATTAACAACTTGATCGAATCGATATCGATCTTAAGCGACTCCCAGATATCATCAAGATTCTTATGCTGCTGCTTCAAAGCGATAAATGAGCCGTCGTAGGGTTTATCGGGCACAGGATTGCCGCTGGCGCCGATATCCTTGATATGGCAGAAGCAGTTCGCCAGATGTGCGATGTGCACGCTGTGATCGTCCAGCCTGGCAAGCCCCGGGCTGTGGTGATAGGTGATCGCTCTGACCAGTTTCGGCGGAAGCTTCCACGATTCAGCTATTATTCCCCCGATCTCGGCATGATCGATCTTTAGAATCTCGTGGGAAACCTTGTGAAGCGGCTCATTCCTCTCGGCGGCAGCAGCCAGCAGATATTTGAACACCTCGTTGAAGTGCTGGTCCAGCACAACCTTTCCCAGATCGTGCAACAGCCCCATGACAAAGGCATCCCTGCGGCTCACGTCTTTAACCGACCCGCTCAGGGCGCGGGCGATATAGGCAGTGCCGAGAGTGTGCGTCCAGAACATCCGGCGGTCGAAGAGCTGTTTCTCTTCGCCATCGTCGGGGAATACCTGCATCAGACAGGCGGCTATGGTGATGTTGCTGACCTCGTTGAATCCCAATATGACTATGGCGCGGTCGATGTTGCCTATCTTGCGGGGAAAGCCGTAGTAAGCGCTGTTTACGATCTTGAGGATCTTGGCGGTCAGAGATTGATCCTGTTTCACCAGTTCAGCCAGATCCTTGGGTGAATAGGACGGTTCATGCGTCAATTCCATTATCTTCTGCGCCAGTTCCGGGAGAGGCGCCAGGGCGCTTATCTGGGCTATCTTCCGGCGGTCAAACCGTGCTCTGTAGTCTGCCTCCACGGCAGTAACATCAGAAGCCGCGGCAAGTTCTGATTCGGGAACGGAGAACAACAAGCCGAGATTCCAGCTCAGGATATACCTGTTGACCGGTTTGTTGAGAAAGTCATAGACGCCGAGCTGCTTGGCGCGGGATCTTACTTCCTCGGAGCGAATTGAGCTGCATATTATCACCGGAATTGTTGCCCATTCCTCGTGTTTCATTAATATCTTCAACAGTTCCGCAGCGTCGTCGTCAGCCAGCTCCCATTCCGTAATAATCAAATCGGGAACGCTTTTCGTAATCATTTGAACCGCTTCCCGAACGTTGTCACTGCTGCGGATGTCGCACTTGATAATTTTCTCGACCAATCCCTGCAGCATATGCAACTCCTCCAGGTTCTGGTCAAGAAGAAGAATATTTACACGGGACTCGAGATTTCCCTTCATGGAACGGCTCCTGTTTGAATGGTTTTCGATTTATGGCAAAAAGTCTTTCAATCTTCCCGACGAATTGTTACATTACGACTTGTCGTCTCCCGCCGTACTGTTATAATGTACGTTATGGATACGGAAGTATGGCAACAAAGAGGATTAAAACCGATGCAGTTCATTCCGCTGAAGGTACAGGGAGCGTTTGAGATAGTTCCCGCACCGTTCGCAGACGACCGGGGATACTTCGTGACACTCTTCGACCGGAAGCTGTTTTCAGAACGCGGCCTGCAGGTTAAATGGTTAAGAGAGAATCAATCCGGAAACAACCGGAAGGGGATCCTCAGGGGATTCCACTTTCAACGTCCGCCCTTTGCCGAGACAAAGCTGGTTCGTTGCGTGGTGGGGGCGGTGTTCGACGTTCTGGTCGACCTGCGCAGAAACTCCCCGACCTACGGCACATGGGACGGAGTGACGATCACCGCGGACAGGTTCAACCAGGTGTACATCCCCCGCGGCTGCGCCCATGCCTACTGCACGGTCAGTGACAGATCGGTGGTCGCCTACATGGTCGACGGCGTTTACGCTCCACAGGCTGAGGAAGGAATTCGCTGGAACGACCCAAGGCTGAATGTGCCCTGGCCCCTCGAGGGCGAACCGATCCTATCGGAAAAAGACCGGAAATGGTTGACTCTGGATGAATTCGAATCGCCGTTTTCATAGCTCCGGTCATGTGATTGTGAGCGGATCAGCTGGTTCAGTCCCTTTAATACATGGAGATAAAATCAATGCCGCGCAGGGGCCGATTTATCGAGCCCCATTGATTTCGGGCTCAGCAAGCCTGCCCCCGCGCGCTGCAGGCATTTCCGGGGCTGAACACTGATGCCGACTCATCAGAAAAGCGGTCACCAAATCATCATTCCTTCAGAAGAGCAGTACCGAATCGTCATCCCTTCAGAAAAGCAATAACCGAATCGTCAGACCTTCAGAAGAGCAATAACCGAATCGTCATTCCTGTGGAAACAGGAATCCGGAGAAACTCAACCCTCCAGTAGTTGCTCGGCAATGTCGATGCTCCCCAGCACATCCTGCAGGATGTTATCCACCATTGCCAGCGTCAAGCCCAGCGAATCCCAGGCGCCCTCACGAAACATCTCGCTGTAGACATTTATTCCGTTGGAAAATCCCAGCGTGTTACAGATGACGTTGGCGATATGCACAAGTTTACCCATTCGGCTGCCGTGCTCCTCGCCATCAATTGGAACATGATGTATCCTCACCGCCTCGACCACGCTTTCTTCGACGGGCCACCAGCGTTTAATGAAGGCATAACCGTATTCCGCATGGTCAATCCCGAAAACCGCGGCTTCCTGTTCGTGAAGGGGCGTCTCCTTTTCGGTGACGCCGCTCAGAAATTCCCTGTACTGGTCTGGAACTATATAGCTGAAGACCATCAAACCTATGTCATGCATGAGTCCGGCAAGGTAAGCGTTATCGACCTCGTCTGTGGAGGCGTCCGCCCAGCGGGACAACGCCTGCGTGGTGAGCGCGACCGCCAGTGAATGACGCCAGAACTGGCGCTGGTCGATTATATCGCTGGAAGCGAACAGCTTCGACATCTCGATGGCATAGATCACCTTCCTGATCTCGTTATACCCCAGCCTGGTCAGGGCAAGTCCCAGCGTGGTGATCTCCCGGTGTCCAACCCCGTAGTAAGCGCTGTTTGCCAGTTTAAGGACGCGGCCAGCAAGTACCGTATCTGTCTCGATCAACTTGGTGATCTTGCTGATTGCGCTCTTCTGGTTGTGCAGTTCGGCATCGATGCGCAGAACAAGTTCCGGGAGCGGCGGAAGGTCTTCTCTCTCGTTTAACAGCTTTAATAGATTTTCCCTCACGATTGCTCCAAGTTTGAAATCTTGGCAGAACCCGATTGTCAGTACCTCGAACTTGCATATATATAGATGATCCCATAAATGTAAATTAAGAGCAGGGTCATGTTTTCAAAGCGGTCAGACAATCATGCACCCGGGTCAGATTGCCACCCTGTTGCGGCGTTCGTGCATCAGATTCAGCGCGCGTACGACGGCAAGGTAGGCAAGGGCTCCCGCCAGCGCGAGCAGAACCAGTGAAGCAGCCACAAGCGTGAAGTTTCCCGCCGGCAAATAGTGCGTAAACATCAACAGCAGAAGCGATGCGACCGTGGTGAAGGTCATGAAGATCGCCGGAATAACCGTAAACCAGCTCTTGAAACCCCGCAGCGACAGCCAGATGGTGAGCGAGATCAGGGTCAACGCCGCCAGGAGCTGGTTGGCGGAGCCGAATATGGGCCACAGGGCATTGAAGGTATTACCAGCCGCCAGCGCCCACATCAGCGCCACGGCAATCCCGGCGTTCACCCAGTGGTTTCTCAGCAGCGCCGGCACCGGATTGAACGCCGCCTGCCACATCTCCTCGAGCAGATAACGGACAAAGCGGATTGCGGTGTCAAGCGAGGTGATGACGAACCCTTCCACCATCAATATCCCGATTATGGAGCCTACGTATTTCGGAAGTCCTGTCACATGTTGCATCAGCGATCCGACCGACAGCGCGAAGGCGAGTATCGGATTGCCGTGCCCGTGTTCCGGGAAGACCAGCAGCAGATAATCGGCATATTTGAGTCCACCGGCAAGCGCCAGCAGAACCAGCAACGCCAGAATCGATTCAAGCAGCATCGCTCCATATCCGATCCTGCGTGTGCCGGACATGTTCTCCACCTGTTTACAGGTCGTACCGCTGCTGACCAGTCCATGGAAGCCTGATATCGCTCCACAGGCGATGGTTATGAACAGCATCGGCCAGATCATCCCCAAATGGCTCATACCCTCGCCGATGCTTGTTGCCGGAAAGTTGACATCCAACCCCTGAAACCCGGACGCGACCACGCCGACCACCAGCATCAGCATGCCGCCGTAAAGCAGTTGGACGTTGGTGAAGTCGCGCGGTTGGAGGATGAGCCATACCGGCAGTCCGGCGGCGATCCAGCAGTAGATGGAGATAATCAGCATCCAGGTGTGCGGCTCCAATGTCACGGGATGCCTGAAACCGACCAGCACCGATCCGACCGCTACGACCGTGGCGAAGATATAAGCCAGTCCTGTTTTCAGTCCCTTGCGGTACATAAGCCAGCCGAGAACAGGCGAGAGGAGGGTGATGATGATCACTGAAGTGGAGGCAATGCCGCCGATGACGCCTTCCGGCAGACCGGTGGCGGGATTGGTCGTCGTTCTCAGGATTGTCTGCGACGCGGGCAGACCGAGTTTTTCCAGCGGCCAGCGCGAGGTCAGCGACATCGCCGTCGCGTTAAGGAACGCGGCGGTGACCAGCAGCAGCATCAGCATACTGAAGGTCACGAACAGAATAAATCCCGTTCTGCCCATCGTCTTACGCGTGATTTCCGCCAATGACTTTCCGCCCTCTTTGACCGAAATGAACAACGAGGTGAAGTCATGAACCGCGCCGAAGAAGATTCCTCCGAGAAGCACCCACAGCCATGCGGGGACGAAACCATACAATATGCCCACCGTTGGACCGATTATCGGTCCGGCTCCGGCGATGGTTGCAAAATGATGAGCAAACACGACATGCAGCTTGGTGGGAACGTAATCCCTGCCGTCGTTTCGCGTTACGGCCGGCGTCTGTTCGCTGTCGTCGAGTTTCATCCATCGGGCGATACCGCGCCCGTACCACCGCGAAGCCAGGTAATACATGACCAGTGAGATGGCCAATATGAGAAGCAGGCTCATATTTGACTCTGATGAATGATAACGGTTGTATCTAACTCTGAATCTTCATGCTGACTTCGAGCATGAAGGAATCGTCCTCGATTCTGAATGGAACGACCACCACCGGAATATTCAACTGGTGGCGGATGGCATGATTCCTGCCGATAACCAACGTCGGAACGGAGATATGAAAGGACAACTTGGCTTCGGTAAGGATCTTCCTGGCATTATTGGCGACGATATTTGTCAGCTCGCCGACCAGATCTTGAACCTCGCGGGTCATCTTGGTGACGCCTTTACCCTTGATCAAATTATAGATATTGATTGCCGTCCTGGAGGGAAAGCTCAGCGCGATCGAACCGTGCAGATCTTCCTCGATAAAACCGATAACGCCTGTAACATCATATTGCGTGCGAGGACTGTTCTTCAAGTATGGCGCTTCCCGGTCCGGCGTCACTCCGATCATAGCCTCGAGGGTTTCAAGCACCGAGTTTATAAAGGGATTTATGACCTCGACATTCATCAGTTTGCCAGGCTATATAAGACAACTCAGCCAGAATTCCAGGTCCGTAATTCCTGCTGCTCGCAGAACAACAATCCCGATCCCATTCTGATTTCAGTTTGGCTGAACCGGGTTCCCGCACCTGCAAAATCCACCCGATGAAGGCTGGATGAGGAAATAAAACATCAGCGCCATCCGCCTCTTCCGGCAGGTTTAAATCTTTCCAGAATCACTGACAACAGGGTCCGGCTCACGGTTTTAAACCTGGTTCTGCCGGTCATCCCGCTGCGATATCTCCCGTCGCTGTTGGCGATCAGCGTTATCCCACAGGGCCCCTGGTACTGTCCGGGTTGCCCGCTGTTTACATATTCTATTTTTTGAAGCGTTCCGGGGATAACCGTTGAACTCATCGAGGTGAGAATTATCTCGAGCGGTTGATCCTCTTCCAGGAAATCGACTGTCGATTCGGGCAGGATGGTGATAACGGCGAGCGTATCCTGCCGTTCGATTTCCAGCATGACGCCCTCGCTGCCTCCCAGACGAACCTTTCCATCGATCGGTGCAAGCACAGGACGGGACTTGCCGGTGACATATCTCAGGCTCTCAAGTGATTCACGCAGCCGTTCGACCTTGATCCTTGCCAGGGACAGATCTTCAGGCCGGGCGTCGGCGGTCATGGCTGTCAGCTTGGCTTCGGCGAGCCGCAGCTCGGTCTCAAGCAGGTTGGATCTGCCCTCGGCTTCCTGTAGAACCGAAAGCGAGACAACGCCCGTCCGGTGCTGCTCCCTGACGCGCTTCAATTCCGGCTGGAAGGCGTCCACAGCCACACGCGCCCTCTCGACCCGCTGCCGTGCCACCTCGATGTCTTCGCGGCGGGCGCCGGCGAGCAGCCGATCGAGCTCGATCTCAGCGGCGCGCAGTCTGGTTTCAAGGATCCGCGATTGTCCGAGACCTTCATGGGATTCGATGACAGCCACGGTATCGCCGCTTCTGACCATCGATCCTTCGCGGAGATCCGGTGAAACCGCAACTTCAACGAAGTCCGGTCGGTCGAACTGGATCAGCAACTGGGAGACGCCGCAGTCCAGCAGGTTGTGTTCCCAGCCGCTGGCTATCTGACCGGCGCCGTCGCGCGCGAGATTCCAGACAGCCGAGGGTTGAACAATGCACGGCGCGCTGATCGTGAACGGCATGGGAACGGTTCCGGCGACAACCAGCCCGGCAAGAACGATGATAAAGATAAAAAGACGACGTTTGGCAGCGGGTTTCACGTTGAATATAATATTCCCGATTGGATTATCTGCAATACCCAAAGGGTTTCGCAGGAAAATATGAAAAAATATAACACAATCAAGGTGCAATTTGCTACACATTTTGCCGTCAAACGATCAATCACAACCGGAAAATGTCAATGAATGAGCGATATCGCTTACTATTGCGAAGTATGCTGAACGGGGATAAAACGTAAATCCATCCATCAGTTACAGGATTGTTAATCGGCGCTCATCTCTGAAGCAGGTATTTTAGCAACCTCTTAAACCGTAATCTCCCCACCTTCCCGCCCCCTCACTTTCCCATAAAATCTTGACTTGAAACATCTTTCAGACTAAATTGAATATCAAAGGCTTGGATTTAAGCAGTCGAGTCGGTCCTGTTCTTTCGATTCAGGGAGGCAATCATGGCATTCTGGAAATTAGTTCTACCGGTATCACTCCTTTCAATAATCTTGGTATCTTTCAGCGGTTGCGGCGACAGCTCATCCCCCACCACGCCGGCGACAGACAACATCGACCCGGCGGTCGAGTGGGTCTATCCTCACGGCGGCAGCGAGCTGTCGGGCGTGGTCGATCTTCGCTTCAGGGCATCCGACGAAGGCGGGATCGACAGCGCCTGCGTGTACATCAAC
>JALGVR010000056.1 GCA_025774605.1 bacterium | reverse complement strand
AATCATCGATTATCAATGCAATCCAGGGCGATTCGGGTGATGGTTGATCAGCGCGGATCACTTCGGGTTCCTCGACATGCTTCACTTCATCCGCCCGGCTCTCCGCCGCGGTCGGGTTGTCAATTCCATGTTGCCGGTCTGTTCCACCCGCCCGCTGGGATTGGGGTTCTCTGATCAAGAAATACCACAGCGCAACCAGAACCGCCACCGCGGGCAGAACCAGCGCCAGCCGCCAGGATAAACCACCCTTCGCCCGGCGGGGTTTCGATCGCGGTGACATCAGAAATCGTCGCGCCAGGCGAGAATGCGGAAGCGTCCGTCATCCCCTTTGCGGGTGGAGAACTTCGCATATCCCATCAGCGGAACGTCGCCGCCCAACGTCAGGTTGAACCTGACGATAAACTCCAGCGTCTGACCGGGCAGACTGAACGTGTCAACGTATTCCGGAACCAGGTTCCACTCCAGGTCGATATTATCAAACGCCCTGAACAGACCACCGGTGGCTTTTAGGTCGGTTTCGCGGAACCAGCGGTCGAAACGCCCGTTAACAACATCATAATAATTAAAAACAAACGATTCGTCAAGGCAATCGGCGTAGCGCAGTGAATCGCGGTAATCATAAGCCAGGGCAAAATTATCGAGCAGACCGCCTACAGTGCTCTGATCGCTCCAGATCCTTCCCCCGACATCCCCCTCGGCGGGCGCAAACGGGTTCAGGCATCCAGCCGCGGTCACGGCCGTCAATGCAATCATGATAATATAGCGCAGGCAACTGCAAAAAGAAACTAAATCACGATTGCAGTTTGGTTTGACGAATTCGCTTTTCATCAACGTGTCGAAAGGAAAAGACGAGAAGGATTCTCTGCCGCAAACTTAAAACTGCGCCTTCAGATCACTCCAGCAATGCTGTCCCGCCAGACGTTTGTCACGCCAGATATACACGTACCAGCCGCCATCGGCGGTTCGCACCATTTTGAAATCAAGATAACCTTTCATACGCCTGGGTGCGGCATCGCGCAGATGCCCGACGGCAAGCTCGTAGTCAGCAGACAAATCGGCCGAATCCCCCAACAGAACCGGTTCCCGCGTCAAGACAATGGATAACTCCGCCAGCGAATCCAAGGGGAGATTGGACGTGCTGAACAGCGACTGTACACAACTCCGCTCACGCTCAATATCCCAGGCTGCGAATTTATCGGGGTTGTTCGCCGCGGTCTCCGGATCGGGCTCGAATATAAAATCCGATCCTTCGCCCTCATCGGGCAGGAATGACCGCATGTAATCGGCGCTCGAACGGCGTCCCACCGAAACCTCGAGGTTCTCCACAACCACACGAGGTGTGCGGGGAAACTGCCACTCGGACGTTGAACCGCCTGCAGGCTCCTCAGGGTTGCGGGTGCTGAAGAGATCGCAGCCTGAAAGGAGGATCAATATCCAAACAGATGCGGCAGTAAAAGGATTCATGGCGCACTTGTGCAATCATTCAAACTTGAAAAATCAGGATGCGCGGCTTTGCCGGGGAAAATATAACCCGCGAGAACAGCGGCCAATTAACGATTTGACGGGCTGCTTTACGCTCCGGTTACGCGCCGCTAAGGCCCTGCTA
Organism: bacterium; assembly: GCA_025774605.1. Classification (GTDB taxonomy): domain Bacteria; phylum Electryoneota; class AABM5-125-24; order Hatepunaeales; family Hatepunaeaceae; genus JALGVR01. Next base: position 14,829 of record JALGVR010000056.1, on the reverse strand, counting down.
TACACGCCGCTAAGGCCCTGCTATACGCGCCGCTAAGGCCCTGCTATACGCGCCGCGTCATTCTGAACGAAGTGAAGAATCTCCCGCTAAATCAACTCGCGTACTTCGCCACGGCATTCGCCACGTCAAGCGTGGAATCGTCACCGCCCATGTCATAGGTCCTGACCCTGCCTTCGGCGATCACCCGCGCGATGGCGTCCTCCAGGCGTGCGGCAAGCTCGGCTTCACCCAGCCAGTCGAGCATCATCCTGGTGGTGATCAGCATCGCCATCGGATTAACCTTGTATTTGCCGGCGTACTTGGGCGCCGAACCATGCGTCGGCTCAAACACCGCGTACCTGTCGCCGATATTGCCGGAAGAAGCGAATCCCAGCCCGCCGACCAGTTGCGCGGCGAGGTCTGAGATGATATCACCGAACATGTTCTCGGCGACCAGTATGTCGTAATCCTCCGGGTTTTTCACCAGCCACATGCACTGTGCGTCGATGTTGGTCTCCCAGAGCGGGATGTCCGGATATTCCACTGCGACCTTGCGCGCCGAGCGGATCATCAATCCGCCCGTTTCACGCAGGACATTGGGCTTGTCGACAACGGTGACCGACCGGCGATTGTGTTTCTTCGCATATTCAAAGCCGTTCCTGACGATCCGTTCGCAGGCGGCGCGCGTCATGATGCGGCTGGAGAAGGCAATGTCGTTATTTGAAATCCCGCCGAACCGCCTCATGCGGGGATGCGTTTCAAGCGTCCGCCGGACGTCCTCAGGCAACGGGTGAAATTCAACCCCGCTGTACAACCCTTCCGAGTTCTCGCGAAAGATGACAAGGTCTATTCCATCTCGGTAGTTGAGCGGATTGCCCGGATAAGCCTTGCAGGGACGCATGTTCGTATGCAGATTCAACTCCTGCCGCAGTCTGACGATCGGGCTGAAATACTCGTAACCACCGCCCTGAAGATCGGGATTCAGTTCTCGAGCCGCTTCCTCCTTGGGCTTGGACGTGATCGCACCGAACAGGCAGCAATCCGTCTCGTTCAGGAGTTTCAGCGTTCGCTGCGGCAGCGGGTCGCCCTCCGATTTCCAGAACTCCCAGCCGATATCACCATGTATGTATTCAGCGTCAAGCGACAATGCTTCCAGCACAATACGGGCGGCTTCCATCACGTCGTTGCCGACGCCGTCACCGGGAAGCCAGGCTATGCGATATTTGGACATGATCCTCCTCGATTAATTCGTCATCCCCGCGCATGGGGGGAGCCGGATTACTGTTGCGTCAAAGGTCTCCCTTGCTCTGCAAAACGTGGTATGTTCTATTCCCTGGGACGCTTAAAGACAAAATAATCCTTGTGGCGATTGGGTTCGGAATAGTTGTAGACATTGATCAGCTCCCAGCCCTCATCGCCGAGTTTGTTGAGGTATTCCCAGAGATTCGGCCTGTCCTCAATCAGTTGACCGTTCTCCTTCGTCGCCTGCGGTCTGGCTGCAGACTGCAAGTGCGCTTCGAGATATAAATACTCCCACTTCTGCATTGTCGTTACCTCGCTAAAGAGAGTTTCAGATTACAATTCCCAATCCGATCCGCCAAACGGTGCCGAGTTCGTTCTCGAACGGCACGATCGAAACATCCACGCGGTACCGCCTCAGTTCAACGCCCGTTCCGAAGCTTAAACCGCGGCTGTCATGACCGGTCATGTACCCGCCGCGCAGGAACAACAACTCATTCCATCCGACCTCCACGCCGAAATGCAGATAGGTGTCGCCGTCCAGAACGGTCGATCCCTCACCCGATGCAACCAGGGCAAATTGACTGAAACGCCTGAAATGCGACAACCCGGCGCGGATCGTGGTCGGAAACGGCTCCCCGGCATTACTGATCAGCTCAACGTTCGCCAGAGCCGCGCCCGCCGACCAGGCGTCAGCGCGCCAGCCGACTCCCAGATCCAGCGCGTGATAATCGTCCTGCCGGTAACCGTAGATATTCTCGACAGCCGTCTTGTAGACAAGACCGGTTTTTATTCCCTTGCCCAGGTTGAAGCCCGTTCCGCCGGCAAACATCGTCTGATGCACGCTGAACGTCTCCTGAGATGGACCCGGACGATCGCGGGCTTCGAAATCCCCCGCTCCCTGGTTAAAGTAATATACCGCCAATCCGCCCCAGCCTGTCTTGAAGCGCGCCGCGCCGAAACTGCCCCTGAAATCGGCAATCCAGCGGAAGACATTGAACTCGATCTCGCTTTCACCGGCAGCGATAAATGCCGGGTTCCACCAGGCGGAAGAGCCTCCTCCCACACAGCTGACGCCGGTCTCGCCCATCGCCGTCTGGCGCGCTCCGTTGGGAACGGTTAAGAATAATACGCTGTGGCTGTTGTATTCACCGAAGCCGGTTGTACAGAGCAGCAGCACGGCAGCAATTATCAAATAAATTTTCCTGATAACGATTCCCTTTAGTTACTGCTGAAAAAGTACTCCATCTCTTACATTAATCCCACATTTCTTATGTCATGTCTCACACTTCTGATATCGTGTCTCACACTTCTGATATCGTGTCTCACATTTCAGTTATCATATCCGATATTTCTGATATTATATCACACATTTCAGATAAAATACTCACATTGTCATTCCTGCGAAGGCAGGAATCCCCCATTTTCAAGCATCAATAGAATCCTTTCTGGATACCGGCTTCCGCAGGTATGATATTTGGCGGACCTCTTCAACAGGAACCTTCCACTAAAACCTGAACACCCAGCCGATCAGGTGCGCCGCGTCCGGTGCGATATCCTCAACGTAGAAGGCATAATTCATCTCCGCGCGGGTGAAGCCGAGGTCGAAATCAATTCCGAAGCCGGATGTTATAACCTTCCCGTTGTAACCCGCACGCAGGGCAAGCCTGTTTTTATCGCTGATCCGGCGCATCAATTCCGCGCCGAAACGGGGTTCGACCGCGTCGGCATCGTCGCCGGCGCGATCCGGATCGACAACGAGGTCCATCACCAAGGTCAGGTCGCGAATGGGGTTCCACGCCGCGCCGGCTCTGATCAGCGTCGGAAGATCATCATCAGTTGAACCGCGTTCATCGCCCCACAGTTCCGACGTCTCCCAGCTGTACTTGCCCCCGAGGTCCCTGATCTGCAAGCCGAATTTCAGCTTCGGTGAAGCCACCAGGCGCAAGCCAAGATCCATCGACATGCCGTAGGCATAGAGGTTCTTCTCATCCTCCAGAATATCCGGCACCGCGCTGATCAACCACTTTATCGATATTCCCAGCGCCACGATCGGATGCGGCTGAAGACCGAACGAACCGTGGAAGAGGTTCTCTGATTGCGACAACATGTCGAAACGGTTCCCGTTGGAGTCGCGCATGTCGATATTGTCCGTGCCGGCGCGCATCACTCCGAACGCCAAGCCCGCCTTGGGCTTGAGTGGGGTTGAAAATCCCGCGTACATGATGCTGCGATCGAGCGACATGAGCCTGTAGCCGATGGAAGCCTGGCGCATCCGTTGCCCAGGGATTCCGGCGGGGTTGTAGTACCAGTTCATCGATCCTCCCACCAGCGCCGCGCCGCAGTCGCCCATGGCGAGCCTGTCCGCTCCCAGGCCAAGCCTCAGGAAACCGCCTGCCTGACCGCCGGGCTGAACCGCATGACTGTCAACCGGCAGGGCAATATATATCAGGATAATTGCTGTAAAATTGGATAAAAATCTCCGTCCCCTCATCGCGCCGCTCCTAATCCAGAACCATGATCTTGCCCCACCAACTGTTCCCTCCCACCTTGATCCGGTAGAAATAGACGCCGTTGGCAACAGTCTTGTGCCGCGCGTCCCTCCCGTCCCAGATCACCGATCCATAGCCTTCCATGCCGCCGACACCGCCGCCGGGCAGCGTTATCGATCCGGACTTGTAGACCTCTTCCATGGCGAAGTTATAGATCGAATAGCTTACATCCGTCCGCCCGTACACCGGAACCTGAAACCGGGTCACATGACCGCGCAGCGGTGAAAACGGGTTGGGATAGGCGTAGGTATTCAGTTCGCCGCCCCTTCCCGCCGGCCGGTGAGCGCGGTGAATACGCCATACATATTCTCCAGCATCCACATCAAACCGGCCGACCGCCAGACCATCGTTGGTTCCAACCCAGAGTGAATCACCGACCGGAGCTACGGAGAAGAAATCAATATCCTGCAGCCGTTCGCCAATGTCTGCATCGTAAACGGATTCAATATACACATCACCCCAGTTATAACCACGATCGACACTTCTCCAGAGTCCCTTATCCGCTGCAACGTAAACAGTATCGCCCTTAAAGCCAAAATTATGCGCTTTCAGCAAGCCGTACTTATCGATGAGATATTCTCCGGTCGGCAACAGGGTTGAATCGGACAGAGCCACCCGCCATGATTGACCGTCATTGTCGCTGACGGAGACGCCGTAGAACTCCGTGCCGCCTTCCGCCTTCCATGTCGCCGCCCAGATGTAGTGACCGTCGCCGGTCTCCTGCACCGCCAGCGCAGTGACGAAATCGCCGGAGATGGTGGAGTCGTTGCCGGAAACGTGGCGATAGTTGGTCCAGGTTGCGCCCTCATCCGTCGAACGGTTCACCCCCTGCGCCGTCCCGACGTACAAGGCGCCGTCGAAGAAGATGACGCTGAAGCCGCGATGGTTCAAGTAACGCAGCGCCGAGAAGTCATTGGTGTCCGGCGGAACGACAACCCATTCGTCGGAACCGTAGGGAAGCTTCCTGAGTCCGCCTCCATAGCTGGCTATCCAGACCGCGGAATCCGAAAGTGCGATATCGTAGGTGACGTTCTGGATATTTGTAGTCGTGGGGCTGTACCTGTCCTCGTTCGGGTCGTCTACCGGCTGAGGAAACCAAGTCCAGGTCTCGCCACTGTCACTGGAAAATCCCACGCCGCCGCCGGCGGATTTCCAGCCGAAATCCGTATTCTCGCTGTAGGCGGTTGCCGCCCAGATTACGGTATCGTTCACCATCAGCGCCGAAACGCCTCCGTGCCCGATGCCGTCCGCTTCATCTATCACGCTCCAGCCGCCGCCGGGCGCCTGAGAGTCGAGGTGCAGCTCCGCCAAGCCCTGACCGGTACCCAACCAGAGGCTTGACCCGTGCGGTATGATGTCGATGACGCTGTTGGACGGCAGGCGCGCGTCCTTTTCAACGGCCGCATCGACCCGATGACTACCCGGCAGGAATGCTCCGGATGCCGAGTTAAACACAAACAGGACGATCAATCCCGATACTGATGTGAATTCCCTTAATCTCAAATTCTATCTCGCAATGATTTGCTTATTTATGCCTGTTGTAAATGTCCACGAATATGAGTATCGCCATGGGTAATTGCCCTCGCCCTGTCATTCCAGCGAAGGCGTGTGTCCGACAATATTGTTTTCGGTGTCCCTGTCATGTGTCAAGCGAAGCGTAACCCGGCAGGTACTCTCCCAGGTTCCGTTGAATTACTCTCACCCTGTCATTCCAGCGAAGGCTGGAATCCAGTAACTCCCGAAACATCATATATTCTCTGGATTCCAACCTGCGTTGTAATGACGAACCCCGAGACAATTTACTATTCTCAGACACACTGCTTCGCTGGAATGATAAAATAAATACCTGACACGCCCCTGATTTCCACCATCTGCATTATCTCCCGTGAAAGAACAACCCTTATCTGAAAGGATTCGGTTCATACGGCGGTTCTCTAAATCTCGATACCATTAATCCATCCCCTCCCAGGCGACAGCCTCGACTCCCCTCCGGCGGCAGGAACAACACCGTGCTGATAAACGGCTGGCCCTGCTGAGGCGAACGATCGGTCGGCGTCCAGGTGAATGTGTACAATACGTTGGGCGTGTTCCGGTCGTTGACCGAAAAACCGGCGTGGTAGAGCCCGTCGCCGGCGGTCGAATCGGCGCCCGTGCCGTCATCGTAATACAGCGTGTCCCACTCCACGCCGCTCGTGCTGGTCAACTGCAGGAGAAGTCCGCCCAGATCACCGGCTCCCTGGTCGTCAACAACCACGATCTCGAAACCGAAGGTCTCAACACCCTCGACGGGCAGCCGGATCGTGTCGGGACCGACCACGTCCATTATCTCAGGCGGCAGGTTCTCCAGCCAGACGTCGACCGGATCGCTTTCCACCGACTGTCCGATTTGCTCGAGGTAATAATCCGATGTCCTCACGAAGACCGGATGCGAGCCGGTCGCAAGCCCGGCGGCGATCGATGGACTGCTGAATATCCACGTGTCTTCACTCGCCGGTATCATCGGGAGCGAGATGTCCCCGAAATCACCTGAAACCAGTTCGACCTTCACGATATCCGTCTGCGAGTTTGAGTCAGTGACAACCGCCGAAAACATCAGCTCTTCGCCGCTTTCGACCGAGTCGGGAAAATCGAAATTCACGATCTCCGGAACGGCATTGCGGCGAACGTTTACCGATACCGCCAGCGTATCCGGCGGAGGTCGGCCTTCGAGGGCGAAGATGAAATTGTATTCTCCTTCATGCCTTGTAAACAATGAACTTACGCGCCTCGTGAAGATACCGTTTCCCGGTGAATGATCGCCGCTGATCGAGTCGGCAAATCCGACCGAATCGTACCAGCGACCGTGTCCGCCGTCGTCGTATAAACCGAAATGGGTTGAGACGCCATCGCCCACAATCTGGCACAACATGGCGCGCCCTTCAGCCAGTTCAGGCGGTTCAACCCGGATGGAGACGGCGTGCATCTGTTCGGAATCCACGACCCAGATGCTGTCCAGGCTGACGACCGTCATTCCCCGCGGCGGCGGAGGCGGGAGAATGGAATTCCCCGAACAGCCGACCAATACGGCCATGCTGATCGCAGCGGCCAGGACGAGCGCCGAAGATACTGTATTGTGTTTCGGAGCGTATGTCTGCAAGGTGTTAAAGGGATACATTGATGTCACAGGCTGCCCGAATGATTAGCCTATAAGTTACAACAAACTATTGCTAAAAACCATAACAAAAGTCGCCTGGACACCTCATGGAAGGTTAATGGTACTGTGGTTACATGAAAAATATACGAAGGGATCATTGCTTTTACAAGGCTGAAAAAGGCATATTCAGCCTGGGTATAAAAATCCCCCCCACCGAAGCGGGGGGGATCTATGCGGGGGTTTCGATTTTGGCTTGCCCCCTGTTTTTCCGTCAAGGTCCTTTACTTGATCAACGATCCCTTCGTCTGCAGCTTTGCACCGTCCGCTTCCAGCGTGAAAACGTAGACACCGGTCGGCAGTCCGCGAGCTTCCCAACTGCATATATGCCGTCCCGCCGGCAACTGGCCCGAAACGATCACGTCCACCAGCCGTCCCGACATATCGCTTACGGTCAGGCTGACAAGCGACGCCTGCGGCAGGGTGAAAGTCAGCCGTGTTGATGAATTGAACGGGTTGGGGTAGTTCTGCGCCAGATGGAATTCAACCGGAATGGACGCCTCCGCCGCCGTCTCGACGACGATGAAACCATCCCTGGCGTAGACAAGGCTGCCGCCGCGCTGGAAGCTGACCGGCGCCAGATTTACATCCACACCCTGGTCGGCATCCCACCAGCGAAGCGTAAACCGCTCGCCGTCCCTCAAGCCGTCGATCTCCTCACTGAACCGATCGTCACCCCAGACAGCCAGACCACAGACCGGTCGACCGCCGTCCGCTGATTGTCGATGGTCGACCGTTCCGACGCCGACAAGCGCCCCGTCCTTGCCAAACGCGGCAACCTGGTCGCCGTCCGAGACATCCAGGCCGTTGAACGCCGTGATCAGAACACTCATGTTCTCTCCAGTGGAAACCGGCGCTGTCCAGTGGCCGCCCGAACGTCGCCGGACGGACAGCAGAGCCGCCTGGTCGTAGGGCTCGGGGTAGCGAAGCGTTACATCGCTGTAGGCGTAAACCTGGAAGCCCATACCCGGTGCGCAGGGTCTCATATTGGAAAAGCCGAATTCCGGCGCGATGAATTCACCGAAACTGTTCTTGACCCGCTCAATGTGATCCACTATCGACGAGAAAGCGTAATAATCGTTCGCCCTGTCCGCCGGCAGTTCGTAAGTCGGATAATAGGGGATCAAGCTCCAGCCGGGGTGTATCTCAATCGGGCGGTCCGCAGGTATCGGCACACCCGACCAGGTTGCATCCCACGCCGCGGCGACCTTGAAGTAATATGCCTGCTGCAGATCCCAGTATCGTATGCCGTAGAAATTCCATTCCGGGGCGCAGAAGTCGCCCCTCTGATCCTTCATCACCAGAACAAGCTGCTCCCCGTCGTCATCAACAAGCTCCCCAATCATCCGCCTGACGTCGGGTCCGCCCTCCTCGCGTTCGTCGTAATACGCCAGCCCCGGCGAGACGTTCAGCGAAACAAGGTTCCAGCCTTCGCTGAAATGAACGGTCTGTTCGATCGAGTTGTGAATGACGATGTGAATCCCCAGCTCAACCGCCACTTCGCCGTCGGACACGGTGAACACGGGCGTATAATCCCCCTCGTCCTCCAGCGTCGTCAGCCAGTCGAAGACGGCGGTTCCGTCGCCATGATCCTCGAGCTCCGCCGCTTCAGGCAAGCCGCCATAATCCGCGATCCTGAAGGTCAGTTCGTCGCCGTCGTCGATATCAGTTGCGGTAAGATCGAACCTTATCCGATCGCGAAGTCCGGCTTCGACAACATCTTCCGGATAGCCTTCCCAGACCGGTGCATCATTGACCGGGTTGACGCTTACCGTGAAACCGTCCTCGATCATCAGATCACGGCGCGGCGCTGAACCGGACCGCCCTGCCTCATCATACAGGGATCGGCGACAGTTAATAAAGTCCGTTATATCCGCCGCATTCAACTCCGAAACCCAGGCGCGCGCACGAATCCTGACCACATCCTGGCCGTCATCAGCCTCGATAACCACGTCCGACTCGCCGTTGTAATCCGGCGCCGGCCGGAGGGTCAGGACATTGGTCCCCCTGTCGATCCGCAGGTTCAGTTCCTGAGCTCCCTCAAGCACCCTGAATGCCAGCCAGTCGCCGTCCGGGTCCATGAAGACATCATCCAGATCGGCGACCTCCAGAAGACCGGAATCTTCATCGATTACGACGTCATCGATCGGGTGCGCAACCTCCGGCGGATGATTGCCGATGAAGGCGGTGATGGTCACGACCTCTTCGTCCGACAGTTGCGGATCGCCGTCGTCCGTCACGCGGAAGGTAATGGCCCGATCGCCCTCTTCATCCGGCGTCCAGCGGAATTCGGCACCGTCGAGTTCGGCGTCTTCCGGCAGGTTATCAGCGGAATAGGTCAACCTGTCACCGTCCGGATCATCGGCGGACAGAACGACGGTCAGCTCCTCCCCCACTTCGACGCGGCGATCGCCGATCTCCGTCAGTTCCGGCGGTCGATTGACATCACCGACCGAAATCGTAATCATCTCCCCGTCAGACATCCGGGGTTCACCGTCATCGGTGACACGGAAGGAAACCTGGTAGTTGCCCGCTTCCCGCGGCGTCCAACGGAACTCACCGTCCTCAAACTCGGCGCCTTCCGGCAGGTTCTCGGCACTGTACGTCAGGTTGTCATCATCCGGGTCTTCCGCGGAGAGCTGAATGATCAGCTCCTCATCCTCGTTCACCGAGACATTGCCGACATGATCCAGCAGCGGCGGACGGTTGATGTCGTTGACGGTGATGCTGATCGTCTCCTCGTCGGAAAGGCGCGGGACGCCGTTGTCGGTGACCACAAAGGTTACTTCATATACCCCGGCGCTTTCAAAATCCGGCTCCCAGATAAACCATGAACCGACATGCATTGCCAGGTTCGGGGCATTCTCAACCGAATAGGTCAGGATGTCACCATCCGCATCCGAAGACGACAGATGGATCATAAGTTCATCACCCTCGTCGACCTCCCGGTCGCCGATCTCGGCAAGCAGCGGTGGATCGTTTATCGGATTGACAGTTACGGTGAACAGATCCTCGACCCCAAATTCGACGTCAAGCTGAGCGTACTCATTTTCCCGGTCTGCGGGTGACATGACAGGCACGCCAGACGCGCCCTGCTCCCCTCCAGGCGCGGGAAGGCCGGCATCGGACGTAAGAATCATGATCCTGGCCGGTTCATTGCCGTCATCAGCCTCAACGGCAACCTCTGAGGCGCCGAAATAATCGGGCGCGGGTTCGAGGGACAGGACGTGCGTCTCTTCGTCGATGCGCAGGTTCAACTCGTCCGATCCCCGACGGACAGTGAACGTAAGCTCGTCGCCGTCCGGATCCACAAACACCTCGTCAAGATCGGCGATGATGATACGATCCGAATCCTCGTCCAGCTCGATATCGTCGATCGGATTCACGATTTCCGGCTGGCGGTTGTAGTCTTCGATGAGCAGTGTCAATTCGACATCCGTGCTCAGGTTGCCGTCGGATACGGTGATGGTCGGCGTATATTCGCCGGCGTCGTCAAACGATGTCTGCCAGATGAAGCGCGCCGTGCCGTTGCCGTTATCGCGGATCTCAAGCGTATCGGGCAATCCACCTGGATCGGATATTTCAAACGATACTTCATCCCCGTCAGGGTCATGCCCGCGGACGTTGAAAGCAAGCTCCTCGCCGAAATGCCCGGAAATGACCATATCCGGATCAGGGCTGTCCCAGACGGGCGCCCGGTTCACCTCGCTGACGAATATATTGAGCGTAAGCTCGTCGGATGCGCCTTCCGAGTCGGTGACCCGGAACCGTGTGATATACGGCTCATCCCCGCCGGCGTCATAGTCCGGCGTCCAGACGAATCCGGCTGAACCGTCATAATTATCGGTGAAATGCCACTGCGAGCTGTCGGGCAGGTCGCCCGCGTCGATCATCTCCCAGCTCAGATCCTCGCCGTCATCCTCAACGTCAACAGCGGCGAAGGTCACGATGAGAAGGTCGTTCTCGTCAACCCGGGCGTCAACGCGATCCCCCACCGCCAGGAAGGCGTCATCGATGATAACCGGTGGATCGTTAACCGGCAGAACAGTTACCGTAAATTCGTCAGTCCCCGCCTCATCGCGGCGCGGCGGCGCCGGGTCGAGGCCTGCTGCACCCTGTCCAACCGCCGTAAGCGAACCGTTTCGGGAGTCAACGGCGGTTTCATCGACCTGCCGACCCGAACCGCCCCTCACCATCATCCGCCCGACCATCCCGCCGTCGTCGGCTTCGATCACCACCTCGGATTCTCCGCAGTAATCAGGCGCCGCATCCAGGCTCAGAACATTTGTATCCTCATCGATATTCAAGTTCAGTTCGTCAGCGGCGTTGACGATGCTGAAGGTCAGTTCGTCGCCGTCCGGATCGATAAAGACATCATCAAGATCGGCGATCTCGAGCGGACCCGAATCCTCTTCGATCTCAATGTCATCAATCGCATTGACGATTTCGGGGGCGCGGTTGACGTCGAAAACCGTGATCACAACGGTCTCGTCGATGTCGAACACTCCGTCGGAGATGACGAAAACCGCGCCGTATTCACCCGCTTCCTCGTAGGAAGGCGACCAGTCAAGAGTGCCCGTTCCGTCGCCGTGGTCAGTGAATTGCGCCCCGCCGGGCAGGTCCTCGGAGCTGAACTCGATCGCCAGATCGTCGCCGTTCGGATCGGACCCGCGGACGGTAAGCTGAAGCCTCTGCCCTTCATCGGCGTCGACCGCTTCCGGCAGATCATCCCAGCTCGGGGGCTGGTTGACGTCCCCGACCGTAACGATGACCTCCTCGACCACGTCATATTCCTCGTCGGACAGCGTGAAGACGGCCGTGTAACCGCCGGTGTCATCCCCCCCCGGTCTCCAGGCGAATTCACCTGAGCCGTCACCGTTATCGGTGAAGTTCCAGCCGTCGGGGATGTCTTCGGAAAAGGCATCGACGATCAGGTCGTCGCCATCGGGATCCGATCCGGATACGGTAAACCTGATGCTTTCATCAACCTCGCCGTGAACGCTCCGCGGAACGTCATCCCAGCGCGGGGTCCGGTTCAGGTTGTCAACCGTGATCACCACCTCAGCCACAGCCTCATACTGCCCGTCGGAAACGGTGACGATCAGTGAATATTCCCCGGCGTCATCAAAGGACGGCGTATAGCTGAACAGTCCCGTTCCGTCACCGTTATCGTCGAATTGCCATCCGTCAGGAAGATCATCAGACGATGCGGTTATCGACAGATCGTCCCCGTCGGGATCGGAAGCCGCGACGGTGAAGCTCAGGTTGCTGTTCTCCTCGACCGTCACCGCGCGCGAAAACTCATCCCAGACGGGCGGGCGGTTATAATCACCGATGCCAACTGATACGTCCCTGGTGACGTCAACTTCGCCGTCCGAGAGCGTAAACGAAACCGCGTAGAGCCCCGTGTCGTCCTGTCCCGGGCGCCAGGAAAAGACGCCCGAACCATCGCCGTTGTCGGTGAATCCCCAGCCGTCGGGTAAATCAACGGAGGCTGCCGAGATCGTCAGCTCGTCGGAGTCCGGATCGGATCCCGCCACTGTGAATTCGAGCGGTTCATCCTCGTCACCGAACACATCTTCAGGAATATCATCCCAGACGGGAGACCGGTTGACGTTGATTACGCTGATCGACACATCCGCCGAAGCGTTCAGTCCGCTGTCGGAAGCGGTTATCGTCAGGGTGTACCGACCGGCGTCATCATAGCCCGGCGTCCAACTGAAGGAACCGCCGCCGTCGCCGTCATCGGTGAACTCCCATCCGTCCGGCAGATCGTCCGAAAGGGCTGTGAGCGCCAGGTCGTCCGCGTCGGGATCGGATGCGGTCACCGTGAAGCGGAGCAGATTATTTTCAGCGATCATAGGGTGGTCGGGTACGTCGATAAACTGCGGTGCGCGGTTGACATTGTCGACCCTGATCGCAACCTCGGCGTCGACCTCGCAGTCACCGTCAGACAGGATGAAGGTCGCCGTATAGCTGCCGGCGTCATCATAATCCGGCGTCCATGAGAACCGACCGGTTCCGTCGCCGTTGTCGGTGAAATCAGCGTCATTTGGAATGTCGTCAGAGCTGAAGATCAGCATCAGCTCATCTTCATCGGGATCGGAGCCGCCCAGTGTGAACTCGAGCGGTTCATTTTCATCTACGGTGAGACTCCCGGGCACATCCCCCTCCCAGACCGGGGTTCGGTTTACGTTGACTACAGTGATAGCAACGCTGATCTCGTTATCGAACTCTTCATCCGAAATGATGAAGTAAGCGGTATAGTCGCCTTCATCGTCGAAGGTTGTCGTCCATGAAAACAGACCCGTCCCGTCGCCGTTGTCGGTGAACCGCGCATCCTCAGGGATGTCGTCGGAGCGGTAGGCAAGGGTCAACTCATCGCCCTCCGGGTCTGTTCCGCTGAGGTGAAGCTCGAGGGTTTGATTCTCTTGAACTTCCGCATCCCCGGGTAAGTCATCCCAGGTCGGCGGCTGGTTGACGTCGCCGACGGTGATGATGACGACGTCTTCGATGACCTCGTATTCTCCGTCGGAGAGCGTGAAGACCGCCAGGTAGGCTCCGGTGTCATCGTGTCCGGGCGTCCAGGCGAACCGACCGGTTCCGTCGCCGTTATCGGTGAACCGGACGGCATCCGGCAGGTCATCCGAGGAGTATCGGATGGTCAGGTCGTCCCGGTCGGGATCGGATCCTTCCACGAGGAACGCCATCAATTCACCCTCATGACCGTGTATGGTCTGCGGTATACTGTCCCAAACCGGCGGTCGGTTGACGTCAAGGACGGTGACCGTCAGATGCGCTTCGACATCATACCGTCCATCGGAGACGACGAAAACGGCACTGTAATCACCGGCATCTTCGTATTCCGGCGTCCACCTGAACGTACCGCGCCCGTCGCCATGATCGGTGAACTCCCAACCGTCGGGAAGATCGTCGGATGATGCACCGATCGTCAGGTCGTCGCCGTCGGGATCACGGCTTTCAATGCGGATGACAAGTTCTTCACCCTCACGCGCTGTTGCGCTTTCGGGAATATCGACCCAGACCGGCGGGCGGTTTACCTGGTTGACTGTTATTGTAACTTCCCCCTCAAGCTGGAACTCACCATCGGACACGGTTACGGCCAGACTGTATTCTCCGGCGTCATCGAATGACGGCGTCCACCTGAATCGGGCGCTGCCGTCATGGTTGTCACGGAATTCCCAGCCGTCAGGCAGATCGCCCGATGAGGCTTCGAAGGTCAGCTGGTCAGTGTCGGGATCGATTGCCGAATATTCGACGCGCAGTTCGCTGTTTTCGTCCACCGAAAGGTTCGCCGGGAAGTTGTCCCAGTAAGGTGATCGATTTACCTGATTGACACTGATCGAGACCTCTTCGACGACGTCGAACACACCATCCGAAACGGTGAAATCGACTGAATATTCACCCGCGTCGTCATATCCGGGCGTCCAGGCAAAGGTGCCGCCGCCGTCGCCGTTGTCCGTAAACACCCAGCCATCGGGCAGATCCCCCGAAGCACACCCGAGCGAAAGTCTGTCGCCGTCGGGATCGGTGGCGGATACGTCGAAGCGGCACTCCTCCGCTTCGTCCACGTAATGACTCTTGGCAATGTTCTCCCATTCCGGCGGTCGGTTGACGTCGTGAACGGTTATCGGAACGGTCGCTTCGGTTTCGTCAATTTGATCTGTAACGGTGATCAGCAGGCTGTATTCACCGGCGTCTTCGTATCCGGGCGTCCAACTGAAGGAACCGCCGCCGCCGCCGTCATCGGTGAACTCCCATCCGTCCGGCAGATCGTCGGATGATGCCTGCAGCGTCAAGTCGTCGCCGTCGGGGTCGGAGGTCTGCACTGCAAACGAAACCGTCGCC
>JALGVR010000055.1 GCA_025774605.1 bacterium | reverse complement strand
CGCGAAGGCGGGAATCCAGATAAGCATTTGATATTACGTAAGTTGCCTGGATTCCCGCCTTCGCGGGAATGACAGCATCTTTCATACGCTTTTTTACTCAAGTAGGTACTACTAAGTTAATACCCTCAAAAAGAAAACATGTAAAGTGTCTTTACCGATCAGGCAAAGTCATTTCTGCTTCACGCCTCCAATCCCGATAGACGAACCTTCGCCGAAGCCCTCGAGCACTGGTTCAACAGTAATGGACTTGTCCTGTTAACCATACCCATGACGGTTGAGCCACCGGGGTGAATTATGCGTCCCGCTTCGCGCAGCGCCTTCGGTTATCATCAAAGAAACGGATGGTTGTGACAATCAGGACGAAGTTAAAATACCCGGTCGGTTTCCTATGGTTCTTTCACCCAGGACACCAGAATGGTCGCCCCTTTAATCGTGGTAAAAGGACCATGGTCGGTGTGTTTTGGAATCATCCGGAAGGAACCTGCCGGGTAGACTTTATTTTGGCTCTGGTATTCACCTTCAAGAACATAGTGCAATTCGGTAAAGATATGTGTATGTTCCTCCATTATCCAGCCCGGCCCAATCTTCAACAGGATGGTTCGTGGAGCCCAGTCGCTGCCCTTGTGAAGAACTTTCTGCATCGCACCGGCGGGATAATTATCAGCAACCTGCCAGTCGATATCTTTCGTATTAACCGAGATGTCTTCCATGGTTTCTCCTTGGTTTTACCCGCTCCTGACAAAACGCGCCGGCAGCAGGTAATCGATTTTACGGTGTTGAATTCTCACCAGTTCCCGCTCCTGCATCAGCCTTTTTACAGTTCCCGGCTGGGAAAAAAGCCTCTCAATTTCAACCGCCTGCTCTTCACGCAGCGGATGCCGCGATCCTATCTCCAAGATCGCTTCCCCGGCATCGGTGAACGATTCCAAGCCAAACTCTCCCGATTCATCCTCCGCAATGGTGAAGGTTCTTTTCAGGATCTCCTGCGCCCTGATAATTCCATCTGGTGGGGGTGGTTTCACCCATGATTCGGCTGGTGGTCGGATAGGTGTGGTAATGTAGATTCTGTCCGGATTGATACTGCCGACAGCGCTGCCGATGTCCCTTAGAGCCTCCTCCGTATCGTTCAAACCGTGAACGAGCATGACCTCCGTCCACATCTGTCCATTGAACTCACGACGAAAATCCTTCTGCCCCTGGATCATGGCGTCAAAATCAATCCTTCCATGCGGACGGTTAATTCTTTTAAAGACCTCTTCACTTCCTGCATCCAGTGTTGGAAGCACAACATCAGCGCTCAGCAAATCAGTTCTGACATCCTGCCTGTGCAAAAGCGACCCGTTCGTGATAACCGCTGTCGGCTTGGAAATATGGTTTTTACACATCCGGATAAGCCAACCGAGATCCGCCGACAGGGTTGGCTCACCATCGCCGACGAAGGTGATGAAATCCACTTCCGAAGATGCGGCGCGATCCACTATTTCAATGAATATATCTTCCCTGGGAAAGAAACTCTCCCTTTCACATGTGAGTCTGTCCGTCCTCCCCAATTGACAATAGACACATGAATACGAACACGTCTTCGGCGGAATGGGACTGACCCCCAGTGATCGCCCGAGCCGCCGTGAAGGAACAGGGCCGTAAGTGTACATAAAATATCCTCAGCCATTCGCCCGGTCATGAAATCAATCGACTCGACAACAGTGAAACCGCGCCTGTATCATACCGGCGTGGAAGCATGCAGCATCAATCCTTCACCAAACGGCATCTTCCGTCTTGATCAGAACATCGGCTATGTGCTGGAACACATCCACGGTGCGTATTACACCCACCATCTCTTCTTCCTTGAAAACCATCAGCAGGCTGACTTTGTATTTGTTCATCTGGTAGACAGCCTTAAAGATGTGGTCATCGTAATCGACCGAGGAATCACAGGGATGTTCAATCATGACATCGCTGACCGGTCGACCGGAATTTTCCATCACACCTTTCATTATGCGTTTGTTGTCAACATCCTTCATCCCCGGATCTCTCTCGGCGTCGAACAGGTTTTCGCGGTCATCGAGGGGTTTTTCCGTGAGGAATTTTGGTTCCAGCCCCCGCAATATATCCCTTCGCCGGACAATCCCCGCCAGCTTCAGGTCCTTGTCATAGACCAGAAGAAAGCGCGGCAAAGATTTCTTCCCCTTCATTTCCAGTTCGACTTCGGTTATCTTTATCATGGCATCCAGCAGAGTATCCCAACTGGAAATGTAGGGATACTTACCGATCGGGATCATCAGATCCCCCACCTTTGTGTAAATCATCTTAAGCTCCTCGAATACTCTTGCTTTTCCATTGTTAATTATTAAGTTGTAAACTTTATAACCTGTCCTGGAGGGCGGACACTCCTGTCTGAGCCGGCTTTATTCGCGCGGACAGGAATGTCCCCCTCCAGGCTTCATCCCGGGAATCAATTACACTCCTTAATAACAAATGTTGAACAAGCGGAAGAAACGCCCTGTTCTCCAAGGGGATTCGTATTGCGAGACTCAGTAGTTCAAAACGGCGTCGGCTTCAATCGATGCCGTCACGACCTTGCCCGCAGCACTGATTTCCGCCTTGTCGACCAGCATTTCAGCTGTTATTCTCCTCTCGTTGATGCAGGGACCGCAGACAAGAATCCTGCCGCCAAGTTCGATGAAAGAATCAACCAACTCCTTCAAAGGTGACAGTCCCCCGGCGAATACATGTTCGTAGCAGCCCTTCGTCGCCAGGATGACGCCCACTCCCTGCAGGACAATGGTGACTTTCACGTCCAGCGCCAGGGCGGCGTTACCTATCACGAACGGCAGGGATGCCATCTCAGGATCTTCCGGTCCATGAGTTGCGAAAATAACGATCTTCTCGGTTTTTTCTTCGTCAGACATGATTTTCCTTTAACTCTTTTGAATTTAATTGATTGTATTATGTTTTTGGTGTTTCACCTTTGGGTTACTGATCACAGTATGCTTCCACAAGGTATTCAGAAATATCCTTAACCGATAAGCTCTTGGTCTCAGCAGCAGTTCTGAGATTGACAAAACAGATGGGACACATAGTTACAGAACGATCCCCCACTGAAGCAAGTTGTTCTACCCTGTTATCGGCAATAGTACGAGCCTTAATCGGGAATAACGACTCAACCGGACCTCCACAACAATAGGTCATTTTTTTCGTATTCATCGGTTCAATAATCTGTGCGCCGGCATTTTCAAGCAATTGTCGGGGTTGATCAATTATCCCTTCGTAGCGGGCATAGACACAGGAATCATGAATAACGATATCCTGATCAAGCTTTTTCAACGGCTTTAGATTACTTTCAGCAAGAACTTCAAGATAACTTTTTACTTCGAGTTTGTAGTCCTTTATGATCTTGGGATAAACACTTTTAAGCATATTTGTTGTATGCGGATCAACTGTGATAACCCGTTCAACATTGTGCTCCTTCAGCATACCATATACTTTATGAGCATGAGCCCTGAAAACATTATCTATACCCTCATCATGCACCAGCGTTCCCGTGTACAACTCTTCTCCATAAAGATAACCGAAATCTACGTCAGCAACCTGGAGTAATTTAGCAATATTTTGTAAGATACTGTTAAACCGTGCTCTCTCGTCAGCATTAGTCCATGTCATAAATGGCGTAATGCTGATTACCTTATTCACCGTCCGCCCTACACCGTAGAAATTGCTTATCCAGGAATCTGCAAACTTGCAAGTCATTTTTTCCATCGCGATGATGGACGGCATAAGCTGGTACATCAGACCTGTGTAAATAACCGTTTTTCCTCCCGTAGCGATGTTAAGCCCTTTCGCCCAGCCTATTGATCTACCGCGAGATAATGGCAATACGCTCCCACGCTTGCTCAGATTATCTAACAGAATACCGAGAACATGCTTCATTGGAACCGCCATTGCTTAACTCCTCCCAGTTTTGAATATCTCTCGATTTATGTACCAGCGAATACTCCTGATATTCTCTGCTATAGGTACTTCTTTAGGACAGGTTTCCTCGCACATTTTGCAGAGCAGGCATGAGAAAACATTCTCGGTACCCTCAAGAACTTTGTCCTCCAGCCCTAACATAACGTGACGGAATATTCGCCTGGGGAGCAGATCAATTCCCATCGGACATAAAGCAGTGCAGGAACCGCAATTTATGCAAGCGTATGCATTAAATTCCGTAAACCCACTTATCTTTTCAACAAAGTCTGGATTAACCTTTGACATATTTACTCTCGATAATTCAGTTTTAATGTAGTCCGGTTTTACCAAAAACCGGGCTGCTTGAATTGCTTATATGAAATAAGCTATTTCACCCTGTATTTGAAATACCCGTCATCATCGGGTTTTACGGCAGTTTCTTCTATCCTGCCGTACCGCCACATCGCCATCACCCAGTACATGACTTCGTGGCTCGGACAGCCGAGAGATTCAGCGATTTCGACAATTGTTTTGGGACCATCCTGCAGGACGGCGATAATTTTATCTCTCATCACCATCTCATCGCGCATGATTTCGGCGACACCGCGTTGTATTATTTCCTCAGTCATGCCACCTCCTTAGCCAATGCGTCTATCATTGACTTGATCTGCTTGTCGGTATACCCCTTGATTTCGATGGCATCTTCAGGACAAACCGGAACGCAGACGCCACCGCCCTTGCACAATGCCGGAATGATCGTCGCAACTTCCTTGTCATCGCAAACGACCTCCTTAATGGCGCCGTAAGGACAGGCTTTCTCGCATTCGCCGCACCAGGTGCACCTCTCCGGATCAACAACAGCGATGAACGGCTCGAGGTCAACGTATCCCTTCATCAACAACGCGGCACTCTTGGAAACCGCGCTTAACGAGGAGATCACGCTCTCAGCCAGTGTCTTGGGTCCCTGGGATGCTCCAGCGATAAGCACACCGTCAACCACCGTCTCAACCGGCCGGAGCTTGGGATGAATCTCGTTGTAGAAGCCGTCGAGCCCTATCGGAATCTTCAGCACATCGGTCAACTTGTCGTTTTTACGCGGAACCATCCCGGTAACCAGCACCACCAGGTCAACTTCAATCTCGATCTCTTCACCACCATCGAGAGTATCATTTACCTTAACGATTAGAGCGCCGTTTGATTCTTTGACTTCCGGGGGCGATTCTTCATCAAACCGTATAAACAGCGACTTCTTTTTGCCTGCATCTTCAAACATCAATTCGTATTTGCCGTAGGTGCGCATATCACGATAGAGGTGATACTGGTTGATGCCCGGATCAATGTCCGCTACACAGGAAGCGGTATGAACCGCCGCGGAACAGCAGTAACGGGAGCAGTACAGATTCGGATTCTCAATATCACCCTCTTCCGGCTGTCTGCTGCCGACGCAGTAGATGTAGGCAATGTTTTTGACCGAACGCCCATTATAGGACAACGAACCGTTCGATTTGTCCACTATCTCCTTGAACTGAGGCAAAGTGACCACGCCGTTTATCCCGTAACCGTATTCCCCTTCAACCGGATTGTATATGTCAAACCCCGTGGCGACTATGATGGCGCCTACCTCGAGCGAGACGGTTTCGTCGTTTTTCAGCCCGATTTTTATCGAGAAATCGCCGACATTCCCGCCCTTCTCGATCAGTTCAGCACCGGTGAACAGGGTGATTTCCTCCCGTTGTTTCACCTGATTATAGAGATATTCAATCGCCTCGCTGCCGAGCTTGTCATTGGGGAACATCCTGCCCCATTTCTTCGTCCAGCCCCCGACCTGATCGGATTTCTCGACAACAAACACCGCCAATCCCAAATCGGCCAGAGCCAACGCGGCACGCAGACCGGCTACACCCGCTCCGATCACCAGAGTCTTCGGTCTGGTCTCAATGCGGATGTTCTTCAACGGTTCCGTCAGTCGTGTCCTGGCGACACCCGCCCTGACCAGCTTGATCCCTTTCTCCGTGGCGGCGTCCATATTGTCCCGGTGTGACCAGGAGCATTGCTCGCGCAAATTGACCTGTGTGTACTGGTAGGGATTCAGATCGGCGCGCTGAGCAACCGCCTTGAAGGTTTGCAGATGCAGCTTCGGCGAGCAGGAAGCGACGACAAGTCCGTCGAGTTTTTCTCTTTGGATATCCTCGATCATCTCCTGTTGAGTTGCGTCGGAACAGGCAAACATTACGGTCTTGGCGACGACTACTTCAGAGTCATCCCTGACGGCATCCTTCACCCGCTCCACGTCTACATAGTCGGATATGTTACCGCCGCAATGACAGACGTATACGCCAATTCTACGTTTACTCATCGCTCTGCCTTCAGTTGATGAATATATCCCGCAGCCTGTGCCGCCGCTGCGCCGGCATGGAGGATTGAATCAGGGATATCCCGCGAACCGGACGTTGTTCCGGCGGCGAACACTCCCTCGACGCTCGTCCTCGTCGGATCAGTATCTTCATTGATCTCCCGGACGTAGGAGTAAGCGTCGGCCTCCAGACGGTCACCGCTGCGGAACAGGTTAAGCGCGTCCATGTTCGGAAGAAGCCCTACGGACAGCACCACCAGGTCATGTTCCATCTGCTGGGGGCCCGCACCGCCGTCAATATCTTCGTAGAACAGTGTCAAATTGCCGTTCTCGGCCGGTTCGATCTTTACCACCCTTCCCTTGACGAAATAGACACCCATACCCTTAGCCTGCTGATAGAACTCCTCGTATCCCTTGCCGAAGGCTCTGATGTCTATGTAATAGATGGTTATATCAGCCAGAGGCAGCGCCCCCATTAGGAGCTGCGCCTGTTTGATCGAGTACATGCAGCAGACCCGCGAGCAGAGCGGGTTGTCAATCGTACAATCGCGCGAACCGGTACACAGCACAAACGCAACGTTATCCGGCGCTTTACCGTCTGAGGGTCTGAGGGTTCGGTTGAACGGTTTTGTCGGCGCCACCAGCCTGTCCATCTGCATTGCGGTGATGACATTGGGATATTTGCCAAAGCCATAGGTGGTCTTCAAGTGAGCGTCGAACAACTTGAAACCGGTGGATACAATCACCGACTTTACCTCAACAGCCAACTCTTCGGGCTCCATGTTCAAATGGATTGCGTCAGCGGGACAGGCTTTGAGGCATTCGCCGCACTCAGAACATTCTCCGCAGTCAAGACAGCGATTGGCGCTGTAACGCGCCTCCTCTTCGGTCATACAGGCTTCGACTTCCGCCGATGTTGCGACCCGCTCCTGAGGAGACAGCTCCTTTACAATGACCGGCTCGCGGTGAGATATCCTTCCGCGGCTGATGACTTCATCCTTTTCCGCCGCCGGAAGACGGCTGTCGAAGGTGATGCCCTCCAGCGATTCACCACGCAGATACCGATTTATATAGAACGCCGCCCGCTTCCCCTGACCGATGGCTTCCACGATCGATGCCGGACCGGTGACCGCGTCTCCTCCGGCAAAGACTGACGACGTTGGTGTTTCCAACGTTTCCGGGTTCACCTTGAACGTCTCATCGCGGTTGACTTCAAGCTCACCCGTGAACGATTCGGTGCCGGGTCTCAGCCCGATGGCAAGAACGACCAAATCCGCATTAACAGTGTGTTCGGAGCCTTCAACCGGAACCGGTCGCCGCCTGCCGCTGTCATCCGGCTCACCCAGCTTCATCGTCAATACTTCAACCTTCGTCAGCCGACCGTCTTCACTGATGAAACGTTTTGGGGCCTGGAGTATCTTCAGCTCAGCGCCCTCATCTATTGCCGCTTGAATCTCCCATTCGTGAGCCGGCATCTCATTCCTCGTACGACGGTAGAGGATGATTACCTTCCCGGCTTTCATGCGCAGCGCCAGTCGAGCCGGATCGATGGCGGAGTTACCACCCCCGATCACTATGACTGTCTTACCCGACAGGTCGGTCATACTGCCCGAATTCGCCTGCGAGAGGAATCCCATGCAGTCCATAACGCCTTCAGTATCCTCACCGGGGATCGACATCTTCCAGGTCTTGTATGTTCCCGTCGCCAGAAAGACGGCGTCATAGCCTCTTTCCTTCAGCGATTCAACTGAAGATATCTCAGCATTGGTTTCGATCTGTACGCCGAGGGCGGTTATGTTCCTGATATCCCTGTCGACAATATCCTTCGGCAGACGATAGGCGGGAATGGCGGATCGCAGCATACCGCCCGGCTCGGCC
Organism: bacterium; assembly: GCA_025774605.1. Lineage (GTDB taxonomy): Bacteria > Electryoneota > AABM5-125-24 > Hatepunaeales > Hatepunaeaceae > JALGVR01. The sequence continues at coordinate 8,463 of JALGVR010000055.1, read as the reverse complement.
GCCCTCTCGAATATCTTGACGCGATATCCTTTCCGCGCCAGGTGATAAGCGGCGGAAAGCCCCGCGGGACCCGAGCCGACAACGGCGACCCGCTTGTCGAGCGCCGTTTCCGGAGGACCGTATTCAGGCTCCGGATGTGCCTTGTAATAGCGATCGACCATGAACCGCTTTATTCCCCTGATCGAAACAGCTCCCTCCAGCTTACCCCTGGTGCATTCACCTTCACAAGGTGCATAACAGGCGCGGGAGAGGCTGCCTGGCAGAGGGGCGTCTTCCATGTGCAGGTGAAAGGCTTCGTCGTATTTTCCGCTTCGTACCAGAGAAACATAACCATGCGCTTTAACGCCGGCCGGACAGCTGTTCGAACAGGGCGACTGCCCGCGGCGATTGATTACCGCCTTTTTGGGAACCGCCTGCGGGAACGGGATGTAAGCCGCCCGATGGGCGACCATGTCGTAATTGAATCTGTCAGGAATCGCCACGGTACAGGCCAACTCGCACTCACCGCATCCCGTACAGGCGCTGTTGTCAACAAACGTTGATCTGTGATCGATTTTCGCCCTGAAGGTGCCGTCGCTTTCCCTGGCGATATCTACAATTTCACTGTTCGTCGAGACGGTGACGTTCGGATGGTGAACCGTGGCGGCCATTTTGGGTGTGGAGATGCAACTCGAACAATCGAGGGTAGGGAAGACCTTGCTGAGCAGGATCATCTTCCCACCGATACTGGGTTCTTTCTCCACCAGCAGCACCTTTTTTCCCATATCGCCAAGTGTCAGTGCGGATTCCATCCCGGCAATCCCTCCACCGACGATGAGAACGTCATAATTCATTCTTGATCTCTGGAGATATTACTGAGTGATTTAGTGAAGTAATCGATGTGCGAGACGAATGATTCGACACACACCGAGCAGATCGCCGCCATCTTCAACCGCCTCGGATCGTAACCGTGATCCTTGATCAACTGCTGTGCCTTGCCGACCACTTCACCCGTCCTGTCCGTACAGTCGGACACATATGCGCAATCGGTACCGTCCGCGGCGATGAAAACGCCGTCAAATCCGGCTTCAAGCGCGTAAAGCACCCATTCCGGTTTGATGCCGCTGGAGCATGGCACCGGAACCACAACCACCGATTCCGGATAGTGCATGTGTGCGCTGCCGGCAAGGTCAATGCCGGGATCCGATATATTATTGGTGGAAAATGTGAGGATTTTGGGCGATTTACCAACTGCATCGCCGTCTTTCATCGAGAGCCCCGGCGTACGAACAGTCGCCAGTAACCCGCCTCCGCGATATTCCCCAGGTATTCATGTTTAACCTTTTTCGCCCACAGAGGAATATCATCGTTTGTGCCGGCATCCGAGGAGAGAACCTCCAGAATGCCACCGTTCTTGGGAACTTTAGCCATGGCTCGCTTTGCTTCCAGAAGGGGTCCGGGGCAGGCGGTTCCGCGGGCGTCAACCGATTTGTCAACTTTCAATGCCTTGAGCTCTTGTTCGTTCATTGTTGAATCTCCAATTGGTTTGTACTGTGTTACCTGATGATATTGTTAGTATTTTCACAAACCCATACAAAAATATGGGCGTCGTTAGGTTCAGATGCAGCAGCAGTCTCATCTCCTGTTGATCAGATACTGCTGCTGCACCGACCGCGTCACGGGTTGCAGACCCGGCATATCCGCCGTGCCGCCCGGATTAACCGCCACGGGTAAATTGCACCATGTCACAGGTCCAGCACGCCTGGTCTTTGAGGGGCATGTTGGGGTCGATCTCCTTGTCGCAGAGATACATGATACCGTCATCGTCCACATAGACCTTCATCGGCCTGGCGCCGGGATGATAAATCCCGCTTCCCAGCTTTACTTCCTCTTTTGTCGCTTCCATTTTAACCTCTCCTTGAAATAGGTAAAAATCAGGTGTCGATGATTCAGCATTCCGCGCAACAGTGAACGCTATAATCCCGACAAGGGCGGATTACCTCCGGTGGGTTCCGATGCGAACAGATCAACCATCAGTTGATTGAAATCAGCGCGCTTCGCTTCTATGATCATGCAGTTATTGTGAACCACACAGAGGGCATACTTACCACCCCACACCATCCAGCCTGCCATCGGCGTCCATTCTAGCCCTGTCAACTGACCGAGGGTTTGCGTTGTAGCGTTAAGGTTCTTGGTATGTTCTACATTCATTCTGGTAATCTGCTCACGCACCTTGTCGGGAATATCCCCCATCTTGCGGACGATCTTTCCTTCCGAGTCAAATTGTCCCACCGCCACAACCCCCGGAATCTTCATTAACCTGTCGAGACCGATCATCTTCCCTCCTTTCCGCTTTACCCTTCTCTGACCAAGGATAACGCAAGCGATGTGCCAGAAATTATACAGCACATCCGGACTTATGCTAAGTCGTGACGTTTAGGGAGATACAAGTTGTTAAACGGGAATGGGTCAGGGTGTGGTATGTCTATTGATCAGAGATGTTTTGCATATCTGCACTATTGTACCTCTTTAATCGTGCAGAAATGCAATCAATCGGCGACATCTGACGGCTTGCTGTTGGAGCGGGGGAATTTAAGTCCTAATTTCTTTATTTTACGGTACAAGGTCGACAGGTTTATCCCCAATTCACGTGCCGTATCCCGACGGCTCCAGTTGTTTCGCTTCAGCGCGGCGATCAGGAAGAGGGATTCCATCTCCTCGAAGGTGTCGGCGATCTCCACGGCTGGTATTGATCGCACTTCATGGAGGTAGGCCGGCAGGTGTTCCGGACGGATGATGCCGCCGGGACAGATAACAAAGGTGTGTTCTATGATGTTCTCCAGCTCCCGCACATTACCGGGATATGAGTGATTCATCAATATTCTCAGAGCCGGAGGGGTTACCCCGGATATATCCTTATTGCGCAGGTGGTTGAATTTGCCTATGAAATGATCAATCAGCAGCGGGATGTCGGACTGTCGGTCCCTGAGGGGCGGAACCTTAATTCCAAAGACATTAAGGCGATAGTAAAGGTCCTGTCGGAACTTGCCCGCATTCATCAGTTCGACAAGGTTCCGATTGGTTGCCGTGATGATACGAACGTCGGCTCTCTCCGGCTTTGTGCCGCCCAGCGGTTCATAAATATGGTCCTGCAGAACCCGTAACAGCCTGACCTGCAAGGCCGGTGATACATCGCCTATCTCATCCAGGAAAAGTGTCCCCCCTTCAGCCAGGGCAAAACGCCCCAGTTTATCCTTCTTGGCATCTGTGAAGGCGCCTGCTTTGTACCCGAAGAGCTCCGATTCAAGCAGGGTGTCCGGAATCGCACCGCAGTTGACAGCCACCATCGGCTTTTTCCGTCTCCGGCTGAGATCATGAATCGCTCTTGCCAACAACTCCTTGCCTGTCCCGCTTTCACCCTCGATAAGAACGGTCGATTCGCTTTGAGCGATAGTCGGCAGCAGTTCGAACAAAGCCTTCATCGACTTGCTCCGACCTATCATATCATAAAAAGTATAGCTGCTTTCCAGCGTCTTGCGCAGCGCTTCCACCTGAGTTAGATCTCGAAAGGTCTCAACGCCGCCGATTACGCTTTCGTGATTGTCTCTGAGCAACGCCGTGGAAACACTGATGGGAATGCGCTTGCCGTCGGCACGGGTTGAACAGATGTACTTGTTTATAATGGGATTCCCGGTTTTGAAGGTTTGACGCAGGGGACAGTCCTTTTCGCAGACATCGGTTCGAAACACTTCCCAGCAGTGGCGTCCAATCGCTTTCCCCTTGACTGATCCGGTGATTTTCTCAGCGGCCTTGTTGAAAAATGTGATGCGCATCTCCCGGTCGATGGCGAGAACACCATCAGAGATGCTGTCGATGATGGTTAATAATTCTTTGACGGACAGATCATTAGTAAATACAGACTCACCTCTCATTTCCGGATGCGAACCTCCTCCCTTTGTCAAGACAAACCCTGGCTTGGTTTTAGTCAGTCCTTTAGATATGGAGAGAAATCCATGTCGCGTAGCGCCGATTTATCGAGCCCTTTTTAATCGTGTAGGGGCCGATTTATCGAGCCCCATTTAGTTCGGCCTCCGCAAGCCCGCCCCTGCGCGCCACAGGCATTTCCGGGAGTGAACACCGGTATCATACCACTCGGGCGGGCGGGAATGTCCGCCCTCCAAGCGGCACCCCGACCATTAATTGCACTCCTTAATATTAACAATTATATTCAAGAATACAATCCCTCAACACTTAAATATCTCTCTCCAGTATCTGCGAACATGCAGACAATCATCTTCCCCTCATTCTCTGAGCGTTGTGCGATCATCCTTGCTGTGTGGGCGCAAGCCCCCGAAGTGATGCCCGTCAACAATCCCTCTTTACCCACCAGCTCCCGGCATGCTGCGAATGCCTCTTCTTCTGAGACAAGAAAGATTTCATCAACCAGGCTCGAATCATATATGTCAGGCACCCAGCCGGGCGCAGTCCCCATAATTCTGTGCGGTTGAAAAATCCCCTGTGATAATACCGGAGCGTTTGCCGGTTCAATACCTATCACCATGAAGGAGGGTTTTCGGGCTTTTATCACTTCGGCGACCCCCATTGCCGTTCCAGTCGTACCTAATCCGCAGATGAATATATCTATCCCGCCATCGGTGTCACGCCAGAGTTCTTCAGCGGTCGTCTGCAGGTGAGCTGTAATATTGTCAGTGTTGGAATGCTGGCAGATATAGTAGGAGTTGTCAATTTCAGCATGCAGATCCCTGGCTTTTCGGCGTGCTCCTTTCGTCCCGAGTTCAGCCGGAGTCAGGATTAATTCCGCGCCGAAAGCCTTTAACACATCACGTCGTTCGACACTTTGTATTTCCGACATGCAGATGATCAACCGGTAGCCTCTGATGCAGCAGATGTATGCCAGGGCGATTGCCGTGTTTCCGCTTGAAGCTTCGATGATGACCGTTTCCGGATTTATGTCGCCCCTTTTTTCCGCTTCGCTGATCATGAAATACACCGGCCGATCCTTGATGCTGAAGGGATTGAACATCTCCAGCTTGGCGATGATGGACGCATTGACGCCCTCGCCAAATCTGTTCAGTCTGACCAGTGGAGTATTGCCGATGCACTCGGTAATGTCGGATTTTATATTCATTTATCCCTAATCGGGCGATAACTGTGTGTTAAACTCTTTGAAAATCTTTAACTATCAAGGGCGGGCGCTTATCTTTGGGTGAAGCAGCTTCATCACCCAACAGGTGAAATGATGAAAAAACGGCATAAAGAAATCCGCATCGAATACGAACTAACAATGGCCGTCATCCTGACCCTGATGGCGGACTTCCCGGGAGGTTTTACCTGTTACCGCGAACCTGACGAAGCAAACACCCGCGCCGCCGAGGTTATTTAATGTGAGCCGCCTTAATCGTTTGGGATTTCTCAGGCGTTGTCATGCGAATCAGGTAGATGCCTGTAGACAGCTTCCCAACATCCCGACCAATTTGATGTGAACCGGTGCTGAATCTACGGTTTGCCAGATCGGTCATTCTACGCCCGTTGATGTCAAAAATGCTGATGATTACGTTTGAAGGATGTTCAAGCGAAAATCTTACGGAAAGCGTAGAGTTAAACGGATTGGGATAAACCACCATATCATACTCGTCCGGTACGGCGCTTGTTTCGCCTGGCGCTGACGCATGCTGTGCAATGTCATAACCCGAATGTATGTACCGTTCACTCGAAAGAGCCTCCACCCATTGATCCCGAATGTATTCATTTATCTGAAGTCTTGCATCCCCCCAGCGCTCCCATTGGTCGTACTGTGTCCAATCCAGGTTGATGTAGTTGAAGGCTTTAACGCCTGGATGATTGTCCAGAAATTCGAAGAACGGCGCGAACCAGAAATCCCAATCGACCTCTCCATTAGTCGAATCGACCTCGTCGTCATAGGGGGTAATCCAGACATGCCGGGCTGACAACTCGTTGATATAGACCGGCTTCCCCCGCTCATCGGCAAACCTCATGAACAATTCGGTCCTGCCCTTCTTGGTGATTTCCCAGCCATTGCGGGTTTCGGCGGAGTCCGGTTCATCGGGGTCAAAATGATCGGCGTCGAAGAGGTCGATCCCGAACCAGTCCACCACATCATCACCAGGATACCATTTCCAGCCGGCCCTGTTTGAGTCTGCAAAATCCGATCCCGCGTCAGGTTCATAGCACCAGATCGACGCGAAGTTGTCCACTCCGATATCCCGGATTCCCTCAACCAGCTTTCGGAATGCCCGCGGGAAATCGTAGGGATGATATCCGTTCCAGCGACCATTCATCTCCCCGCCGATACGCAGGAAGACCGGTCGTCCATATTCTCCGAGCGCCGTGGCGAGGGTATCGATGTAATTATCGTACCGGTCTGAGTTGGCGAAAACGTCGTCTGCCGCTTCACCTTCCAGACCGAAATGAACGGAGATTTCCGGGTACTGCGTCTCCGCATCGAAATTGTCAGGGGCAAGTCCTCGCAGCAACCCTGCAACCGTCATACCACCGCGCCTCATATAGCCGGGCAAAGCATGCATGGATTGGTGAAGCAGGGGCTGGAGGCTGTCGGGGAACATCCCGCAATAAGCATTCTGTGCCTGGATCTGCCATCCCACACCGTGGCAGGTATTACCGTCGGGGGGCTCATACTGTGCTCCGAAATGAGCCGACGAGATCGAAACTGCCGCCAAGGTCAACAGGATGACCGAAATTACCAGACGATGCTTCATGGAAAATCTCCCCGGTGAATCAAGCTGATTGAACCTCCCCTTATAACAGGACACGTTTTTGCTCAAATCGGTGCCGGTCGAAACGGGAGCGGGATCTGCCGAGCCTTATCGAGACGGTAAATCAGGTATGGGGAAGATAACTTCCCCATACTCCCTTTTCTTTCAAGGGATTGTAATCCCTTGTGATTATTTTCGAGGTTCTGAATACGTGTAGTCTTAAACCCGTGGATATTTGTTTACCTGTATGTTTCGCAACAGGCAGCGGGTGGTTATCTTTGTGTTTCGAGAAATTGAGCTTGTACGTTACATGCAGGTTGATATAAATGTTGCTCCCCCCTACTTCGGTCCGATCATCTCCTCCGGTTTTACCTTCTCATCGAATTCCTCGGCGGTCAGCAGACCCAACGCAACGGCGGCCTCCTTCAGGGTGGTGTTCTCGGCATGCGCCTTCTTCGCCACCCTGGCGGAGTTGTCGTAACCGATGTGCGGGTTGAGCGCCGTCACCAGCATCAGGCTTTCGTTCAAGTATTTATTGATCTGCTCGCGGTTGGGCTCGATTCCGACCACGCAGTTGTCTGTGAAGCTGACGCAGACGTCGCCGATCAGGCGGATCGACTGCAACAGGTTGTAGATCATCACCGGCTTGAAGACGTTGAGCTCGAAATGACCGGTAGCGCCGCCGAAGTTGATTGCCACGTCGTTGCCGAACACCTGGCAGGCGACCATCGTCATCGCCTCACTCTGCGTCGGATTGACCTTGCCCGGCATGATCGACGATCCGGGCTCATTTGCCGGTAATATCAGCTCGCCGATACCGCAACGAGGTCCCGATCCCAACAACCGAATATCATTGGCGATCTTCATGAGGCTCGCGGCGATCGTCTTCAACACACCGGATGCCTCAACGATCGCGTCGTGCGCAGCCAATGCCTCAAACTTGTTCGGCGCGGTAACGAACGGCAGACCGGTAATTTCGGCGATTTTCGCCGCTGACTTAACCGCAAAATCGGGATGTGTGTTTAACCCCGTCCCGACCGCGGTACCTCCCAAAGCCAACTCAAACAGGCGCGGCAGCACACCGTATATCCGCTTCAGAGCCATCGACAACTGATGCGCATAACCGCTGAATTCCTGACCGAGAGTAAGCGGTACCGCATCCATCAGGTGGGTGCGTCCGATCTTGATGACGTCATCGAATTCCTCGCTCTTCTTCTGCAGGGCGTCGCGCATCCTGGTTATGCCCGGTATCAGGTGATGCACAAACTGCTCGGCGGCCGCGATATGCATCGCCGTCGGGAAGGTATCGTTGGATGACTGCGCCTTGTTGACGTCGTCGTTCGGATGAACCGGATCCTTCGATCCCAATTGGCCGCCGCTTATCTCAATGGCGCGGTTGGCGATCACCTCGTTGGAATTCATATTGGTCTGAGTGCCGCTGCCGGTCTGCCAGACCACCAGCGGGAAGTGATCATCCAGTTTGCCTTCGATAACCTCGTCAGCAGCCTGCACAATCAGGTCCGCCTTTTCCTTCGGTATCGTTCCCAACTCAGCGTTTGTCTGGGCTGCAGCCTTCTTCAGAATGCCGAGCGCTCGGATAAGCTCGCGCGGCATACGTTCGCCGCCTATCTTGAAGTTCATCAGGCTGCGGGCGGTCTGGGCTCCGTAGTATCGATCCGACGGAACTTCAACCTCGCCCATCGTGTCGCGTTCTATGCGATATTCCATT
>JALGVR010000054.1 GCA_025774605.1 bacterium | reverse complement strand
GGAATACGCCCGCAGCAAGCGTCTCGACTGCATGATAATCGACTCCGCCGGTCGAATGCACGTCAACGACGAGCTGATGGACGAACTGCACCGACTGCAGAGTGCGGTCAAACCACCCGAGACACTGCTGGTCGTTGACGGGATGACGGGGCAGGATGCGGTGCGTTCAGCCAGATCGTTCCTCGAGCGCATTGAGCTTACAGGGCTTGTACTGACCAAACTCGACGGTGATGCGCGCGGTGGAGCGGCGCTTTCGATACGGTGGGTGACCGGCAAACCGATCAAGTTCATCGGAATCGGCGAAAAGCCGGCGGATCTCGATCAGTTTCATCCCCGCCGCATGGCGGGCCGGATCCTCGGTATGGGGGACATCGTCTCACTGGTTGAGAAGGCGCAGGAAACGGTCGACGCCAGACAGGCTGCGGAGTTCGCCAAAAAAGCCGCCAAACAGGAGCTGACCCTGGACGATTTCCGCGCCCAGCTCAATCAGTTGAAAAACATGGGGCCGATGGATTCGCTGCTTGCCATGATTCCAGGTTTGCGCGGGGCGTTAAAGGGTATGCAGGTTGACGAACGCGAACTCACGGGAGTGACGGCCATTATCGATTCGATGACACCGGATGAGCGAAAGACGCCGCGCATAATTGACGGCAGCCGACGGCGCCGGATCGCTCGCGGCAGCGGTCGCAGCATTCAGGACGTCAACCGGTTGCTCAACCAGTTCGACCAGATGCGCAAGATGATGAAACGCATGGGGAAGCACGGCGGCAAGATCCCGTTCGGCGGCTTCCCCGGCATGCCGGGACTCGGTGGTGGATAAACAACAGCGTCGATAATAATGCTGAAGAGCATTATTTTACAACGGATAATTGTTATTCTTGACGCGGTGATGCTGGGTTTTATAGTCGACCGCACCAGCGATTCTCCACTGTGGGGAATGCTGGCGTTGATTCTTGCCGGCAGCCTGGGATTATTTCTGCTGTCGAACACGGTCCTGCAAAAGACCAGGGAAAATCTCAACGCGGGATTCGATTCCGAGATCGTGGCGATCTTAAGGTCAACATCACTGGCGTTAATTTTCTTTATTGAATGCGCGGTGGCGGCGTGGCTTATAGTCGCCTGAGCGCGCAATACCATTCAAGTATCTGATATTCATTGACCGGAGACCAAACAATTGCCTGTAAAACTCAGATTGACACGCCTGGGGCGTAAAAAACGCCCGTATTACCGGCTTGTCGCCATCGACAGCCGCCGCCGGAGGGATGGAGCCTACATCGACAAGCTCGGCTACTATCATCCCCTCGATGATCCACCGACGGTTAAACTGGACGGCGACAAGGTTCTTAAATGGCTGCGTGTGGGAGCACAGCCGTCCGATACGGTTCTCAGTCTGCTGAAACGAGAAGGAATCTGGCTGCGTTTCCGCATGGAAAAACGGGGCATGACCGAGACTCAGATTCAAGAAAAGATGGCTGAGTGGTTCGCCGAACGGCAGAAGAAGACACCCGAACCCGAGGCTGAAAAACCGGCCGAGACAGCGGAGGTAAAAGCGGAAGACGCTCCCGCTCCACCCGAAGCCGCGCTCGAAGCGGAGACGAAGGGTGCCGCCGAAAAACCGGCCGAGACAGCGGAGGTAAAAGCGGAGGAAACTCCCGCTCCACCCGAAGCCGCGCTCGAAGCGGACGAGGAATCCAAGACCGAAGAGGTCGAAGCGGAGACGAAGGACTCCGGCGTCGATGTAGAAACTGAACCGTCCGGGGAAGAGAAGGAGAAAACCGCCGCCGAACCGGAGAAAGAGTCAAAAGAAACTGAAAACGTCGTGACTGAAGCGGAGCCTCCGGCAACGACCGAAAGTGAAGCGAAGGATGAGTCAGGTAAGAAAGAAAAATCAGTCGCCAAAGATCCAGACTCAACAGAGAACAAGTCGGAAGCCGAAGGGTAGACTGGATTCAATCAGGCATGCACATCTGCCCGGGCGAACCGTATCGGCGCCCGGCAACCCGGTTATTATCGGCAGGATCGCCCGACCGGTAGGGGTTCACGGCGAGATGAAGGTTCACCTGGAATCCGTTAACAACGACAGGTTACGAAAACTTAAACAGATCACCATCGCAATTGGAAACGGTTATCGCCGGTTTAAGATTCTCACTGTTCAACGGATCGGCGAGCATTTAAGATTGAGTGTGGACGGCGTAAATTCTCCCGAGGAAGCGGCTCTGCTGACGGGTGGGGAAATCGTGGTCTCCAGGCGGGACAGACCGGATTTGGGAGTGGATGAATACTATATCGATGATCTCATCGGCTGTCGGGTGATCTCCAGTGACGGCGAGGAGCTCGGTCTTATCAGGGAAGTCTGGCAGCAGGGACATCATGATCTGTGGGTGATCGACGGCCCGCTGGACGAAATCCTCGTTCCGGCTGTACGGGAATTTATCCTGGGGGTTGACATCAACGAGCATAAAGTTCTCATCAAGCATATTGAAGGTCTCTGGACGCGGAATTGAAGGTCGAGATCATAACCCTGTTTCCTCGATTCTTTGAGGGGATTTTCGACCACAGCATGCTTAAGCGAGCGGTTGATGCGGGTGTGCTCGAAATCAAGCTTCACAATCTGCGTGATTACGCGGACGACAAACATCACCTGGTGGATGACTACCGCTTCGGCGGCGGTCCCGGGATGCTGCTGAAACCGGAGCCTCTGTTCAGGTTGTTCGATGAAATCACCAGGAACGCAAGACCAAGACCAACGGTCATTTACCCGACGCCGCAAGGTGTGGTTTTCAACCAGGATATCGCCGACGAACTGTCCGGGGAACGACATATCATCTTTCTCTGCGGCCATTACAAGGGGATCGATCAGCGGGTGATAGATCGCTGGGTCGACAGGGAATACTCGATCGGCGATTATGTCCTGACCGGCGGCGAAGCGGGTGTTGCCGTCATGATCGACGCCGCGGTCAGAATGATCCCCGGTGTGTTGGGCGACATCGGCAGCGCGCGCGGAGACAGCTTTCGCAACAACCTTTTGGACTGCGCGCATTACACGCGGCCCGAAGTTATTGAGAATCTAAGAGTACCAGGTGTACTCATGTCGGGACATCACAGAAATATCGAGCTCTGGCGCCGGAGCGTCTCAATGTTCCTGACCCGACGGCGCCGACCGGATTTATTAAAAAAATCAGAGGATACATAAATGGAAACCTGGAAGGAAATGATAAAGGATCAGGTCAAGGAAGAGCTGTCCGAATTCAACCCCGGTGATACCGTCGATGTGCATTACCGTGTTGTCGAGGGTGACAAGGAGAGGATTCAGGTCTTCACCGGCACCGTCATCAGCAGGCGCGGCAGTGATCTAAGCGCGTCGTTCACGGTCAGAAAGATCGGGTCCGGCGGCATCGGTGTTGAGAGAATCTTCCCGTTGCACAGCCCGTTTATCTCGGATATTAAAATCAAGAAGCGCGCCTCGGTTCGTCGAGCCAAGCTTTACTTCCTTCGCGGACTCAAGGGTAAAGCCGCGCGCCTCAAGGAGAAAACGCAGTATAAATGATCCCTGATCATCCCGAGGAACAGTATTTTCAGCGGATTTCTGATATAACCCCTGACCGGCAATTCAGGGACTATATCCTCACCGCCATGTTCGCCGGCGTCGCCGCAGCCGCCGGCTACCTGCTGATGTCATTGCCCAACATCGAAGCGGTCACGGCGATTCTCTTCAGCGCGGGATATACACTGGGAAGGAAACGCGGAATTCTGGCCGCCTTGGTCGCCGCTCTACTCTATTTCGGACTCAACCCCCAGGGCGGGCTGTTTCCACCGCTGCTTGTTGCACAGATCATCGGAATTGCCGCGGCTCCTGTTCTGGGAGACATCCTGCGGCGGCTGAATCCCCAGGGCGGCTATCGTCGACTATACCTGGTGTTTGCCGCCGTCACCGCCACCATCTGGTTCGATCTGCTCACCAACCTGGCATTCCCTCTGGCAGCGGGCTTCGATCCGAGGGGGATATTAATCACCCTGTCGGCAGGCATACCTTTCAGCCTGATTCACATCACGGGCAATGTTGTCATCTTTATAACACTTGTCCCCTTATTCCTGAATGTATTAAAGAAGCACCCTCACACCGGCTGATCGATGAGCTCGCCGATCACGGTTTCAGGCATTTCCAGGCTTGTATTCTGTTCACTACTGATGCTCACATCCGTACTGAGCGCGGACGACGGCACGCGTGACACAACCCGATTCGGGCATCCGCTGTTCGATCCAGACTATACCGTCTCACCGCTTGATGTCGGCAGTATATACTGCCTCTCCCCTATCGAACTGGCTGTCTTGAACATTGAGAACTGCGCCGATCTCGTCGGATTCAACCCGGAGCTCTACCATCCTGATCTGGTTACCGCCGGCAGATCGGCGTATATCTCCTCTGTTTACAGCGGTCCGCGCGGCACCAGGGTTTTCTGGCGCGACAGACCTTTCAGAGATGCGCGCACCGGCAGGTCGGACCTCAGTCTGTTGCCGCCGGCCGCCATAGGCGGCGTGAGGTCGGTCCATTGGGGCGGTCTAAACGGATCGGTCGCCCCGGGCGCGGTCATTGATCTGCAGCCGCTCGATCCCCGCTGCCGGCAACCGGTCACCTACCTGGCGCACCGCGAGGGCTTCTACGGCTTCGCCCCGGTGGAATTCATCCATGCCAGGCAGACCGGTAAGCAGTCCCATATTACAGCGGGAGGTCTAATACCTTCATCGCGTGGAAGATTCGCCCACGCCGAATATACCGGACATATCCTGTACGGTCAGTATCAGACCGGCTTAAGTGACCGGGACGACATTACAATCGCCTGCATGTCCAATCTTGACCGCCGCGAGATTCCCTTCAGCGAAATTACCAATAAGACCCGGCGCAGTGACCTCGACGTCGACCTGGTACACCGCTTCGGTGAAAATCGTGCGCTGAAAATCTCAACATACCGCGCGGAGAGTGATGAAAAACTCGGCGACTTGAAAGACTATGGACGTGAATTCGGCGGCAATGTACGATTACAATACGGCAATTCAGGCATCTACGGCAGGTTAAGCCGGGTCGAGGGATATCTGCCGGGAGGTAAACATTACCGCCTGACCGAGTTCGAGGGATCACTGGGCTGGAAAAGCAGGTTCGGACCGGTCGGGATGCAACTGTTGGCGGGAGGTTATGGATGGTTGCCGAACAGGGTGCGAGCGGTTGCGGCTGCAGCCGTGGATGTACAGATCGGCTCACTCGGCCAGATGTTCGCCCGGGTCAAACAGGCTGTTGATCCTCTTTCGCCGGAGATGATGTATGCCGAATACCGCGGCTTCAGACCGTGGGACGAGTTCGAGCCGGCGTGGTATGACAGCCTGTCGCTGCCGGTGATCGGAACGGACAAGCCGCCGGTCCTGCGGTATGACGGTATCGCCGGTGTCCGTCGCCGGATCGGAGCGGGGACGGTTGAGATCGCCGGTTTCGCTTCCGTTGACCGCAATCCCGTTGTCTGGAGCGTGAAGCACGAAACGACCATTGCCCTTGCCAACCTGGCGCACCGTTATTCATACGGCGTGAAGGCATCCTTCGGTTTTAACCGCGATCCGTACCGGGCGATGGTTTCTTTCGTCGGTGTCGAGCATGTGGAGGAATCATCCGTCATCACGCCCCTGTCATACCGGGAACCAGGATTTAGACTGGTCTGGGAGGCTGGCTGGCATAAACGGTTCTGGAGCGACCAGTTTGAAACCGACGTATCGCTAAGCGGTAAATACTTCGATCGATTCGATGCATACGGACCGAACGGCTGGGAGCGAATCGGCGGCGCATATCCGCTCGACTTCAGGCTGACCTTCAGGATCCGCCGCATGACACTCTATTACGGCGTGCACAACTGGAATTCATACCAGTATTACCTGATGCCGAATTACAGGATGATCCACAAGGAGGAATATTGGGGGGTGAACTGGCTGTTGATCAATTGAACCACAAGGAAATCACGGGACTGCCGATGAATCCCGGACTACCGACCACCGACTACCGACTACCGACCACCGACTACCGACTACCGACTACCGACTAACTACTTGCATATATAACCGTTATTAAAAAAGTCCGCGAAGGCGGGAATCCAGATAAGCATTTGATATTACGTAAGTTGCCTGGATTCCCGCCTTCGCGGGAATGACAGCATCTTTCATACGCTTTTTTACTCAAGTAGGTACTACACCGCCCTGCGCTCGTACTCCCTGATTTGCCTCTGAGCCGCCCATCCCGCGCCGATCATCCCGATACAAACGCCACAAACCAGGAACGCTGGAATCCACCAGAGCATCATCGAGGGCTTGAGTCCCCAGGCGAATTTAACAATCCAGTCGATCAGCAACACAATGCCCGCGGCGATTAAACCGGAAACGAAGCCGTAATATCCACCGAGAACAACGAACGGACCGCGAGCCATGAAATTTGTGCCCCCCGACAGGCTGACGATCTGGATGAACTCCTTCCTCGAACGGATCACGCTCCGCACCGACATCATGGTCAACACAAGCGATACGATCAACGTCAAACCTACGGCAATCCCCACACCGAGACCGGTTGTCCTGTAAAACCTGTCCACCTTTGCCAGCAGGTCACCTTCATATACGACATCATCCACGCCCGGGATCGCCGCAATAGCTTCTGAACTTCTCCTCCAGCTCTTCAGCGGATCGGCGTCCCCTTTCAGGATCACAACCAGCGACGACGGCAGGGGGTTGTACTCCAGTAAATCAAACAGATCATCACCAAACTGCGCGCGGAACCTCCTGGCGGCGAGCTCCTTCGACACGTACGATACGTGGTCGACATCCTTCATCCCCTCAATTTCTCGAGCCATCTCCATCGCCATGGATGAATCAACCTCTGCAGCCAGAAACGCTTCAATCTCAAACCTGCCCAGAATTCCGGCCTTCCAGTCCTCCACCAGGCAATATCCTCGAGCCGCCAGACCGACCAGCGAGAGCGTTATGGTCAGCGACGCCAGCGACAGCAAGCCGATTATCCCGAGACGGGAGAAGTTACGCCAGCCTTCACGCAACAGGAAGGCGATCATGGTTCGACCAGTCTTCCATCTTGAAGTTTGATCATTCTGGATTTACAACTCTCAAACCGCTCCGGCTGATGCGTGGCAACCAGGGTTGCGGTTCCGCTCTGATTGACCTTCTGCAACAATTCGACAATCCCCGCCGCCGTCTCCCGGTCCAGATTGCTGACCGGTTCATCGGCAAGGAGAAGAAAGGGCTCGTTTACCAGAGCCCTGGCAATGACCGCCCGCTGCTGTTCACCTGCCGAGAGCTGATCCGGTCGGCTGTGAATCTTGTGCGAAAGCCCCACACGCGCCAGGACCTTCAGTGCACGCGCCTTGGGTCTGCCGGAGAGATTGCGTTCGCATGCCGCCGCCAGACGTACATTATCCAGTGCACTGCGATCCCTGAGCAATCTGAAATCCTGATAGACAACGCCCAATCGACGTCTCCATTGTGGCAGCAGCTTCGGTTTAAGCTCTCTGGATCTGAAATCGTTCAGGATAATTTCTCCCGCAGTCGGGGCGATCTCCAGGGAGATCAGCTTGAACAGGGTGGTTTTTCCTGCCCCCGTCTTTCCGACTATCAGTATAAATTCGCCCGGCTCCACCGAGAATGAAACGCCGTAGACGCCACTTCGGCCGCCGCCATTATACTGGAAGGTTACGTTAAGAAGTTTTAACAGTCCCATTTAGACGCACCGGATGAACTTATTAAAGGTGCAGTTTATCTTGACTCCGGCCTGGCGGGCGGATATTCCTGTCCGCCCGCCAGGCAAGATTATAAAGGACCCCATTTAGTATATTCAAAGAAAACAGGTTTATGTTCCGCCGTTATCCTCAGTCATTCGGAATTGGAATATCGGCGGAACCCGGATTAAGACAGTGCACAGCCACAAAGTTTTAGTCCGCAGGCGCCACTCCGTTCCACTGTCCGATCAGCCGGGGAGGCTCCCACGTGGAGGTTGGTACAGGTTATTTTTCGCGGCTGTGCACTTTTTATCGCATTGAAGCAATTCACGGACAAACCGCTGCTTCTGAAATAATGATCCTGATAATTACGCGATGTATTCCGGCTTTCCAAATCCCGGTTTACTTTCGTTTACATAGGAAATGTACTCTTGTCGATTCAGCATGCGGTGGTTTCCTGATCAGGTTATCCGTCTCTTCGGCTATATCCATCCCGGCTCTGGCGATCTGTCTCCTCACGGTCTCAAGGCTGTAGATTTTCTGGATATGTTGTTCGACATAGACGTCGCCGGGCGATTTATCAAGCCTGATAAAGAAGCGGTTTCTCTGTATCCCGGCGCGAGGATCATAACTCATAACCCGCTGATAGCTTGCCCCTTTCAGATACTCAACCTGCTCAACACCGGCAAAATGCCGCAGCGAATTATATTCGGTGCAGACGTCGAAGAGGAAAAGCCCACCGGGGCGCATTTGATCTCTGACCAGTTTGAAAAAATCCCCCAGACTGCGCTCTGCACTGATATAATTCACCGAATCATACAGGCACAGTATGGCATCGTACGTTTTACCGGTTCCGCGCGTCATAAAGTCCGCGACCTTGAAGCGCGGACGTCCCGGTATGGACTTGGCCTTGGCTTCAGCGGCCGCGATCATCCGGGGTGAGCCGTCAAATGCGTCCACATTGTATCCCCTCAGCGCGATCATTATGGCCGTTGATCCGGTCCCGCAGGCCGCCTCCAACAGTGTGGGCGGAGGCTCCCCGTACTCGGACGGCAATCCGTGATCGGCAAGGACGTCGAGCACGAAATCCGTCCACGCCGAATAGTCCACATGCGACATGACCTGATCGTAGATCCCGGCAAGAACCCGGTAAGGTTCAACCTCGATCAGCCTGTCGTCCGGCAGCAGAAAGGATTCGCCAGACAAATCGTTAATCTCAAAACCTTAATTGCCGTTTCATCCGTTGTTTCGGCGCAGGAAAGCCGGAAGACTGAGATCCGGCGGCTCGGCGTTCAGGTCGATCTCACCCAGGTGGATACGCTTGCCTTTATGATTGTTGTTCTTATTACCGTTTCCACCCATGCCTGTAACGACAACATCCGTATCCTCAGACTTCCGCAGGATTGTTGGAACCCTTAAATCCGCCTTCTTCTTGGGTCGAAAATCGTAACTGCGATCAGGCTGCAGGTTCTTGGCAATGTTTGCGGTGCTGTTGAAGCCGGTCGCTATCACCGTGACGCGGATTTCATCACCGGCTTCATCGTCGATAACCGCGCCGAAGATCACATTGGCGCGTTCACCGGCCGCTTCGTATGCCACCGACGCGGCTTCGTTGACCTCGAACAGCGTCATGTTGGATGAACCTGTAACATTGATCAATACGCCCTGCGCGCCATCGATGGAGACATCCTTCAACAGCGGACATGTGATTGCCTGTTTCGCCGCCTGGGGACCACGATCGTCGCCGACTGCAACGCCTATACCCATCAGTGCGTCTCCCATGCCCTCCATCACCGACTTTACATCGGCGAAATCGAGGTTCACGATCCCGGGAATGGCGATCAGGTCGGATATGCCTCTGGTCGCCTGGGTAAGGATCGAATCGGCGGTCTCGAATGCCATCAGCAGCGTGGTATTGGCGTCGGCGATACTTAGGAGCTGCTGATTCGGTATTACGATCAGCGTATCAACCCTCTCGCGCAACTCCTTGATCCCCGTTTCGGCGACAGACATTCTCCGCCTTCCCTCAAAGAGGAACGGCTTGGTTACTATGGCGACGGTAAGGGCGCCGTTCTTCTGCGCGATCTCAGCGGCGCGCGGCGCGGCGCCGGTTCCCGTTCCTCCGCCCATGCCCGCAGTGATGAAAACAAGATCAGCGTCCTTGAGCTGCTCCTCGATGCTCTCGGCATCCTGTTCAGCCGCCTCCTTGCCGATCTCCGGATTGGCGCCGGCTCCCAATCCCTTGGTAAGCTGACGACCGATCTGGATCTTGTTGGGTGCGCGGCTTTTGTCCAGAGCCTGCGCATCGGTGTTGATTGTGAGGAAATCGACCCCGTTCAGTCCCGAGACGATCATCCGGTCAACCGCGTTCCCGCCCGCTCCACCGATACCGGCAACCTTGATTCTGGCGCCGATGTGCGGTTCCTCGGCGGGAAGAAAATTGAGTGTCGAACTCATATCACTCTCCTTTTATACTCCGTGAATTTATTTTTTGCATACAAAAACGAATCGTTAGTCGTTAGTCGGTAGTCGTTAGTCGGTAGTCGGTAGTCGTTTATCTTGTGGAGCTGTCTACTTTCAGCTACCGATTTTTCATCAGCTGATCAGCCCTTCAAACCAACCCTTGAAGAGCTTCAGTATTCTCCCGAATACGGCGGTGTCATCGCCGTTGAAAGCGGTTTCATCCGCATGCTTCAAGCCGTAGAGTATGAGACCGACTCCGGTGGCGAAAGCCGGATTATGAACCGTTTCAGCCAGGCCGGAAAGGCCCTTCGGCACACCGGATCTCACCGGTTTGTGGAAGATCTCCTCGGCCAACATCACCGATCCGTTCAGCAGCGAGCCGCCGCCGGTCAAGACCAGCCCGGAAGCCAGCAGCCCCATGCAATCGACCCTCTTCAACTCCCGCATCACCATCTCGAAGATCTCCTCCGTGCGCGCCCTGATTATCTCGTTAAGTTGGACGGGATCGATCTGGTGCGTTTTCCCGTTTCCGGGCTCCTTGACGCTTATCGGGGCCGTGTCGCCGAGCGGCGGGTAGATGCCGCCCTTCTCCAGCTTGAGCTTCTCGGCTTGCTCTATCGGAACTCCCTGAACCATGGCTATGTCACGGGTAACGTTCGTGCCGCCCAGGCCGATGACCGACGTATGACGGATTGAACCGTCGTAAAAGACGGCGACATCGGTGGTGCCGCCGCCCATGTCGAGCAGGGCGACGCCGAGCTCCTTCTCATCCTCGGTCAGGACCGCGTAGCTCGAAGCCAGCGGTTCGAGCACCAGCCCGCGCAGTCCGACGCCGGCGTTCTTCACGCAGCGGTAGATATTCTGCGCCGAGGCAATGGCGCCGGTGATGATGTGCACGTCGGCTTCAAGCCTGAGACCGGTCATGCCCACCGGTTCCCGTATCCCCGGCTCGTCATCGACACTGAACTCCTGCGGCAGAACGTGAAGAACCTCGCGATCCATCGGCAGTGCAACCGCCCGTGCGGCTTCGATCACCCGCTCGACATCATGCTGCGTGATTACGTTCGACCTGCTGATGGTCTGACCGCGGGAAACAGCTATCACACCGCGGCTGTTGATCGACCTGATGTGATCGCCCGCTATTCCGACATAGACGTCCTTGACCTTGATGCCGGCCATCTGCTCAGCCTGGTCAATCGCGATCCCAATCGCCTCGGTGGTCTTGTCTATGTTAACGACGACCCCCCGCCGCATGCCGCGCGATTCGGTGTTCCCGACACCGACCACCTGGACCTCATCCTCTTCGTCCACTTCAGCGATTATTGTGCTGATCTTGGTGGTGCCAAGATCAATCCCGACCAATCTGTCAACAACCGCCATTTCTCCTCCCTGTCTGTAACGTCAATTGACTGTTATCCTCTCGTTCCCGTGATAACCATTGCCGGATAACGCAAATCAATGTATTCTGTCGCAGCCGACAGCTCCGCGCCCTTCTGTTGCAGAAACAGTTGAAGGTTCCGCAAAAGGCGTGAATCCGTCGGCGCATCGGTTCTTACCAGTGCTCCCGCCGGTCGCAGCCTGAGCGCCAGTTTTCCATCCCGGCAATTGATCTCGCCCAGTTGACCGTATATTTCCGGGTAGTTCGTCCTGATGTCGCAAATCAGTTTCAAGGCGGCTTTCAAGCCGGGATCGCTCCCCTCAGGCTTCAGATCACCGGTAATAATGGGCACATCAAGCACCTCGCCACCAAATTCGGGCTGAAAGATCGCACCTTCATCATCAACCAACAGAAGCCGTCCGACGCCAATCCCGGCGATCGGCGCCCGCTCCTCGACCCTTATCACCAGCCGTCCCGGTAACCGCATGAATACATCGGCCTTCTTGACACCGGGCAACTCCATAACGCGCGACGCTATGGAATCGAGATCCAGATGCATCAGGTTTGCGCCCTCCGACACCGCCGCTGCGGTCAGGATATCATGTTCAGGCAGCCGCATCAGCCCCCTGACCTCGATCCTGTCAAGGAGTGCCCAGCTCGTTGAGGCAAGCCATTCCGTCCCCGCCCGCCAGGCTTTGGATCCACCCCACCAGCCGACTGCTGTAACTGCCAGGATGATCACAACCGGAAGAAGAAACCCCCGGCGGCCGCGCCGTCCGGCCTTTTTTATGCTACGCGTCGATCTCATAATCGAAACCCACAGCACGAAGTTCAAGTTTCAAATCGATGTTGAAGCGCTTGTAGACCTTCTCCCGCAGTTTGCTGATCAAAGCCACGATATCCTCCGCCGTGCCTCCACCGCTGTTGACGATGAAGTTCGCATGCAGGGGAGAAACTTCCACACCGCCCATCCTCATCCCCTTCGCTCCGACCTGTTCGAGAAGACGCGCCGCGGAAAATCCCCTGGGATTCTTAAACGTGCTGCCCGCGGAAGGCAGCGTCATCACGTTGCGACGGCGGCGTTCGGCGACTGTCTCATCAATAAGCCGGTTGACGTTATCCATCCTGTCACCGTCAAGCTGAAAGACCGCCTGCAAAACGACCTTGTCGGCCAGTCCGGGCGCCGAGCGATAGCCGAACTCTATACCCGAACCCGCCAGCGTCATGAATTCTCCGTTGGGGTTCATCACCTCCAGTTCGGCCAGGTGGTCGGAGATATGAGCGCCGAAAGCGCCGCAGTTCATGGACATCCCGCCGCCGACGCCGCCCGGAATCCCCGCCAGCCTCTCCATCCCCGTCAAACCGTGATCGGCTGTGCACCTGATGACATCGTTCAGCATGACACCGGCGCCGGCGGTCAGCCTGTTCCCCTCGACCGCCATGCCGTTCAACGCTGAACTCAGGTCTACTACGCAGCCTGCAAACCCGTCATCACTGACCAGCAGGTTGTTGCCGTAACCGATGATGAGAACAGCGAGCGAGCGATCATGGCAGAGCATGAGCAATTTGGAAAGAGCAGCTTTATCGGCGGGATAAACGTAGATGGCTGCCGGTCCGCCGACACCGAAGGAGGTATGCCTCGATAACGGTTCCGACAACAGGCAGCGACCCTGAACCTCAGCGCATATCTCAGCGGCTGCTTTCTCCAGCGATCCCCTGTCAGCCGGAGCTCCCGGGTCAGGCTTTATTCCTCTCATCCCTTCAGACCTTCCAGTATCATCGGCGCCAGCTTGTACACATCACCGGCGCCGAGCGTAATTACGAAGTCACCGGCATGGACAAGTTCTCTCACCTTGTCCGCCACGGTTGACCTGTCCTCGAGGTAATAGGCTCTTTTATGCCCCATATTCCTGGCGGCATCGACAATCATCCTGCTCGATACGCCTTCGATCGGTTTCTCCCTGGCCGGATAGATCGGCAGCACGAGCGCGGTTTCGGCTCCGAGCAGTGCCCGTCCGAACTCCTCGGCAAGGGCGAGCGTCCGGCTGAACAGATGCGGCTGGAACACAGCCAGTAACGGCTTTTTCCAGCCCTGCCGGGCCGCGGCGAGCGTGGCGGATATCTCGACCGGGTGATGCGCGAAGTCATCGGCGACGACGATGTCCCCGATCTCTCCGATGATCTCGAAACGTCGCTGAACGCCGCTGAAGCTCTCCAGCGCCTGACAAATGTCGGAAAAATCAATGCTGAGCTCGCGCGCCACGGCTATGGCGGCGAGGGCGTTCAAAACATTATGACTGCCGGGCAGCGGCAGCCTGACATCGCCGATCCTCCCGTCAGCGCTCTCAACGGTAAAGCTGGACGTGCCCCGGTCAAACGACGGATCGATGGCTCGCAGATCAGCCTGCGGAGAAAATCCATAGGTGATAATCATTCTTTGCAGGCGCGGCAGCAGGTTCATCACGGAAAGCTCGTCTGCGCAGACCAGGGCGCGTCCGTAAAACGGGATCGAATTGGCAAACTGGACAAAGGCATTCTCCAGCTCTTCATAGGAGCCGTAACATTCAATATGATCCGAGTCTATATTTGTAATAACCACGATCGTCGGCGTCAGGCGCAGGAACGATCTGTCAAACTCATCGGCTTCGGCCACGATAAAATCGCCCTGTCCGCTTACGGCTCCGGTTCCCATGCGACGCAGCTTGCCTCCAACGATAACCGTCGGATCCATTCCGCCTTGGATCAATATCTCACCCACCAGCGAAGTGGTCGTGGTTTTGCCGTGAGTTCCCGAAATCGCAATCCCCGCCTTCATCCTCATCAGCTCCGCCAGCATCTCGGCGCGCCGGATTATGGGGATCTTCCTCTCCCGAGCCGCGGACAATTCGACATGATCCTCGCTGACCGCGCTCGAATAGATGACCGCCTCCGCGTCGCCGACATGGCTGGCCTTGTGACCCTTGAAGATCCTGGCGCCGAGTCTGGCGAGCCGCCGCGTGTCGTCGTTCGCCCGCAGATCGCTGCCGGTGACCTGAAAACCGGTCCTCAAGAGTATCTCGGCGATTCCGCTCATACCGGAGCCGGCAATACCGACCATGTGAAGGCGTCGAAACCTTTTCAACAGCACGTCTATCATTCCAGCAAACTCAAGATATCCCCGGCGATCCGGTCGAGGGCGTTCGACCGTCTAAGCCTCTTCATGCCGACCGCCTTCCCGGCGAGCGTTTCCTCATTCGAGATTTCCCCTATTGTCTCAAGCAGTCTCCCGGCATCCAGCTCCCTGTCCAGTATCATCACGGCGCCTCCGGCAGCCGTGACGGCGCGTGCGTTGGCTTCCTGATGTCCTCCGGCGGCGGAGGGAAACGGCACTAAAATCGCCGGCAGACCAGCCTCGGCAAGCTCGGCAAGAGTCATCGCTCCGCAGCGTGTGATTGCCAGATCGGCCGCGCTGTAGGCAAGCGACATCCCCTCCCGGTCAAGGAAGCGATGAATAACAATACGCTCCCGGTTCTCGGGTTGAACTTCGATACCGCCCCCCCAATGCTTTCCCGTCTGCCAGATCAGATTGAAGCCGCGTGCGACAAGTTCGTCCCTGACCTGATCGACGGCAGAGTTGATCGACTGCGCTCCGCCGCTGCCGCCGGTGACGAATATGGTCGGATTCCCCGGACTCAAACCGAATGCCTTCCTCGCTTCCACCTTGTCCAGCCGACCGATGTTTCTCCCGACCGGATTTCCGGTGACCAGGTATTTCTCCGGCTTCAGGCGCATCTTTTGAACAATATCCTTATAGTTGACGTAGATACGACTGGCGCCCCCGGCGGAAAGCCTCGTCACCAGCCCCGGAAGGGCGTTCGGCTCCCACAGAACATAGGGTTTGCCGGTGATCCTTGCCGCTGAACATGCGGGCCAGGCGGAGAAGCCGCCGGTACCGACAACCAGTCTTACCCGGTGCCGAATCAGGTAATAAACAGCCTGACACAGGGCGACCGCGCATTTCAACGGCAGAAGCAGATTCGATAATACCAGTCCGCGCCGCAGCGGGGATATCCAGACACTCACGAACGGATAGCCGGCCTCCTTTGCCAGCCGTTCCTCCAGGCTTTTACCGGCGCCGATGTAGAGTATATCGACACCCGGCCTAAGCTCCCTGATCCTGTTAATTATAGAAAGAGCAGGAATCACGTGACCGCCGGTTCCACCGCCGCACGCGACAATACACATCCTGTCAGTCATAATCCCCGGCGTACCTGGAAAGCCGCCACAACACCCCGACACTCCACAGAGATATCACCAGATTCGTGCCGCCGGAACTGATGAACGGCAGCGGAAGCCCGGTGACCGGAAGCAAGCCCGTTGCCACATACATGTTCACCAGGGCAAAGGTGATGATCGATCCGATGAGACCGGCGCCGAGCAGTAGATTGAACCGGTCCGGCTGCCTGCGCAGCATCTTGAATGAGCGCAGCGCGAGGATGAGAAACAGGGCGATCACCAGCGAGGTTCGAATCAAGCCCAGCTCCTCGCCGATGATGGAAAAGATGAAATCGGTATGCGGTTCAGGCAGGAACAGCATCTTCTGCTTGCCCTGCCCCAAACCGACGCCGAAGAGTCCCCCGCGACCGAAACCGAGCAGCGACTGGAAGGTCTGGTAATTATCACCGCTCCCGCCCTCTAAAACCCGCATGGCGAAATTCTGAATCCTCTCCCGCTGGTAGGGCATCCTCATCACCCACAACCCTGCAACAGCGAGTCCGGCTGAACCAATCCCCAGCAGATGCAGGAGCTTCATTCCGCCAAGAAAGAGCAGGAGCCCGGCGGTGAGAGCCATCATCAGCGCGCCGGTGAGATCCGGCTCAAGAACCGTAAGTATTATCGGAACGGCGATGATCAGCAGAAGCCGTCCCATCCGCTTGTCAAGCTTCAACAGCAGCTCCGGTTCATCGGTAAGCACCTGCGCCAGGAAGATCACAATCAGGCAGCGCACCACGTCGGACGTCTGCAGGTTGAACGGACCCAGGTCTATCCAGCGTCTGGTGCTGCTGATGACCGGACCCAGGGGTGTGACCAACTGCAGCGCCAGCAGGATCGTGAAACCGAACAGCAACACCCTGCCCCAGCGCTTGTAAATGCCGACGTCCAACCTGGCGCCGATCAGCAGCGCCGCCAGGCC
This sequence comes from bacterium, assembly GCA_025774605.1. GTDB lineage: Bacteria > Electryoneota > AABM5-125-24 > Hatepunaeales > Hatepunaeaceae > JALGVR01. The sequence goes on along the minus strand of JALGVR010000054.1, from coordinate 6,042 downwards.
GATTACGGTGAACAAAAGCTGGCGTGAGAAGAAAAACCAGTCCACCTTGTTATAACGGGCGGCGACGAAGCTGCTGGAACTGTACACCATCACCAGGCCAACGGCAGCGAGCATAAGCGCCGACAGCAGAAGCAGATTATCCCCGCGCGAGCGTATCAAAGTCAATCCCCGAGCCGCTGTTTGCCTGCCGGACTGATACCGACTTTTGAGACCTTCTCTTCTCATCACTCCGGGAGCTCCATCACCAGTCTCCTGAACACGTCACCCCTGTCCCCGTAATTGCGGAACATGTCGAAACTGGCGCAAAGCGGGGACAACAGCACCGCATCCCCCGGAACGGCCATCTCGTCCGCCATCGTTACCGCCTCCGCCATGTCCGCCGCCGAATACGTCTTGATTTCATCTTCGAGATCATGTCTGATCTCGCCGGCAGCCTCACCCATCAGGATCGCCACCTTGATCCGTTCAACCGGTCCCTTCAACAGCGAGCGGAAACCGCCGCCCTTGGCTCTGCCGCCGGCGATCAGGATTATCGGTCGCTTTACCGCCCGCAGTGCGACCAGACCGGCATCAACGTTTGTCGCCTTCGAATCGTTAATCCAGATCACACCGTTCTTCTCGCGCACTGTTTCCAGCCGGTGGGGATAACCCTTGAATCCGTGAATACCCTCTCTGACTGCTTCAGGCGAAATCCCCATCAGTAAAGCGGCCGAAAGGGCTGCAAGCGCATTGGCGACGTTGTGATCGCCCGGCAGGTTGAGCTCGGTGCGCGGAAACGAGAAACGACTGCCGTCCGGAAGCGCCGCAATGAGCTCCCCGTCGGTGGAGAATGCCCCCGCTTCAAACCGCTCCTCCAGCGAGAACGGAAACATCCCGGAGCGGGCACTCCGGGTCAGCTTTACAACCGCCGGATCGTCCGCGCAGTAGACCAGCCAGTCATCTTCGCCCTGATTGGACCAGATGCGAGCCTTCGCTTCGGCATATTCCTCGAATCCGCCGTGCCAATCGAGATGATCGGGGGACAGGTTCAGCAGTACCGCTACATCCGGCTTGAAGTCCTCTGTGGTCATCAACTGGAAGCTGGACGCCTCAACAGAGAGCAGGGCTTCGGGCGAGGTCTGATCCGCCACCTCGGACAACGGCAAGCCGATGTTGCCGCAGGTGAAGGAAGGATGCCCCGAGTGCGACATCATTTCGCCCAACAGCGCGGTGGTCGTGGTTTTGCCGTTCGAGCCGGTAACCGCCGCAATGCGACCCTTACAGAATCGCCAGCCCAGTTCAAGTTCGCTGATGATATGAATCCCCCTCTCCCGCAGTTGTTTGACCACTTCCGCGTGCAACGGAATGCCCGGGCTGAGCACCGCCAGGTCCACTTCCGCTTCGAGGGCGATCTCGTGACCGCCGACGAACACAATCGCGCCTTCAGCCGTCAACTCGGAGACAACCTCGGACGCCTGCCTCCTCTCGATCCGGTCGCTGGCGATCACGTTCCAGCCGTGGCGCAGCAGCAGACGCGCCGCTGCCTGACCGCTCGCGGAGATGCCGATCACATGTGCTCGCTTCACCCCCATCACCTGACCTTGAACGATGTCATCGTGAGAAACAGCAGCAGGATTCCCACTATCCAGATACGCACCACGACCCGGGATTCGGGCCAACCCAGCAACTCGAAGTGATGATGCAGAGGCGCCATCCTGAAAAGCCGCCTGCCCGTTCCGTTGCGACGCCGCGTGTATTTGAACCAGTATCGCTGCAATATCACCGACAGCGCCTCGATTACCAGTACACCGCCCAGCATCAACAGGAACAGCTCCTTCTTGGTCAGGATGGCGACCGTTCCAAGCCCCGCGCCCAGCGCCAGCGCGCCCGTGTCACCCATGAATATCTGCGCCGGATAGGCGTTGAACCATAAAAAACCCAGCGCGGCGCCGATCATCGCCGCGCAGTAGACTGCGATCTCACCCGAGCCCGGTAGAAAGATTATATTAAGGTACCTGGAGAAGAGCGCATGACCGGTAACGTATGACAGAACGGCGAAACCCACCGCCATAATCCCTACAACGCCGATCGCCAGGCCATCCTGTCCGTCCGTCAAATTTACGCCGTTGGAAGTGCCCGCTATAACCAGTATGGTCATTATGATGAACAGGAATCCCAGTCCAAACGGGGCAAAATCGAGAAACCTGTTCTTGAAAAACGGCAGTGTTGACTGGGTTCTGTAATCGGCGAACTCCGCCGAGAACAGTTGTGGATACAATAGGAGCAAAAGCCCGATCAGGATACCGAGGGTGATCTGACCGAGCAATTTATACCTGGCTACGAGACCGCTTTTCCTCCCGCTGCTCTTAATCCAGTCGTCAATAAAGCCCACGACCCCCATCCAGACGGTCGCGATAACCAGCACCCAGACCTGGGGCTGATCCAATCTGGCGAACAGAAGCGTACCGGTTAATATCGCCGGCAGGATGATGAGCCCGCCCATGGTCGGAGTTCCCACCTTGACCTGATGAGAGTCCGGTCCATCGCTGCGAATCTCCTCACAGATCCCCCTCAACTTCATCCTCCTGATGACAACGGGACCGATGATAAAACTCACCAGCAGGGCGGTCACCGCCGCTCCCCCGGCCCTGAACGTAATGTACTTGAATACGTTGAAGCCGGAAATCACATCCGACAGCGGGTAGAAAAGATGGTAGAACATCAGTACACGATCAGATTTCCGGACCCGTTCCAGCTCATACGATCCAACTCCTCAATCGCCACCTCTCGGTCGTCAAACGGTTGTTTCAACCCATGCTGCATCTGGTAGGTCTCATGACCCTTGCCCGAGATCAGCACGATGTCGCCCGCGCTCGCTGCTGTCAGCGCGATGCGGATCGCAAGTCGTCTTTCCAGCTCGACCCTTATGCGGTTTCTCCTTCTCGATTTGATCCCCTTGAGTATCTCTCCGGCGATCACTCCAGGCTCCTCACCGCGGGGATTATCGTTGGTGACAATGATCCGGTCAGCGAGCTCCCCGGCAATTCTACCCATCTCCGGGCGCTTGTCACGATCCCTGTCGCCCCCGCAACCGAAGACTATGATCAACTTGCCCTGGCACAGCCCGCGCAGCGAGTTCAAGGCGCTCTCGAGCGCATCCGGCGTGTGGGAATAGTCGACAAACACGCTGAACGGTTGACCCCTGTTCACCGCCTCCATTCGACCCGGTATGGACTTGACCCTCTTAATGCCCGCCTTGACATCCTTGATATCAAATCCCAATCCAAATCCGACACCCGCAGCCAGAGCGATGTTTTCACCATGGTAAACGCCCACCAGCGGCGTCCTGATCTTGAAATTATAACCCGCCCACTTGAGCTTGAATGATCCTCCCTCCAGTGAGTGCGCAAGGAGATTGACCTTAAGATCCGCCTCAACATCCCCCCTGCCAAAGGTTATCACACGTCCCCCGGCCGCCTTGACCATCATCGAGCCCCACTCATCTCCGACGTTGATCACCGCCACTCCATCCTCAGACAGGGCGCTGAACAGACGGGCTTTGGCCTTGGCATAATCCTCCATGGACCGATGGTAATCCAGATGCTCCTGTGACAGGTTGGTAAAAGCCCCCGCGGTGAATTTCAGTCCATCTGTTCTTCTCTGAGCCAGAGCGTGGGATGAGACCTCCATCACCGCCCAGCGGCAGCCCGCATCCACCATTTCGCGCAACAGTGCGTTGAGCCGGTCTATGTCCGGCGTCGTCAAGGCGGCATCGATCTGATGTCTGACAGTGTCGTAACCGGTCGTACTCAGCAACCCGCACTTCTCACCGGCCGCCTCAATGATCGAACGGATAAGATGCACGGATGTTGTCTTGCCGTTGGTGCCGGTGACGCCGATCAGTTTCAGCTTCGAGGTCGGATCACGGTAGATCGCCCGGCTGAGGGTCCGCAGACTGGATCGAAAATCGACGACCCGTACAACCGGCAGAGGCTGCGGCTCATCAAGCTCCCGGTCGGTAACGACCAGAACCGCTCCCCGTTCGGCTGCCTGGGAAATGAAGTCAGTCCCCAGCGCACTTGCCCCCGATCTGGCGGCAAAGATGTAATCCGCTTCGACAAGCCTCGAATCCTGGGTTATCCCATTCACCTTTCGGGGCAGATTCCCGCTGACCGATTCAATCTGCAAATCCTTCAGCAGCGATTCTACTGCTACAGAGCGCATCCTAACCTACAGCCTTAAGTGAACAGGTTTCACCCACCATAATCCGGGCGCCGGAAACGGGTGTTTGCCTCACCACCCTGCCGGTGCCGCTTATTCTGACCATCAAACCGGAATCCATAGCCTTTTTCACAGCGTCCCTGAGTGATAATCCGGTAAGAACCGGCATAATTACCATTGCGTTGAGCGAGCGGTTCTCGGGACTGAGGGTAACATGAACAACATCACCTTTCATTGCCGTTGTTCCCGGAGCGGGGACCTGATCGCAGACCGTACCGCTCCCGTGCCTGACAACCTTGAGGCCAATCGAGTTGAGAACCTCGTTCGCCTCGGCATAGGTTTTCCGGTCCAGATCAGGCACGATAATCCGCCGGGAAGGGCTGCTCGCGTCCGAACCTGATGAATTCAATGTCCAAAGCTCGGGTTTAAGCCCAAGTATTCTCTCCGCAATTCGTTTAAAGACAGGTGCACAGACAGCGCCGCCGGTGTGTTCGCCGTTGGGTCCATGCGGATTGACCATGGAGATGAGGATCAGATAACGTGGTGATTCAACGGGGAAGAATCCCAGAAACGAGGCAAAAAACCGGTCATTGTAATATCCTCCCCGCTCAAGATTCACCATTTGCGCCGTACCGGTCTTACCGGCGATGGACATCCCCTTGATCTGAGCCCTTCGGCCCGTACCGCGCTCGACTACATCATTCAGAATCTGTCGCATCAGGGCCGCGGTCTCTGTTCTCATCACCCTGCGCACCCGGCTTGACAGGGTGCGTTCAACGTCCCCTTCAGGAAACTTCAGCTCCTTCACCAGCAGCGGTTTCATCAACGAGCCACCGTTTGCCACCGCACCGTAAACACAAGCCAACTGCAGCATGTTGACCGATATGCCCTGTCCGATGACAACGTTCGGCATCGTCAGTCCCGACCAGTCCGGAAGCTCCGGCAGACTGCCGACCGCTTCGCCCGGCAGTTCAACACCCGTCTTCTCCAGAAAACCGAATTCCCTTATCTTGTTATAGAGATCCTCTCTCCTGACCCCGGCGGTCAATTTTATCATTCCGACATTCGAAGATTTCACCAGGACGTCGCGGAAGGTCAATTTACCGTGCCCGATCGCATCATGTATCGTCTTGTCATACACAGTGATGTAACCCACGCCGCAATCGACGACACTGTCCGGTTTGACATGATAATCCTCCAGCAACAACATTGCCGGAATCAGCTTGAATGTGCTGCCGGGTTCATACAACTCGGTGACCGCCAGGTTTTTCTGACGCGACGGGTCGAATCTCTCAGGTCGGTTGGGATCGAACGACGGCTGCGACACCATCGACAGAATCTCGCCGCTGAAAGGATTCAGGATCAGCCCGATACCGCTCTCCCCGTTATACCGCTTCAGGGCGCGCGAAAGTTCCTCTTCCACTATTGACTGCAACGACAGATCGATCGTCAGAACCAGGTCACCGCCGTCCACCTGGGGCTTAAATGGGTATCCCCTGTCGAAGTGCTGTTTACCTTCCACGTCGAGCTGAACCACACGCCAGCCGGGTTTTCCCATCAGCAGTTGATCATAGACCAACTCGATTCCGCTGATGCCCCGGTTGTCGATGTCGGTGAATCCTATCAGTTGTCCTGCAACTGTTTTAAGTGGATACCTGCGGTGTGTTTCATGGCTCAAAACCAGATTCCAGCCGAGATCCCCGATCTTCTCCGCCTGGCGGGGCGTTATCTTTCGCGCCAACACCGAGTACCGGCCACCGCGCTTCATCCTGCTCATGAATCCATCCGCGGGCGATCCGGTAACGCTCGCCAGATCACAGGCAAGTCTGACGGGGTCCGTAA
>JALGVR010000053.1 GCA_025774605.1 bacterium | reverse complement strand
CATTCCCGCGAAGGCGGGAATCCAGATAAGCATTTGATATTACGTAAGTTGCCTGGATTCCCGCCTTCGCGGGAATGACAGCATCTTTTATACGCTTTTTTACTCAAGTAGGTATTAGTGGTGTCGAGATTTCTAGTCTGACACTTAAGTCATTATTTTTCCATCGTGCGAAGACGCCTGACTGTATTCTTGATCACATCTCGGACAATCGGGCTTGGGACGAGCCCGACTACGAATTGTTCAGATTTCCATTCACTTTTCTTTTTGTAGGGTGGCAGACGGAATGTACACCCGACACTTAATGTGAATTTCAAGCAGGAGATTTATCATGAATAATCATAAACCTAATTGTATCTACCTATTAGTATTCATCTTAGTTCTTGGCTTAACAGTACAAAATGCATCCGCGGAGTTGCATTCTGTAATTGAAGGGGCATCAAGCAGCAGTTATATTCCATTGATTTCTGATCCTCCGGTGCAATTCAACGTTACAGACGACAGGGCAACTGTTGCTTTGAATATATGTATTGATGAAATCAGCAGACAGGATAGCCCAAATGGCGTTGCCTGGCGGATCGATAACGAAGGTTCGACAGACGAGCCGGGAATGCCGCAGCTTCCGGCGATCGGGCGCTGGGTGAGGGTACCGGATCGGGGGAAGCTGGAGCTTGATTATCATCTGCCTGGTCAGAGGCGGGTTAAAGGCGGTCGACCGGTCCTGGTCGAACAGCGTCAGGGCGAAGATAATGCGGATCAATCGCTTGAAGCGCTTGCGATACAGCCTCCGGAGCCGGTGGTGATGGGACGACCGATGGTCATGCGCGGCGTCCGGATGGTTCCGTTGACAGTTTTTCCCGTCAGGTGGGACGCGGATGCCGGCGAATACCTGGTTTCCGAATCGGTCGACGTTGAAATCAGGGTCGTCGGCGGCCGGGGGGTGAACGAAGTCGTCGACAGGGAACGGATCCCGTCGCGGGGATTCGACCGGATGATCGACGCGCTGCTGGTCAATCCGCCGCGCCGCGACGATCCACGGCAATATCCCCCGGGCGGCTATCTGCTGGTTGCCGATGAAAACCCCCCTCAAGGTGTTGCCGAATTTTATGATTGGAAGCACCAATCTGGACACCCGGTGCAGATACTGACCTTCAATCCGGACGAGACCGACACCGACGGTCTGCGCGACCTGATCCGCGGGGTTTACGACGACTTCAACTTTGAATACCTTGTTTTTTTCGGCAACGAGGACGCCCAGCCGCCGTTGCAGATACCTTATCACATGGGGGGCGGGGACTGGTTCTACGACATCTACTTCGCTCAGCTCGAGGGTGACGACATGCTGCCGGACGTGGCGGTGGGGACGTTTAACTGCATGTCGGGAGGCAACCTGCTCTGCGCGGTCAGGCGGGCGATATCCTACCAGTCCGAGCCTTACATGGAGGAGACCGACTGGTTCACCAGAGCCGGCGTCGGAGTGGGGGCGTGCAGTGTTCCGCAGGATCTGTCGCCTTCATATACTGGCAAGTGGGTCGCGGAGGTGCTCGGCAGGAACGGGTTCGACGATATTACCGCCAGCTTCTACTCCGACAACGAAGTCGACGACCCGACGCCGATGGTACGAGACCTTTATAACTCACGCACCAACTTCATCCTGGTCAGGGCGCATCAGAGCCGCTTCGATGCCGATGAAATTGAAGAAACCGGCGTCTATCCCTTTCATTTCCTGGTCAGTTCAGCCACACTTCAGGGCGCCTGGAGGCGCGCCTTCCGCATGGGGGAGCCGAACGACATGCGTGGCCCTTCAGCCGGTTTCGGTCACTATTCGAGCCCGCGCACGAACATCGCCAACGCCCTCGCCGGCGGCTTAATTGAAGGTATGTTCTTCCTCGACCTCGGCTGCTACGGCTGGGCGCGCAACTACGCCGTGGCAAACCTGGCGCGTGTGATGCCCGACGACGGGATCGAACTTATGCCCTATTACTATTCCCATTGGCAATACTGGGGCGATCCCGGGCAGTGGTGCTGGAGGGGGGTGCCGCGCCGTATTCAGGCAGAGTTCTCCGAAACGTTGGATCCGGACGCCACGGAATTCACGGTTCATGTTACTACTGACGAGGATGATCCTCAACCAGTGCCCGGTGCAATCGTCTGTCTGTCGCAACAGGATCATTTCCAGGCGGATTCAAGAACTGATGAAATCGGGTTTTCAGTCTTCACATTCGAGCGCGGCGACCTCGATGAAGGCGATCTGAATATCACCATAACCGGCGAGAATCTCTACCCTGTAAAAGCTGTCATCCAAGTGATACAGGCTGACGTCTTTGTCGCCCTGGACGATGTTGAATATGATGATGAAGCGGATGGGAACGGTGATGGAATTCCCAATCCCGATGAAGCGGGGAACCTGTTTTTTGAACTCCGTAACGCATGCGATCGTCAGACTCCGGCAGCAGCAGTCCTGCTGGAAGGTCTGTCGCCCTGGGTGGTGGTTGAACCGGTCGACCGCCGGATGGTTCCGTTAGATCCCGGGGATGCTGTCAGGCTGGAGGATCCGTTTCCTGTGACCATCCTGCCGGGTTGTCCGGATGGTGAAACAGTGGAGTTACGGCTCAGTATAACCTTTGACGAGGAGCTGCCGATTGTTATGTCGGGGGTCAGACTGGAGGTTGAAGCGCCAGCTCTTGCCGTCGGCTCTGCGTTACCGGAGGATGAATTTGAACCGGGGAGCGAAACTGAGCTTAGGGTCAGTATAATTAACGTGGGGAGGTGTGATGCCGGGGAGCTTACCGCGCGGCTGGTGTCGCTCTCCCCCTTTGTGCAAGTAATCGCCAACAACTGCCGCTATCCGGAAATCCCGGTGGATGAAGAGGTCGAACCGCAGGGCGACGCCCTGATGATTTCGGCTGCAGAAGTCACGGTCCCCGGCTCGATCGCCGAATTCATGATCATTCTTGAAGGTGATCCCGGAGTACTCGATACGCTCTATTTCTCACTGCCGGTCGGTGAAGCGGGCGAGGGTGACCCGCTCGGTCCTGACAGCTACGGTTATATTGCTCTTGACGACGGAGATGACGACGTTGAATGGGCTGATGCGCCGGATTACGACTGGCTCGACATCAGCCCCTGGGGCGGTGGCGATGTCGAGGGCGAGCTTCTCGGAGGATTGCCGGTCAATGGTGAAAGTGATGCTTCTGTACTGGTCGATCTGCCTGTCGAGTTTCGGTACTGCGGCGAGGATTTCAACCAGGTCACCGTCTGCAGCAACGGCTGGATCGCCATGGGCGACCAGACCGAACTGGTCAACCAGCAGAACTGGGTCATGCCCGGCTTCGACGGGGCATACGGAATGATCGCCGTTTTCTGGGATCGGCTTCACATGCAGACCCGTTCGGACGGGGTTTTTACCTATTACGACCAGGACAACGACCGGTTTTACATCGAATGGCACACCGGCGTTCTGCTTGACAATAACTGGGCGCCGAACGTCTTCGAGCTGGTTCTGTACGACTGCAACGAATACCAGACGCCGACCGGTGACAGTCCGATTCTGATGCAGTACAACACAGTCAACAACGTTCAGGGCGAATGGGAGGCCAATTATCACTGCTCAGTGGGGATCTCATCGCCTGACGGCAAAGACGGACTTCTGTACACATACTGGAATGACTATCCGCCTCAATGCGCGCCGCTGCAGGACGGGCGCGCCATACTATGGACGACGATCCAGTATGATATCGACGTTGGAACGATCCGCGGGCAGGTGAACCGCTATATCGATTCCACTGCCGTATCAGGAGCAACCGTAAGAACCTCGAACGGCTTTGAGACGTTAACCAACGATGTCGGTGAATATGAAATGCTCGGCGTTGAACCGGGTATATTCAACATCACGGTCAATGCGGAGGGCTACAGCGAGGTTGTGCAGGAGGGTGTGGAACTTGAAGCTGATGACGAGCTGGAGTTGGATTTCGTGCTGCCGCATGGGTGGCTGGAGGTCAACGCGGATACTCTGTTCCTTGAGATCGGTTTGAATAGAGAAGAATTTAATCTTACATTATCCAATATGGGGAATGCCGGATTATCTTTCAGGATTACATCAGATTGTCCATTTCTCATATTTGAACCAACTGAAGGACACCTTGAAACCGGAGAGGACGCAGACGTTATATCCACAATTGATGACCAATATGAGTTCGAGCCCGGTCATTACGAGTACGAATTGATAATTGAAAATGATACGCCTGTCAATCCGGTTGTAATACCGATCATTGTTGATATATTGAGTGTCGTTGATTATAAACCGGAATTACCCGGTGACTATATCATATTCGCACCGTACCCCAATCCGTTCAACTCGTCGACCACAGTGAGGTTCGGAGTGCCTGTCGACGCTGATGTTGAGCTGTCATTGTTCGACCTGTCCGGCAGGAGGGTTACTTCAGTTGAGTCGGGAAGTTTTCAGGCAGGCTGGCACCGGTCGGTGATCGATGCATCTGGTTTGGCAACCGGGCTCTATTTCATCCGGATGGACGCCGGTGATTTCAGTTCGATGCAGCGAGTGCTGCTGGTGAGGTGAATAATCAGCGCCGGTAAAAGCTCAATGGTCATCATCCATGCGCTTCCAACGGCGCGTCATCCCCGCGCAGGCGGGGAACCAGGGGTGGACGACTGAAGTCGTCCCTCCCCGTGTTATATCATCCATGCGCTTCCAACGGCGCGTCATCCCCGCGCAGGCGGGGAACCATTATTTGAATAAAGGACAGCATGACCTCTTGATTTGACTTATATTACATGGCAGGTTCTTCTGGATCCCCGGTCAAGTCGGGGATGACATTACAGTAAGTATCTTGGAGTTTCAATGAAGACGATCTTGAAAATATCGGTACTGCTGCCGGTTTTGGTTCTGGGACTGCTCATTTTCAACGGGTGCAGCGAGGATACGGCATCCTCGGGTCCAACCCCGCCGGCGTGCAGTATAGTATATCCATCCGATGGTCAATCGGTTACCGACACGGTGATGGTGGAGATCCACGCTGAGGACAATATCGCCGTGACGCAGGTTCTGCTCTATATCGACGGCGCGCTGGTCTACGAGACAATTGTCCCGCCCTACCAGTATTCGTGGAATACGCGGGTCTATCCGGACAGCTCGCAGCACGAGCTCTACGCCATCGCCTGGAACCAGGACAGCCTCTCAAGCGTGTCCGACACGGTCAACGTGTTGGTCGATTTCCAGGCGGGTTCCGGCCAGAACGTCCTGGTCGTCGCCAACCAGAACTCGGGTACGCTCTCGCTGATAGACCTGTACGCCCTCGGCGCGGTCGAACGCGATGTGATCGGCGTTGGAACCGTTCCCAACGACATCATCTTCGCCAACGGCAGGCTCCACGTGATAAACTCGATGTCACACGACATGAACGTGATCAGCCTCGCCTATTCCGGCGAGATGGTCCAGGTCGTCAGTCCGATCGACCTCGGCATCAACCTGAACCGCAACCCCCAGTACGGCTCGATTGCCGCCAATGGATACCTCTACATCAGCAACGGCATGACGGACGACATCACGGTCTTTGATCTGGAGGCGCTGACTTCGAGGATTCGCAGCGATGTCGGCGTCGCTCCCGCCGGGATTCTGGCGGCCGGCGGCAAGGTCTATGTCTGCAACACCGGTTTCAATTTCAACGACTATACATACGGCATGGGATCGGTCTCGGTCATAGATACTTTGAACAACATGGAGACGACAAAGATTGAGATGGGCGAGGGCAGGAACCCGCAGTTCATGGCGCTCGACCCTTCGGGAAAAATCCACGTCGTCTGCACCGGCAACTATAATGACGTTCCGGGTGAGATCCAGGTTATCGACCCGCTGACCGATGAGGTCGTGAGCTATGTATACATCGGCGGCACTCCGGGCGATATCGCCATCAACTCCGAGGGCATGGCGTACATCGCCGCCGGCGGCTGGGGCAGCGATCCGGGCAGGGTCTTCCGCTATAACGCCGCGACCGGACAGATACTTAACGGTCCCGATAATCCGATAATGACCGCCACCGGTGCGATGCGGGTGGTTGCGGCATCGGATAATTCGATCTACGTCGCCTGCTTCAACGCCGGCACCGTCGATAAAATCCGGGAGGGAGTCCGGGTTGAAAGCTACACTGTCGGCGATGGACCTGCAGCGATGGTAATCGTAGAGAGGTAGTCAACATGAAACGTGAAATCAGAGGAATCCCGAATCTGCTCGGGTTCTTCATAGCCGGCTTGATGGTTGTTATCGTATCAGGATCGCTTGCCGGTTGCGGAACCGGCAATGAACTCGCTCCCAAGGATCTGAAGGTCTATGTCACCCATGCACTTAAAACCGAAGCCCGCAATCTTGATGTCAATCGAGCCTTAAACACCGAGATCAGCCTGCGCGTCGAGCGGTTGGACATCGAAGAAGCCCGCCGGGCCGTCAGGGATCTGATTGCCGCCTGCGTGGGATATTTCCGGCGTGACAATATAACAGACTTCACTCATACAACGCTGGTTTTCCATGTGCGTCTCGCTTCGGACGCCGACCAGTTCGTGAAATGGACGACTTCGGCGGATAATATGCTGGACCTGGTCAAGAACAGGATGACCGATGAGGAATTCTTTGCCCTCTGTGACAAGGAAGAGAATTGGTATTTCATGCCGTAGACCGGTCGAATGAGACCTTCGATTCATCCTCCCCTCCGCCCGGGAGGGGAGGGTGAACCACGATCAGAAACTGTAGGTGAACTTCACGTAAAGGTTGTCGTTTCCGTCCATTCTTCCGAACATCGATCCGTCGTCCCCGCCGAGGATCACCGCGCCGACCTCCAGCTTGACAGCCTCTTCAGGAGACAGCATCAGCCTGGGGCCCAACATTAGACCGTTCTCCTTGATGTCATAGATTCCGAACAACTCGACCGAATGAGTCTCTCCGAAGCCGAACGGCATTGCGATCCGTCCCGTCAGCGCTTGTTGTAAGGGCATTCCGATTCCGAGCTTGCTGATGACAGCCTCCTCGGCATCGCGCTCGGCGTCGTTGTCAATCATGAACAGGAATTCCTGAACGAATTGAATGTTGACCTTCAAGCCGCAGCCGAACGTATAATCCGATCCGATCACGGTCTGGATGTATGGATTCTTGACGAGAGGATCTTTGCCCTCGTGATCTGACGTTGAGAAGTATGCGGTTTCATTCCAGATGCCGACCGATCCGATGCTTCCGGCGAATTCCGCACCGATCATTCTGGTGCGGTGAAAAAGGAGATGGTGTGGCTCCAGTTCGCCGGAGCTGTCCGGAAGCGTCGCCGTTGTCGGTATGTTGTCCCATCCGTCGAACCAGCTTACGGATATGTCGAACATGGATATCGTCCTCGACAGTTTCACCGCCCATTCGGTCTCGTCGAGTTCATGTCCCGGCAGGATTTCGGGCGGCGGCTGCGTGCCCGTTGTCATCGGGAACAAGCCCCACCTTGAGCCCGGAGCCGGTAAGGTCATCGGCTTGAACAACGGTTTCCAGATCGTCTCCAGGTTGAAGTCGTTGAAGAGCCAGTTGGCTTTTACGGCGAACAGACCGGTTTTTCGGATGATCTTGTCCTCGAGGATGTTGGACATGTCCTGCGGGTTCAGGATGTCGGTGGGGTTGATCTCATCAGCCTTTCCCCAAGCCATGATCTGCCTGCCGAACCGGACGCTGAGCAGGTCGGAATAATAATCGATGTATGCTTCCTGAAGATTGACGTCGACACCGGATCCACCGTTGCCGGATGACTGGGTGAGGCCGTGGTGAGTGAAATAACTTCTCGCCAGGAAGGCAATGTTTTTGCCCGGCGCGGAGAGCAGCTCCAGCTTGAGACGGGTCTGGGCGAGGTCGATTTCGTTCGGTGAGGCGCTGAACCCGCGCAGCCAGCCGCGCAGACTGCCGCGTATTTCGACGGTTTGAGCTCTGACCTCTGCGATCATGCTGAAGATCAGCAATTGCAGGGCGACCAGAACAGTTATGGCTTTCATCGGTCGTTTTCCCTTGGTTGATTTCGTAACGGCGCGGAGAATTATGCCCTCCTCACGAATTGGTGCCTGTTGAAAAGGTCAACCGGGTGTCATGCCTGCAAAGGCAGGCGTCCAGAGATGAACTCATGGATAATTGTAAACAGTGGATTCCTGCCTTCGCAGGAATGACAGTCACTATCGGGAATGACAGTCCCTGTCGGGAATGACGGTCTCTATCGGGAATGACGGTCCCTGTCGGGAATGACAATGCGAGAGACAGTCTTGGAAATGGAGCACTTTTCCTGCAGAAATAAATCAGTGAATTCGCGTTAACTGGCTGGATTTGAACATCTCCTCGTCGACGCCTTGATCGAGCATAATGTCGTTGAAGTCCAGCCGGGTGCTTCCTTTTCGTTTCAGGTTTTCCATGATGATCCGCTCGGCGACCCAGTATTTCCCGCGCCGACCAAGGGTTATCTCCATTACCTTTCTGAGGTTTCCCTTTCGGTCGTACAGCTCTTTTTTAACGGCATGATAGTTGTCCTTGCGGATCCAGAAGATCTGTTTCGAGTAATCCGTCGACACACCCTCCTTCGGGATGCTCTCGACGATCCAGCACGAATCGCCGTTGACTTCGTCTTCACCTGTCAACCTGAACGTGTAGTCGTTGAGTTTCCAGTCTCCCATGTCCTCGTATGTGAAATCCGATCCCATGAAGTTGCCGTTCCTGGCGTGGGAGGCGATGCGGCGAACCTTGCCGAACGCCGGCAGGTAGAGCCACATGTCGTCGTCCCTGTCCTCGTGGGAGATGCGCAGGAAACCGGAGCCCTTGACGTCCGCCGGTTTCAGGAACCACATGATCTGCCTGTCGTCGCCCAGGCGGTAGTTTTTCACCTCGCGCGTCAGGCTTCTGCCCTTCCGGTCGACGATGGTCATGGTCATTACGGCTGTCATGTCATGGGGGATTATCCGCGCGTCGTATTTCTCCATGATCCCGTAGCCGGTCAGGTTGTCGTCAGCCGAACTCAGACCGTTTAAGGTCAAAACAACCACCAGCGCAAGTGCGAACAGAGATGATAATGTATGTCTCACTTTTTTATTTCCTTTCCCGTCTTGGTGAATGTAACCGCCGCGGCCAGAACCGTCAGCGCCCCGACCGCGCAGACTATCATCGTCATTGAAATGAGCAGTCCGATGTAACGAACCGGCAGAAATCCCGAGCTCAACAGGACAACGAATCCTATCGCCGTCGGCAGGGCGTCGAACAGGATCGGTTTCCCCACTCGCCTGATCGCCTGTGTCACCGCTTCCTCAACGCCGGTGGAGTCCTTGAGCATCAACTGAAACCTCGAGAGGAAGTGGAGCGAGAAGTCGACGCCGATGCCGATGATTATGCTGGCGATCACCGCAGTCGGAATACTCAGGTCGATTCCGCTCATGCCCATAATTCCGAAATTGAGCACGACGGTAAAGATGATCGGTATAATGGATAGAGCGCCGAGAAGCAGTGACCTGAAAGTTATACAGCCTACCAGTGCGACAAGCAGTATCGCCAGCAGCAGACTCCTGATCTGGGAGGTGATGATCAGATCGGCGAGATCCTTCAGGAACACGACGAAGCCGGTTGTCTTAACCTCACCTATATCCGCGTGGTTTCCCTTGAGATACCGATCGACAGCGTCAGCGATCCCTGCGATTCTCTTGGTGCTGACGGATTTTACACGCGCCGCGACCTGTGCGTTCTCGTAACCGTAATCGACGAAAGCCTCGAAATCCTCAGGG
This sequence comes from bacterium, assembly GCA_025774605.1. GTDB lineage: Bacteria > Electryoneota > AABM5-125-24 > Hatepunaeales > Hatepunaeaceae > JALGVR01. The sequence continues at coordinate 6,918 of JALGVR010000053.1, read as the reverse complement.
CTGCCGGACATGGTGTACATGAGTATCGCCTGGGCAATGGCGGCCTCCGATTTGGGGATGACCTCCATCGCCGGGTCGTCGGCGTGCAACTTACGGTTCAATTTTTTCACAATGGTCGCCAGCGACATCGTGGAGCCCATCTCGGGGAAACCTTCCAGGAACTTCTGCGTGTCGTCCATCGCATTCAAGATTTCATGGCTCTTTGCGTTCCCGTGGAAGAGAAGGTTAAGATTTATCGAACCGCCCAGGTTATGGTTGACCTCTTCATCCGTGATTCTCAGCGGGCTGTTTTTCGGGAAGAAGGAGATCGGATTCATGTCCAGCTCAAGGCTGGGTATTCCGAGAGCGAACAGCACCAACAGGATAATTCCGGCTGCCAGGATCAATTTCCTCCGCCGCGGAACAGCGATGCTCAGCCAGTCGAGAAAACGGTCAAGCAATCCGTCCTTTCTCCTGTTAATCACCCGTCTGGGAAGCGGAAGAAGCATCAGGATCGACGGTGTCAGTGTGAATGTGATCAGTGTGCAGATAAATATACCAAAGGCAAGTATCGCACCGAATTCCGCATAGACCGGCAGGGGGGCTGACAGCATGGTGATGAAACCGATTACAGTTGTAAGTCCCGCCAGTAAGATAGGCTTGCCGACGTGATCCAGCGCTCTGACCAGCGCGTCACGCTTTTTATCCGTCGACGACAGATTTTCATAATACTCGACTATGATGTGGATGGCGTACGATATTCCGACTGTGACCAGAATTACCGGCATTATATTGTTGATAACCATGAAGGGCTTGCCGAGATGACCCATCAAACCGACCATCGATACTGTGCTGAGCAGGGCTGCCAACAGGGGCAGGATCACACCGGAAATCGTCCGGAGACTGAGGAACAGCACTACGATAATGACGGCAATCGCCAACGGGAGGAGTCTTCTCAGGTCATTCTTGATATTTTCCGAGATTATGGTCTGTATCACCGGTATGCCGGAGAGATGAATCTGCTCCGGACCCTCGAAGATTTCAGCGAGATTGCCGACCTCGGAATAGATTTCCATCGGTTCCGTATCCTTGTCAAGTACGGCTATAACCACCGTCCATCTGGCGTCGCGGCTGACGAGTTGATCCAGATATGTCGAATCCTCAAATACGCGCCTGCGGATCTGATCGGCGACATCCTGGGTTTCGGGCGCATCATCCATGAAGGGAATAACCTCGATGCCCCACTCCTCACCCTTGATCCGGTTGGTGGTCGAGAGGCTGCTGACCCGGACGATTTCAGGCATCGCTTCCAACGAGTCGGTAATCGCCTTCACCTTGGCCAGGGTACCCGGATTGAAAACGGTTTTCTCGTGGTTGATGGCGATAAGGAAGACGTCCGATCCGCCGTAGATGTCCTCCAGTTCGCTCAGGTTTTTTCTGCTGGCGATATCTTTCGGCAGCATCGATTTGATGTTCTCGTCAATGGTGACCTTTCTGATGCCCGAACCGAACGCAAAGACGATTATCAGGTTCAAGAGGATCATCAGGACGGGATGTCCGGTAATGAACACCCCCAGCCGGTGAATCAATTTTCCTCCAGATTATGGTGCATGCAGGGGGACGGGTCTCCGTGCCCGTCCGCAAAGGCTGTTCGAGCGTTCAGAGGGACAGCTGTTCCAGGCCGGTTCCCCCTGGCGGTTGTGAGGAATAATCCGCTCCCGTTGACAATTCGAGAAAACCCTCCAGTCGAAACAGGAGGGTATGGTTTCGGTCAAATGGTCTGTGTCATAAAGGTTGATACTATAGAATGTGTCCTATCGCCTCTGCGTCAATTCCCGTCATCTCCCAGATTTCCTCGGGGCTGCCGCCTTCCAGACCCAGCGCCGGCAGCGTGCCGGGATAAAGCTCATCCGGCGAGGGATTGCCGCTGGCGCCGATCCCGCGCGCATGACAGAGGTGGTTTGACAGGTGGATCAGGCTGACTCGATTATCGCTGAAACTCAAGTACGGTTCATGGTGATACCTGATCGCTCGCACCAGAGATTCGGGCAGGTTCCAATTTTCCGCGACCAGACCACCGATGACGGTGTGATCAATACCAACCAGTTCCTGTTCCACCGCCTGCAGCGGTCGCTCATGCTGGGCAGCCTCGCGCAGGATCACGTCGAACACCGCGCCGAAATGCTGATCGAAGATCACCTTGCCGAAGTCATGCAACAGCCCCATCGTGAAGGCGTCGTCCGGTTTCAGATCCTTGCACAGATTACTCAGCGCCTTGGAGATGTAAGCGGATCCGAGTGCGTGTTTCCAGTACATTTGAGGGTTGAAATGAGGACCCTTCCTGGTCGGAAAGCTCTGCATGAGGCAGGCGGCGAGTGATATGTTCTTAACCTCCAGCAGGCCGAGTATCACGACCGAACGATTGACATCGCTGATCTTGCGATAGAAATTATAGTATGCGCTGTTGACGATTTTAAGCAGCCTGGCAGAGATTGCCTGATCCTTCTGAATCACTTCCGCCAGATCGCGGGCCGTGGATTTGGGGTCGTTGCTGATGGTGATTATTTCGCTGGCGAGGGTCGGGAGCGGCGCCAGGTCGCGCACCTGCTTGAGATGTTCACGGATGCTCCTGGCGGCCTGGGACATCCTGGCCTGGTCAGTCGTAGCAGCGGATGGTGACAGCTTTTCAATGTGCTGTGCCAGGATGTTCTTCTCAACAGGCTTGCACAGGACGCCGATTGCGCCCAGCTCCATCAGGCGGTTCAGTTGTTTCTTACTCTGGAAGATGGTCGCTATCAATACGGGAATGTTCCTCAACGTCTGAGAGGTAGCCATCACTCTCAGGAGCTCCTCGGCGGTGTGATCTTTCAGCTCAAGTTCTGACACGATCAGGTGCGGCAGTTGCCTGCCCATACTCTGCAGCGCGGCATGAACTTCACTGAACGTCTGTATCTCGCACTCCCGTATGGACTGCAGTATCTGGGCTGTCTTGTCGGCTTCTTCCGCTGACTCGTCCAGCACCAGGATTCTTAAAGTTTCTGTTTGGTCACTGCTCATTTGACATCAATTAATTAACTTACCGTCAATTCAAGCCGGAAATTACACGATAATATATGCAAGTGCAAGCGTAAAATAATATCAAGCGTCGATTCAAAACCGGAAGTTGAAAAAACCGCCGGAGCTCATTAATCGACCGCGCGCCGGATTAACCTCTCCATGCTCAGCAAGAACGGCGGACAGCAGAACAACACCGGACGGGAAGACACCGTCACCCGTCTAATTGCCCTCATGATGAATGTCGACCTCGTGAACCGTGCCGAAATCATCGAGCGGTCTATCCATCTTGTCCCTGTCGCCCACCAGCACTATTATCAGATTGTCGGGTTCGAGGAGCTGCCTGGCGGCATTTTGAACATCCCTGAGTGTGAGCGACTGGTATGCCTCCAGATCCCGTTGCGGCGTGTCCAGCGGCAGACCGCGCCACTTCAGGTAGGTCAGCCTGAAGAGGATGTCATCGCTGGACTCATATTTCCACACGTAACTGTTGACGAATGATTGCTTGGCGTTCTCGAACTCCTCTTCAGTCGGTCCGTTATCCCGGAAGTCCCGCAGAGTTTCGGTCATGAGCGCCACGGTTCGTCCGGCCTGGTCAAGACGGGTCGACGCTGAAGCCTTGAACCAGCCGGTTACCGGGACCGGCGTCGTAAATGTTGTCCAGATCGAATAGGTAAGTCCTTCATCTATCCTCACCCGTTTGGTCAGCCGGGAATTGAATCCGCCGCCGCCCAGGATATAGTTCATGACCGCGGCGGCATGACGCCGCGGATCGTCGTAGCTGATCGTCTGATGCCCCATGGTGATGAATGCCTGGTTGACGTCCTTGTGGATGTAATATATTCCGGTTTCCGCCTGAGGGTTCACCGGCGGGAGGTGCGCAACTTCGGCCGTGCCGGCTTCGAGGCTTTCCAGGTACTTTCGTGTCAGCGATCTGGCCTTTTTCAGCTTAACATCGCCGGAGTAGCCGATGACCGCCCGGGTGGGATTGAAGACCTGTCTATGATAGTCCAGCAGGTCTTCGCGCCTGATGGCTTCGACGGTGGATTTGCTCGTTTCCCGCCCCCACGGATGATCAGGATAGATAAGTCTGCTGATCTCGCGATGCGCTATCCCGTTGGGTCGGTCGTTGCGCCGGCGGATAACCTCGAGCATGGTGCTGCGCTTCAGGTCGATCTTGTCCTCCGGGTAAGCCGGGTTGAGAATGAGCTCCTCGACGATGTTCAACAGAAGGGGCAGGTCGTCCTTATGCCCGCTGCCGCTGATCCGGAACTGCTCCTGCCCCGCCCAGACGCCCAGCCAGGCGGCTTTGTACTCGATGAGATCATTGATGCTGTCCGCGGTCATGTTGGTGCCGCCGCCGTTGCGCAGCGTCCACGCCGCCATTTCAGCCAGACCGACCTTGTCTTCGGGATCGGGAGGGGCGGGAAAGACGAGCGAGAAATAGACCAGCGGCACCTCGTCATCTTCGACAACCAGACCCTCGATCCCGTTGTCCAGGCTGAACTCCCTGAATTCCGGGATCTTCCACTGCAGATCCGGGATCGGAACATCCTTGTAGGAAGCCGGGATTTCCGTGCCGGCAACTGTCGGATTGACCGTCAGCCAGGCGAAGATCGTCAGGAGAAAAATATGGTGAATACGTTTGATTCTCATCAGTCTGACCCTGTTGTTGCATCAATGGACGTACTTTCAGCCGGTTTAACCAGCACGGCGACGGTTCGATTCCGGGCGGTAAAGTATTTCTTCGCCGCGCGTTGAACGTCCTCCGCCGTAACTTTCATCAGCCGGTTGAAGTCCTCGGTGATACTGCGCCAATCGCCGCGATTAACGAAAGCGCTGTTTAGGCTGAACGCCAGCCAGCGGTTGGAGCTTAAACGTTCAAGCTGGTCCATCTTAAAACGGTTTCTGATTCGATCCAACTCCCGCTGTGAGACCGGTTCGTTCTTCAACTTCTCGATTTCAGCGAGCAGGGCCGCTTCAACCTCTCCTGTCGTGTGGGGGGATTTCGGCATCGCCTGCATGAAGAACAGGTTCGGGTAGCGGTCGGCGGGCTCAGAGCCGGAAGCGGGTGGAGATGCCGTCAGTCCCTGATCGACGAAGACCGATTTGTAGAGCCTTGATGTGCGCCCCGCCGACAGGATATAGTCGATCATGGTTATCGCGTATCCGTCGGGATGCGGCGCGACCGGAACGTGGTAACCGATCAGGATGCGCGGTTCGGCGTCAAACTCCATCTGGATCCTTCTTTCACCCTTCTGTTCCGGTTCGACGACCGTTATCTCATCGGCGACCTCACTCGGTTTCCAGCCGCCGAAGTACCTGCGGGCCAGCGAGAAGACCTCATCGGTGTCCAGATCGCCCACCAGCGTCAACTGGCAGTTGTTCGGCGCGTAGAATCGCCTGAAGTGATCCTCCATATCGGTGCGGTTGGCCAAACGGACATCCGACATCCAGCCGATAACCGGTCTGCCGTACGGATGAGCCCGGAACGCCGCGCTTATGAAGGCTTCGAAGAGCCTTGAGCCGGGCTGGTTTTCGTACATCCGTTTCTCCTCAAGGATGACCTCCTTTTCGCTGTAAAACTCCCTGAAAACGGGATTTTGAAAGCGATCGGATTCGATGTACATCCAGAGTTCGAGACAGTTCGACGGCAACCCGACCAGGTAGGTCGTCTGGTCGTATGAAGTGAACGCGTTGAGACTTTGCTTGCCGTGGGTGGAGTATATCTCCGACAGTTCAGACTGTTTTATGAACTTCCGTTGACTGGCGGTCAATTCGACGATCCTGGCTCGTCCGGCAAGCAGATCGCGGTATAACGACCAGTAGTTATGCCGATCATCGGCGAGCAGCCAGGGCGTGCGATTCCACTCTTCCGGAAGATCATCGCTGTCTGCAGGCAGGTGATCGAGCACCGCCCGCCATCCTGCGGCTTCATCGGCGCTGATGGTCTCCCGCAGTTGTGCGGGAAGCTCCGACTTGACCTTGACCGCGTATTCCTCGAAAAGATCGTACCGCCAACTCTTAAGGATTGTCATGATCTCCTTCGTCTCCGCGGCGACCCGTTCGAGCTCTTCCATGATCGGCGCTTCCTTGTCGTAGTCCTTTGTGCCGATGGTCTTGGTTCCCTTGAACAGCATGTGTTCGAGGTAGTGTGACAGACCGCTGTGGTCGATTGACTCCTGGCTGGCGCCGACACGGAACGAAACAAGCGCGAAGAAGACCGGCGCCGCGTGACGCTCCACGACCACAACCCTCAGACCGTTGTCGAGCACATCTTCATGAACCCGCTCATTGAGTGTTCCTGTATGTCCGGTTCTCGCAGCCTGCAAGGTCGAGGCGGCAAGAAGAAGGATAAGTACGATATATGGGATTTGCCGTGATCTCATTGATTCTCCCGAAACGTGATTTGATTTGATCAATCCGGTCTCTGTGTTGACTCCCGTGCTGATAGAACATTGTGCGTTAATTGGAGCCGGCGGACGAGGAGGTTGACCACCGGTATTGTTCTGCATTATCCGAAGTGGAATGAAGATTTACTCATCCTGCAACAAGGAGACTTCCGCCGCTCATCTCCTTCGGCCGCTCGATTCCCATCAGCTCAAGGATTGTCGGCGCGACGTCGGCTAAGACGCCGTCCTGGCGCAGCAGGGGTCTTGATCCATCGGGCATGAGCAGCGCCAGTGGCACTCGGTTGGTTGTGTGTGCCGTGTGGGGACCGCCATCGTCATCGATCATCTGTTCGCAGTTGCCGTGGTCAGCCGTTATCAGAACCGCGAAACCGTGCCGTTGTGCTTTTTCAATCAGTCGCTTCACAAGCGGATCAAGCGCTTCGAGCGCTTTGATCGCCGCTTCCAGAACGCCCGTATGACCGACCATGTCGGG
>JALGVR010000154.1 GCA_025774605.1 bacterium | reverse complement strand
CTCCGAACCGCCGGTAAATGTTACTTCAATGTGTGAATAATTCTGATTTATCACTTGTTACTCCCAATATGCCGTGTATGGTGCCTTTCCCCCCCTGCGAAGTAGGGGGGGACAAAGGGGGGGTCGCAGGTCGTCGACACGAAAGGCGGTGGTGGTGAAGTGAGCGAGGGAGCGAGGGAGCGAGGGAGCGAGGAAGCGAGTGAAACAGCCTGGACGTTTCTTTCCCCCTCCCGCGTCAGTAGGTGGAACTGCCTGCCTTTCCCCCCCTGCGAAGTAGGGGGGGATAAAGGGGGGGTCGCAGGTCGTCGACACGGAAGGCGGCGGTGGTGAAGTGAGCAAATATCACAATCCCCCGGACCACCGCTTGCTACACATAACGCCTGGCATCCATCAATAATTCCATAACTTCCGTGAAATTTTCGATCTTCATCGCCTGAGCCCGGAGCTTGGTCGAACCCTTAAGTCCCCTGGTGTACCAACCGAAATGTTTACGCATGCGACGGACGGCGCGCGGTTCTGGAAATATATTCATCATCAACCGGTAGTGCTCGAGGAGTATGTCGATTATCTCGCGGGGTGTTGGCGGCGGGGGAAATATTATCCCACCCTCAACATCCGAAGGAGCGCGGAAGATCCAGGGATTCCCCAGCGCGGCTCGCCCGATCATCACCCGGTCACAGCCGGTCTGTCGCATCATTCTATCGACGTCCAGGATCGAAGTCACATCACCGTTGCCGACTACAGGTATTTTCTTAACCGCTGACTTGACCCGCCCGATCACATCCCAATCAGCGGAATCGGCCGGGTTACGAACGTAACGACCATGGATGGCCACCAGGGCAGCCCCTGTCTCCTCAGCAGCCTGAGCCGCAAGCGGAGCGGTCTCATCGGGTGATTTGTATCCTCTGCGCAGCTTGACCGACACCGGCAATCCCGATCCCTCGCGGGTTGCTTCCACGATCCTGCCGATCAGATCCGGGTATTGCATCAGGTAACCGCCGCTGTTTTTCCTCACCATCTTCCTGACCGGACAGCCGCAGTTGATGTCGATCATGTCCGGTTCGAAGCGGGCGGCGATTATAGCCGCTGCGTCCCTGAACTGCTGTGGCGCAGAACCAAACAACTGCAAGGCGATCGGGCGTTCATCCGGGTGGAACCGGGCCATTGACAGGCTCCCGGCGCCCATCCGCCTGACCCCCTCGGCCGAAATGCATTCGGTGTAAAGCAACCCGGAGCCGAAGCGCCGGGTGATGCGGCGGTAGGCGGAATCGGTCACGCCCGCCATCGGCGCCAGGATAATTCCCGCGGGAAGTTCCCAATTGCCGATAGTAATTCGAGACGACTGTTGATTTTGGTCTGATTTATATTTAAATTGTTTGACTTTATCGGGCATGAAGTTTACCGGATCATTTAATTTTCTGAATATTAAAACGTTCGTCAGTTCAGTTTTGAACTGTTGAGCGATCAATCAATCGAGACAACCATGTCAAGAGTCTGCGAAATATGCGGCCGGGGTCCGCAGGTCGGCAATAACGTCAGCCACGCGCACAACGTCAACAAACGCCGCTTCGACATAAACCTGCAGACGATGCGCGTAATAATCGACGGCACGCCGAAGCGCATCAAGGTCTGCACCCGTTGCATTCAGGCCGGAAAGATCGAACGACCGAAATTTCAGCCTCGCACCCGTAAGCCCAAAGAGCTCAAACCGAAAGAAGCCGAGGTTCTGGTTACCGCTGAAGCCCTCGAGGAGGAGGCTGTCTCGGAATATTTCTCCAGCTCTTCAATCGTGGATGTGATCTTCAAGCCAAAGAAAAAGGCGGTGCCTGAGGGCGAAGAGGATACTGAGACCGCTCCCGGCGAAACGGAAACAGAGGGAGATACATCCGCTGAAACCGCGCCGAACAAGGAAGCCGGGTCATCCGAGAAGACGGAGTCCAAGCCCTTGATCCTGGATGAGGATATCCCGCTTACAGGTCCCGAACCGGCTGAGGAGGATTACCAGAACGTGGTTGAATAGTCAATCCCGCTCGGCGAGCAAACAAACAGTCGTGCTGCAGGGTGTCCACACCCTGCAGTTTCAAGTTTGCACGTCTTCGCCATCAAGCATTTACCCCTAATCCGTTCGCTTGCCTACCCAAGAGTTTCCCCTGTCATCAGATGGATAATAACGCCAAATCGAGTCAGGCTTAATCATTGGCGTTCAATGCCAACCGTCAGAAAATGCAATATAAACCAGAATGAGAAAAACTCCAAAACAGTTGAACGGGTTGAAATTGTTGCTTCAACGGAATGCGGTTCAATCCATCACTGATCCGGGCAACAGCCTGATGGTTGAAAATATTATGTAATATTTAATAAATTTATGTGTAACGTAAATTAATCCTTGATTATCGTAAAATTGTAACTTATATTGTTCGACATGGCCATCGAAATTAAACTTGACCTTGTATTAGTCAAACGAAAGATGAAGCTTACGGAGCTGTCCGAGAGGATCAACATCTCCATGACTAATCTGTCCCTGTTGAAGACGGGAAGAGTCAAGGGAATTCGCTTCAGCACTCTCGAAGCAATCTGTAGAGAACTGGATTGTCAACCGGGTGACATTCTGGAGTACCTGCCGGACTATATCTGAATAAAACCTTGACGAACGATCTGAGGTTTTACTTGCGTGATTAGAGCGAAACAAACGAGTCGAGGGAGGGAAAGTGGAGAAAAACAATTACGTTTTAGCGGGATGGCTGGCGATTACCGGCGCTATCCTGTTGTTCCCGGAAGTCCTGTTTGGATTACTGATTGAAATCAAGCCCGACAAGCTTGGATTATTGGTATTTCCCTACGGAATAATTGCCATAACCGAGGCGGCCTTTACAGTTTATGCGTTTCTGCGCTTTAAGAGTCTGCTTAACGAACGATACAGCTTTCACCAGGTGGATTTTCTCGTGCTGCTGATAGTAATTGGCAGTATAGTGGGCACTTTATTTACTGTAGTGGTGAGACACTTGTATGTGTTTGGCGTATTAGAGCAGACTCCGGCGGTTAAAATAGCAGTCATAGCGGCGCTGATGATTATATGCGTCCCGCTTTCAGCAATAGGCATCGTATTCGGGATTAAGCTACTGAGGCTTGAAGCCGATCTGAGAGGTTTGCTGAAACCGATGGTGTTTATCTATATCGCTGGTTCGGTTTGCTTTGCGACTTTTGTATTGATCCTGCCGGGCGTCCTGCTCTATGCGATATTCCAGATAATGATGGGGCTTGTATTCCTGCGCGAAGGGGATCAGAAAATGGAAGTTGATTTTGTTTAGCGCCCCAGGCCAGTGTCACCATTATGTGCGTTTCGATGAACAGTCGGATTTATCGTAACGTCAGCTGTCCCCATCGACACTTGAATCATCACTCCACCGCCGCGTGAGGACACGCGGCAGAACGCCTGTCGCCGGATTTGGGTTAACACGGGATGATGGAAAATGATACCGACTGAAAAAAAGGATGAGCTGTTACCTGTCTGCCCGCACTGCCGGAAGGAACTTGCCGAAGTGTGGTTTCGGGAGCTTAAGACTGACATAATCGGGAGCAGGCGGTGCATTTACTTCTGCCCGGAGTGCAGGGCTTGTCTTGGAGTTTCACACAGGAAGGGCTTCTTCCTGGGCCTGTAGACCTGTTGTGCAGATCAGTCAGACTCCTCGTCTCAATGTTGGACGGGGAGGATTACAGGAACACGGTTGAGGGGGAATCCGTGTCTTGTTTTATCGGGGAAATCACCTTATCTGACCAGCATCACCTTCAGCGAAGACAGCTGTCCCGAAGCCTCCAGTCTAACGAAATACAACCCCGAGGGCAAATTATCGGCTTTCAGGTTAGCGGTATGGAAACCTGGATGTTTGTAACCTTCGAATATCGTTTTTAATCTCTGTCCGAGGGTGTTGTAAACAACGAGTGAAGCGTGAGTTGGCAATGGCAGACTGTATCTGATTGAAGTGGTGGAGTTGAAGGGATTGGGGAAGGCGGGAGAAAGAGCGAATTCTCTCGCTAATTCTGGAGCGCTGTCTTCCACTGCTGCTGGATCGGTAAAGCGATAAACGCCCAGATAATACCAGTCGGCGACGAAAATCAATCCCCCGCTGACCGCCACGCCGCAGGCATATCCCGGCGTGTCATAGTAGCCGACCTCCTCCGGCTCCTCAGGATTGCTGACGTCCAGAATCCGCAAGCCTGAACCCAAATCCGCCACGAACGCCAGGTCGCCGCTGACCGCCACGCCAAGGGCTAATCCCGGCGTGTCACAGTAGCCGACCTCCTCCGGCTCCTCGGGATTGCTGACGTCCACGACCCGCAAGCCTCCTTCTTCCCCATCCGCCACGAACGCCAGGTCGCCGCTGACCGCCACGCCCCAGGCACGTCCCGGCGTGTCATAGTAGCCGACCTCCTCCGGCTCCTCCGGGTTGCTGACGTTCAGAACCCGCAAGCATCCCCCTTCATCCGGCATATTGGAACATGCCACGAACGCCAGGTCGCCGCTGACCGCCACGCCCCAGGCACGTCCCGGCGTGTCAT
>JALGVR010000153.1 GCA_025774605.1 bacterium | reverse complement strand
ATGCAGTGAGTGCTATATGAACGATTTGTGTCCAACTGTAAAACAGAATGAAAACGGCTAACAAAACGCTCCACCTGACCGCTATTCCGCTGGTGCTCCATAGCGACAGGTGATCTTGGTCGTTATATATCCACATGGGAATTTTTCATGACCAGACTTAAACCATTACTTGTGGTTTTAATCATAAGCTGCACAGCCTTCGCCATGCCGCCGGCTCCCGGCTTGATTGATCAGATCCGCGACCGGGGACGGCTGGTTGACCTGATTGAATTGCACCGGACCGCCCGCGACAGGGGTGTGAACGAACCGTTTGAATTTCCGGTTGATCAACTGTTCCGTGACGGCGTCGATGAAGCCGAGGTGCGGGCGATCTGCATCCTTGTCGATTTTGATGACAACGAAGCCGACGTGGATGAGTATCCGCGGGAGCATTACCAGGAAATGCTGTTCAGCGCAGGTGAGTACCAGACGGGCAGCATGCGCGACTGGTATCGCGAGAACTCCAACGGTGAGGTCGATATTGCGGGTCAGGTTTTCGGCTGGTATCGCATGCCGCACGATTACGCCTGGTACGTCGCAGGTGAGCAGGGGTTCGGCGATTTTCCGAGGAATTCACGCGGGCTGGTGCGCGATGCGCTTGAGGAGGCTGATGATGATGTCGATTATTCCGGGTATGACAATAATGACGACGGGATCGTCGAAGCTCTGTTTATAGTTCATGCCGGTCTCGGCGCTGAGGAGACGGGCTCCTACGATATGATCTGGTCGCATTCCTGGAACGTCCCGGATGTGAGCCATGACGGTATCCGCTTTGGGAGATACGCCATGGAGCCGGAGAACGGCAGGATCGGCGTGTTCGGTCATGAATTCGGTCATTCGTTCTTCGGGCTTCCCGACCTGTACGATCGAACCTACGAATCCGCGGGAGTCGGTATCTGGTCGATGATGTCAGCCGGATCGTGGGGTGGTGGCGGCGCGACACCGGTTCATTTCGATGCCTGGTGCAAGGTCAGGATCGGGTTTGCCGAGCCGGCGCTGATAGCCGAGAATATGGAGAATATCGCTCAGGAACCGGTCGAGGAGGGCGGTGATGTATATATCGCCTGGCGTCACGGCAGGTGGGACACTGAATATTTCCTGCTGGAAAACCGGCAGAACATCGGATTTGACCGAACCCTGCCGGAAGCGGGATTATTGATCTGGCATATCGATGATGCAAGACAGAATAACGATCATCCCTGGTGGCCCGGCGGGGGCGGGAACGGTCATTATATGGTCGCGCTTGAGCAGGCGGACGGCGACTATGATCTGGAGCGCGACAACAACAACGGCGACAGTGGGGATCCCTGGCCCGGCGCAACCTGGAACACGCTTTTCGCCCGGGATACCGAGCCCGACAGCCGGGATTATAATGGTGAGGATACTGAGGTGACCGTCTATGATATTGATTCGATTGATTCCACTGTGATCAACTTTGATATCGGCGTCTTTGCGGGTGTCGGTCCGGAGGGTGTCAGCCTGTTTCTGCTCGAAAGGATACCGGAGGAGCATCGCTATCCGAATCCGGACGATGACGAGGTGACGATAAGTGAGGTCGATCTGGTTACATCGATCCTTGAGGATATCTGGATAGAACCGGGTGGTCACGGCTCGGAGCTGCCCGATGATCTGGACGAGTTCAACGCGATATTTTACCTTGAATCATGGCGCGATGGAGCGGAGGCAGGTGATGGCCTGACGCGGGATGAACAGGTGCAACTGGTCGAGTTTCTCGAAGACGGTGGTAGACTGCTGTTGGTCGGCCCCGATCTGGCAACGAATCTCCGGGCCGACGACAGCCCCTTGTTGCCATATCTGATGGCGGACTATTCGGGCGAGGGCAATCCGGCTGATGAGGGCAACATACGAATCGTTCAGGCGGTTGAAGGTACGCGCATTTCCGGAATGCGGTTTCCTTTCAGGCAGTATGGTCCTTGTGATCATTACGTCGACGTTGTCGGTCCCGGCGAGGGCGCATATGGCCTGTTTCAGGATCAGGACGGTGAACCACGGGGAGTCATTGCGTTCGGAGAGTCCGGCTATCGCGTGATACTGCAGCCGTTTCTCTTCGGTGGGTTGATAGACTGGGGCGGCACCAAGTCAAGATTGATCAGATTGTATCTCCAGCAGTTACGGTTCTATCTGAGTGCGTCGAAAGAAGAGTTGATGTCAGGACTGCCAACGACGTCTACACTGATCAAAGCCTGGCCCAACCCTTTCAACGGGGCGCTCAACGTCTCGTTCAAAGGCGCTTCAAGCGGTGCAAGGCTGACGGTGCTGGACATCGCAGGTCGCAGGATAGGAAGCCTGGAGATGAATTCAGCGACCGGGGTGGCGATGTGGCGGCCGCGGGGATTGCCGTCGGGCGGCTATTGGATCGCGCTGCGTGGTTCACGGGGATCCAAGACAGTCAGGGTGGTGTATCTGAAGTAGGAAGATCGAGGTGATTTCCATCGGCATGACGATCCAACAGCCTGTTGTGGCGACTCTGATACAACTTGGAAATCCATCTCACCAATACCACGTGGGGCAGCTTATAGTTGCATTTCCACATGTCGTTCTCCATGAACCCGTATATCTACTTATGACAGGGATTTTCCCGGGAGACCTTTCACATAATCGATCGGCAATGTGATCAGCAAACCAGTACCGGGATCATCGAGACATCCGCAGATCTTTTCATATTCCCGCACGATCTCCTCAACCTTGTCCTCGTGCAGTACGGTGAATATCGTCTTGTTGTAGGGTCGACTGCCCTCCATGAGGCTGCGCAGTCCACCGAATATGGGAATGCTGTTACGAATGATCCGTCCCATGCCCACGGAATCGATCACCGTTGCGCCGCGTACGTCGAGCTCGACAAACGCTTCGAGCAGTTCATCGAGATGCTCCTCCTTGTTGAGGATGATTATCAACAGCTTCAGTCCCTTCATGGCGTCAACTCGGGGAAATCCGCTTCTGCGTCGGTAATAGCCCTGGCAGCGGCTTCTGGATTTTCCGCCTCCAGCAGTTTGTTGCGCAAAGCCTCCGATTTGAGCAGTCGACAGATACGCGCCAGGAGCCGGACATGCAGTGCCGGTGTGCGGTCGGGAGTCAACAGCAGAAAGATCAAACGCGCCTTGTCGCCGTCGGGAGCGTGGAAGTTTATTCCTCTTGTCAGCCGGGCAAAGGCGGCCAGAGGATGGGGGAAAGGTCCCGGTTCCGTGTGAGGAATCGCCACTCCGTAACCTATACCGGTTCCGACCTCATGCTCTCGTTTGAGAACCATCTTTCTGACTGCTTCGCGATCGTTGATTGCGTTTATATCAGCCAGCATATCCACCAGGTGATTTATGATGCCATCCCGATCTCTGGCGGGAACGTCCAGCGATATATGTTCCGGGCTCAGTAATTCATGCAACTTCATGATAATTTCACCGGAATTTTATTTTGTCGAAAAACATAGCTAACTTATAACGTTAAAAGCTACGAAGCATTTACCGTTCTGTCAATCCTTATCCGACAGAATTTCAAGGCGGCTGATCATAAAGTCCACTTGACTTTCCAGATGAAATTCTTATCTTGTCAAGTCAGCTATTTGAACCATCTGATCAAAGTAACTTGGGATATCGCATTAACTTACGTTTCTGAAGATATACCGAGCCCGGGCATCAAAGGTAAAGAGCATGAACAGATGACGCTGGACATCAAAGGTGATACCGCAACCAGCCTGGTTTTATGGGCGAGTGGCAACCGTGCCGATGTTTTGGTGGAGGGCGAGGAGATCCACCTGTTTATACCCGGTCGTTGGCGCCTTGGTCAGAAAGCGGTTCGTTCTGTCGTTCCGGGTGATAAAGTGATGCTTAGGAGGGAAACGGGTAAATGGAGGATGATCAGGCGGCTCCCCAGGAAGAATGAATTTACACGGCGAATGCCCGGCACAAGGAAGAATATTCCCCAGACAATAGCCGCCAATATCGATCGCGTTATTATAGTCGCTTCATCAGCGAACCCGACGACGCCCAACGGACTGATCGACCGGTTGCTGGTTACCGCGATGCTGGGGGGTGTTCCCCCGGTTCTGCTGGTGAACAAGATCGATCTCGCAACCGCGGACAGACTGTCCTCTCTGCAGAGAGTCTATAAGAATGCTGCCGACGGTGTATTCTTTACCAGCGCGGTTACCGGAGTGGGGGTTGATGATCTGTCGCGTTTGATATATTCCGGTATCACGCTCCTGGCAGGCTCGTCAGGGGTGGGTAAATCAACCTTGATCAACCTGATCGACCCCGATCTTGACCTGAAGACGGGTGAGATCAGTCGGGCGACCGGCAAGGGGCGTCACATCACCAGCGAGGCTCGATTGCATCGTCTGAAATCGGGCGGTTGGATCATCGATACACCCGGTTTAAGGGAGTGCGAGCCGTGGCGGATGACCCGCCCCATCCTGGGCGGATGTTTTCGTGAATTTGAAAAGCTTACATCCGGGTGTCACTTTCGCGACTGCCTGCATGACCATGAGACCGGCTGCGCCGTCAAATGGGCTGTCGG
>JALGVR010000052.1 GCA_025774605.1 bacterium | reverse complement strand
CCGTTTTTCGAACATGAGATTCCGTGTATAATCGTCGCCGGGAAGAAACGGGTTCCGCGCTTGATGAACCGATTGGCGGAGACCAACGGTGTACCTCTTATTACGACCAGTCTGTCGACGTCGGAGGTTTCATTTCTTCTCGCCAACTATCTTAACATCAAGTTTGCGCCGTCCATCAGCATACACGGTACGTTGGTTGATGTATACGGCACAGGACTGTTGTTTATCGGCAGGGCAGGTATCGGCAAGAGTGAAATCGCCCTCGATCTGGTCGAGCGTGGACACAGGCTGGTGGCGGACGATATTGTCAGCCTCATCCGCAAACCGCCGGGGATTCTCATCGGGAGCGGTCCTGAGATGTTGAAGCAATTGATAGAGATACGCGGCGTCGGTATACTCGATGTGCGTGAAATATTCGGTGTCAGGGCGATCAGGCTGCAGAAACGGGTGGAAATCGTTGTGGAGCTTACCGATTGGGACGAAAAACAGGATTACGAAAGGCTGGGGCTGGACGAACATTACCGGGAATACCTGGGCATGAAAATTCCTCTGATCAAGCTTCCAATCTATCCCGGAAAGAATATCACCGTGATCGCCGAAGCAATCGCGCTTAACCTGCATCTCAAGGTATACGGCATAGATAGCGCCCGAAATCTCTCACGGAAGTTGCAGACCAGATTGCGAGACAAACGCAGGATCGCCGATTACCTGAAATGGGACGACGAATAACCGACGGGGAATATCGCTGAGTCCCGATCGATCCGCCTGATCCAGCGGTAAGGCGGCGGATCAGGTCGATCATCGTGTTTCGGGTGTATGGTCAGATGCCCTCAACTTACAACTGAACAGCCAATTAATATCAGGTGAGGGCGCTTGAAACCATCACGGGAATTTGCACTTGTAACTAAATTAACGGTCTTTTAACCCGATTTTCGCAAGTTGACAATCTGAGCGATGGCTTTTAACGGCCGGTAGTAGCCGTAAAGTTCAGACTTATCCGTACGACCTCAGCCAGTTTGAGCATCAGGAATTGAGGGCGTTTGACGCCGTATTCGGTGTAATTGATAGGGAACGAGCCGTCAAAGTTCAACATATCACCCGGATAACCCTGCTGAACCAATTGCAGTGATCCGCCCAAAGACAACATTACAATCAGAATTATCATTGAACGCATTTTCTTACTTCCTTTCGGATTTTAACGGTTTAACTTAGTTTGACGGGATAACGGCCGGTTGTTGGGATTTAGAGGCGATATTATGGAGAAAACGGATATTAAACGCTGGCAGAGGCGGTTGGCGGCTGCGCGGGGCGATCGTGAGGTCGACCTGTTGTTTGTCGGCGGGAGTATTATAAACGTCTTCAACGGAACCGTTGAGCGTACTTCCCTGGCTGTTTTCGATGGATGTATCGTGGGATTTGGTGATTACCCGGCGAAAGAAACGGTTGATCTTGCCGGAAGGTTTGTTGCACCCGGTTTCATTGAAGGGCATATCCATATCGAGAGCTCCAAGCTTACGCCGGCTCGTTTTACGCAGGCGGTTGTTCCTCACGGCACGACCACGGTCATCGCTGATCCCCACGAGATTGCGAATGTTCGGGGAATTGATGGTATTCGTTACATGCTCGACCAGACTGAGGATTTGCCGCTGGATGTCTTTTTCATGCTGCCTTCATGCGTTCCAGCCACAACCATGGAAACCTCAGGCGCCGCCCTTTCCGCCGCGGATTTAAAGCAGTTCCTGGATGATCCGAAGGTTCTGGGGATAGCTGAACTGATGAATTATCCCGGCGCAGTCTCAGGGGACCGGGAGGTTCTGGAAAAGGTTGCTCTCGCCGCGGGGAAAATGCCAGTAGATGGTCATGCACCAGGCTTGACAGGCAGGGGGCTGTCCGCGTATCTGGCGGCGGGCCCAGCGACCGATCACGAATGCATCAGGCTGGATGAAGCCCGTGAAAAGCTGGCTCGGGGAATGCGCATCATGATCAGGGAGGGGAGTACCGCCCACAACCTCGACGCGTTACTTCCGCTGGTCAACCCTAAGACCGAACGCCGATGCTTATTCGTCTCCGACGACCGCAAGCCCGGCGACCTGATGAAGAGGGGACACCTGGATCATATTCTGAGCCGGGCGGTGGCTTCGGGACTTGACCCGATAACCGCGGTTCGCATGGTTACGCTCAACAGTGCGGAAACGTTCGGCCTTGCCGATCGCGGCGGTATCGGTCCCGGTCGGAGGGCGGATCTGGTGGTGATCGATGATCTTGAGGACTTCAGGATTTCTTCAGTCTGGATTAAAGGCGTTCCGGTCGCCCGATACGGTTCATATCTGCCTGACGAACAGGCGAGGAATAATGCGCTTGAATCCGGTCCGCTGCCGATCCCGGAATATTCAAGCCGGATGCTGGACGTTGAGGACCGGGGGAAGCCGGTCAAGGTGATCGGACTGATTCCCGACCAGATTGTGACGGTATGCAGATCCGCCCTTTTACCCTCCAGGAGTGGTCGTCTCATCGCTGATCTCCGCGAGGATATAATCAAACTTGCAGTGATTGAACGATACAGCGGGCAGGGTGGACATGGCATCGGTTTTGTCCAGGGGATCGGTTTACGCGAGGGTGCGATGGGATCGACAATAGCCCATGATTCGCACAACATCATCGTATGCGGGGCGGACGATGAATCGATCCTGACCGCCGTCAGGCGTCTTAAGGTTATGGGTGGCGGTCAGGTGGTTACGTCCGGAGAGATCGTGATCGCTGAATTGCCGCTGCCGGTTGCGGGGCTGATGAGTGACCGTTCGATCTCAGAGGTCACTGCTGGCGAAGACGGACTGATCACCGCCGCGAAGAAGCTCGGCTGTCACCTGCCGGATCCCTTCATGACCTTGAGTTTTTTGGCGTTACCGGTGATTCCCGAGCTGAAGTTGACCGATAGAGGATTGGTGGATGTAAACAGATTTCAATTGGTTTCACTATATGATTGAACTTTGCATAATTCGAGGTGAATAATGACCGCTGAAAAAGAGGGAGTAGAATCATCAGAAGAGGTTCACAGACCGCTCGTCCTGATCGTTGACGATGACAAGTTTAACAGGCATATCCTGGCAGAGTTTCTCAAGGAGATGGGCTTTGATGTTATAACCGCCTCTGACGGCATGGAAGGGTGGGAACGCTATATTGAATACTTACCCGAACTCGTCATTTCCGATCTTAACATGCCGCAGATGGATGGTATAGCCCTGTTGTCACAGATTAAGAAACATAATAAGAACCAGGTGGTCTTTCTCGTTACCGGGTATTATGATCAGGACCAACTGGCCGGCGATACCGATTACTATCCTGATGTCTGCCTGAACAAACCGTTTACCATCGCCGATCTTCAGAGTTCGATAATATCGGCTTTCGGATATGATCCTACACAGTAACGCCGAAAATGTATTGTCAGGTGGTGAATTCATTCATTGCAGTCGCGGCAACGGCTTGCGTTGTTATTTCATCCGGCTTATATTGATGGGTTAATGATCGGTAATATTCTTTGTCAAGGAGTGCACATTTGTTTACCGGATTAATGACGGGGATTTCAGGCGTCCGAGGTGTCGTCGGTGAAGGGATGACACCGGAGGTCGCCGTGCTTTGGTCAGGGGGATTTGGAACCTGGCTGAAAGGTGGCAAGGTGGTTGTGGGAATGGACTCGAGACCTTCCGGCGTTATGTTGAGCATGGCGGTCAAATCCGGACTGGCTGCTGCCGGGTGCGATGTTGATGACGTTGGCGTGGTTCCCACACCGGTATGCGCTATGGCGGTGGAGAGACGCGGCGCTTCGGGTGGCATTATAATCACCGCCAGCCACAATCCGCAGGAGTGGAATGCGCTCAAGTTCGTCAGGCATGACGGTCGAATGTTGACTGCTCAGGATTTCATCGCCCTGGAACGGATTGTAACCGAGGGCCCCCTGCGCAGTGCATCATGGGATCGTCTGGGGAAGATCCAGAAATGGGACGGGGCTGATTACATGTATCTCAGCGCGGTTACGGGACTTGGCTTACTCGACTTGGACCGCCTGAAGGGTAAGAGGATAAAGGTCGCCATAGACTGCGTCAACAGCGCGGGAAGCAAAATCTATCCTGAACTGCTGGAAGCCCTGGGGTGCCAGGTAACAGCCATAAATTCCGACGGATCCGGGATCTTTCCTCATCCTCCTGAACCTCACTCGGAGAACCTCGGCGATCTCCGTCGAGCGGTTGTCGAGGAACAATGTTCGGTGGGATTTGCTGTAGATCCGGACGGCGACAGGCTTTCCGCCGTCGATGAAAAAGGTAATCCACTCGGCGAAGAGCTGACCCTTGCACTGGCTGTTCAATCGGTACTCGAAAAGAATCCGGGGCTGGTGGTTGTGAACAGTCTCACGTCACAGGTCGTGAACGATGTTGCGGACAGTTTCGGTGTCGAATGTCACAGGACTCGAGTGGGCGAAGCGAATGTTGCTGCCGGTATGAAGGAATTGGGCGCTGTCGTCGGTGGTGAAGGAAATGGAGGAATAATACTGCCGGAGCTCCATCTTGTGCGCGACGCCGGTGTGGGGATGGCTCTGATCCTTAATCGTCTGGCTGGGACAAAGAAGGGATTGGAGGAAGCCTGGCGCGCGTTTCCCGAATATAAGATGCAAAAGGTCGCTTATCCTCTTCGCGATTCGGACGCCGACGAAATTATCCGGAATGTCGCGACTTTCTATGATCATGATCAACTGTCGCGCATTGACGGACTCAGGGTTACGTTCGAGGACGGGTGGGGACAGGTCAGACCATCAAACACGGAACCAATCCTAAGGGTATATACTGAAGCCAGGACAATGGACAAGGCTAAAGAACTGATGCACCAGATGCTTGCCAGCATCAATGAGACGGTGGGTGAGATCAGAATAGATGTGTAATGTTAAATTCTGTTACGTTAATGAATAACAAAATTCGATCATGACAAAGGAACTCTCGGTCAGTCAAATACTCGATGCAGTGAATTCAGGAGCCGGGCTTAAAACGCTTTCGCCGGTGATGAAGCGCCTCGCCAACGCTGTATCAGGGGATGAAATTGACGGTGAAATTCTCAAGGATACAGCCCGGTATGACGTAGCTTTGTCAATCAACCTCTTGCGTGCAGCCAATCGACCCGGGCAATATGGCAATCCAGTGGATAATATCCAATCCGCCATAGACAGGATTGGAGCTACAACTGCACGGAACATGGCTCTGTCAACTGAATTCGTTGATATGGAAGCCTCAACCAGCGATAAGAAGGCTGAGAACGAAATGCGTCAATTACTCTGCGAAAGATCGCTGTTCATTGCCGCAAGTGCGAAGCAACTGGTTGAGAAACTGGGAAAGCCCAACAACGATCACTTTCACACGCTTGGTTTACTGCTCGATATCGGGGTGCATTTCCTGCTCAACAACTTTACCGAACAGTATCTTCCGATTCTGGAGAGATGGCAGGCATCCGGCGGATCATTGATAGAGCATGAATATGATCACCTGGGCATCGATCACACCATAGTCGGGCAGCACCTGGCGCACACGTGGAATTTGGGTCCTGTCTTCGAGGATTCCATCAGATATCACCATTCAGCATCCGGTAACGGTCTGGATAAAGAGTACGCGGACATTATATATCTATCCAGCCTGGTGGGTGGCGTCTTTTTCATGACTCGACAAAGCGGTCTGTTTAATAATATCTTAAAATACGGCTTTGGAAAATTCTGGAATGATGAGGATGAACTCTCCAATCTTCTTCAACGGGTGGCGCTTGAAGCTGACAAAGCCATGTTCCTGATCTCCACGAGCAAGTCGAACGTGACTTCCATAGACCTCCTGCGTGTGATAAACACTGAACTCAGCCGTGCAACACTGTCTTACGATGAGATGGTCAGTGAACTTGAGGCGGCCATGCGCAAGGCTGAGACTTTGACGCAGAAACTGGAGGATGCAAACAAGCAGTTGAGAGCGGCGGCGAATATCGATCCACTGACCAAGATTTACAATCGCCGTTACTTTGAGGAATTCATGGAATGGAATTTTCAGAGAGCCAAACGCTACAAGTCGACATTCGGCTGTCTGATGATCGACATTGATTTCTTTAAAAAATTCAACGATACCTACGGTCATTTAACGGGTGATCGTATCCTCCAGGGTGTGGCGGAACTGCTGAAAAACAGCCTGCGTACCACAGATATACTGGCGCGTTTCGGGGGTGAGGAATTTGTTGTGCTGCTGCCGGATACCAATCCCAGAGCGGTATTATTAACCGCGAGAAAGCTGAGAAGAATAATCGAAGAGGCGTCTTTTGATGGTGAGGGTGAAAGACTGAAAGTTACGATAAGTGTCGGACATTCGTTTTATACCGGAGGTGAAAGCACGGATATTAAAACCCCCAAGGACCTTGTTCGCCTGGCTGACAATAACGTTTACAAAGCCAAGAAGAACGGACGCAACCAGGTCTGGCCCCCGGAGATCGAAAATCCTGCCGGCACATCGGACAATTCAGCTTAGTCGCGAACGACGAAACCATGGACGCAGAAATCCATTCTGCGACTACAGGAACGAAAAACCAGGACAACAGTTAATTTAATACGGTCAAATAGAGAACTAACGCTTTGACATAAAGTTTCAAGACAGAGGAAGAAATGGGTCGTAATCTCGTTCAGAAGATATTGGAAGAGCACTTGATTGAAGGGGAATATCGTACCGACTCAGAGGTCGGGATCCGCATCGATCAGACGCTCACTCAGGATGCAACCGGAACGATGGCGTTCCTTCAGTTTGAGGCAATCGGTATTGACCGGGTTCGTACCAAACGATCTGTAAGCTACGTAGATCACAATATGTTACAGACGAGTTTTGAAAATCCGGACGATCATCGTTACCTGCAGAGCGCGGCAGCCAGGTTCGGCGCATATTTCTCCAGGCCCGGCAACGGGATCTGTCATCAGGTTCACCTGGAGCGCTTTGGCATCCCGGGCGATACGCTGATCGGCTCGGACAGTCATACGCCTACCGCCGGAGGTTTGGGAATGATCGCCATCGGCGCTGGAGGACTGGATGTTGCCGTAGCCATGGGAGGAGGCGCTTATTTCCTGAAGGTGCCAAAGGTGATGAGAGTCAACCTGACCGGTAAATTGAGCCCCTGGGTTACCGCCAAGGACATCATACTCGAGATGTTGCGCCGGTTGACGGTCAAGGGAGGGGTTGGATGGATCGTCGAGTACGGCGGTCCCGGCGTAGAAAACCTGACCGTGCCGGAGCGTTCGACCATAACCAACATGGGTGCGGAGCTGGGTGCGACGACCTCACTCTTTCCGTCGGACGAGCAAACCCGACGTTTCCTTGAAGCGCAGGGTCGGGCCGATGACTGGCGCGAACTCAAACCGGATCAGGATGCCCGATACGAGCAAACGATGGAGATCGATCTTGCGGAGCTCGAACCGCTGATCGCCCAACCGTCCATGCCGGACAAGGTTGTGCCGGTGCGCGAAATAGAAGGTCTTGAAGTAGCCCAGGTGTGCGTCGGATCATGTACAAATTCATCCTACATGGATCTGACCAGAGTCGCCAGGATTTTCAAGGGCAGGACGATTTACCCCGGACTGAGCATGACGTTGAGCCCCGGGTCGAAACAGGTGTTCGAGATGATATCGCGCGAGGGTTCACTGTCGGATCTCATTGCCGCCGGTGTGCGCGTTCTTGAATCCGGTTGCGGTCCCTGCATCGGAATGGGACAGGCGCCGCCTACAGGGACGGTGACGGTCAGAACGTTCAACCGGAATTTCGCCGGTCGCACCGGCACTCCGGGGGATAGATCCTATCTCTGCAGTCCCGAAACCGCCGCGGCGACCGCACTGAACGGCAAAATAACGGATCCGCGCAAGCTGGGCGAGTACCCGCTTGTGAACCTCCCGGCAAAGTTTATCATCAACGACAACATGGTAATAAAACCGCCTGAAAACGGCGGGGATGTTGAGATCATCCGCGGTCCCAACATCAAGCCGGTTCCGCGGAAGGAACCGCTGCCGGATCTGCTCGAGGGTGAATTATTGCTGAAGGTCGCCGATGACATCACCACCGATCACATCATGCCCGCAGGCGCCAAGATACTGCCGCTTCGCTCCAACATTCCGGCGATTTCAGAGCATGTATTTGTCGCCGTTGATAAAACGTTTCCGGCGCGCGCCAGGGCTGCAGGCGGCGGGTTCATCGTCGGTGGTCTGAACTACGGGCAGGGCTCATCCCGCGAACATGCCGCCCTGGCTCCGATGTATCTGGGCATCAAGGCGGTGATTGTAAAGAGCTTTGCCAGAATCCACTTCGCAAACCTGGTCAATTTCGGAATAGTGCCCCTCGAATTTGACGATCCTTCTGACTACGATAGACTCGAGCTGGGTGACAAGCTGAAGTTGGGTGATCTGCATGAAGGTCTACTCAAAGGGGAGGTCTACCTTACGGACGAGACCGCCAACGTCAGGATAAAGCTGATCGCCAGGCTGTCCGAACGTCAGGCAAGGATAATCAAGGCCGGAGGTCTGTTGGCTTTCACGCGGGCCGGCGTTTAGCGCTGATTGCGGGGTTGCCGGTCGGGGCTCAAACATACGGTATCGGCGGATTTGGTGAGGCTGCAGCAGTTTGGGATTCACCGACCGAAACCTGCACTTTTGGACAATTCAAAAAGCAAGATTAATGTTCAGAGGAAAGAAATGTCAAAAGTGACGCGTGTCATCGCTTTTATAGGTTCCTTACTGTTAATTTCAGGTTGCGGCAAGACCAAAGAGCACGTCGAGTACAAATTGCCCGGGTCGATTGAACATGCCAAACCGGGGGAATGTACATATATAACTCCCGAAGCTCTCTTTGACAGCCTGAGGGCAGGCGCTGACATGGAGATATTTTTTCTGAACGATTTCGATTCGGAAACAGCTGAATATGTGGTGGATATCCCGGGAATGATCGATATACCGGTGGGGGACATGTTCTATATCGCCGATACCCTGTCAAAGGAAAAGCCGGTCTATCTTATCTGCATGTATGGTGACGATTCCAAGAGGGTTGGTGAGAATTTAAAATACCAGGGCATCAGCTCGTATTATCTGGATGGCGGGATTTATCGACTATGGCAGGAGATGCGTAAAAATGGATGGAAACTGCCACAAACTGCGAGTAAGAACGCACAGCAACCCTAAGCGCAGTCTGTTTATTTCCGCGTTTGCCGCCTTATGCGCATCAACTTGGCTTTTTCTGATTGTACCACCCGGTATTGCAGCCGATCAAGGGACCGTTCCGTGTTGGGTATATCTGACCGATAAGGGTCTTAATGGTGAATCGGAGCTCAGGTCAGCTCTGAGTACCGCTCAATCCAACCTCACCGATCGCGCGCGCAGACGAAGGGAGCGAGTCGGCAGGAAACCCCTGGTCGACTACGCTGATCTACCTATTAATCCTCAGTATATAGAGCTTATAACCGAAGCCGCCGACGCGCCGGTACGCACGGTAAGCCGCTGGTTGAACGCGGTCAGCATTGATCTCCAACCCCCAGAAATCACCCGGATAAAGCAATTTGGTTTCGTATCACGCGTCGAACCGGTCAGGTCTTTCACGCGTCGTTTTCCGGACACCCGACCTGTTGCCGAAGATGAAACCGATTTAACGCCCCGACGGGACGACCACGAGTTCGATTACGGGAACAGCTACCGCCAGAACGCCTTTATCAACGCGCCCGAACTGCACGACCGGGGATATACGGGACGGGGTGTTCTGGTCGGAGTTACCGACACCGGTTTCAATAATCTCGATCACGACTGTTTCGAATCACTCGACCTGGTCGCAGCCTGGGATTTTGTCAATGACGATGATGATGTCGGGGATGGTGATGATATTGGCAACGGAGATCATGGTACGTATACTCTCTCGATACTCGCGGGATTCGATCCGGGAAGGTTCATCGGCATCGCACCGGAGGCCGGCTATGTGCTGGCGAAGACGGAAAGCACCGAATGGGAACGGGAGGTTGAAGAGGATTACTGGATCGCTGCGGTTGAATGGATGGATTCTCTCGGTGTGGATATTGTCTCGGTAAGCTTGAGCTATTTTAACTGGTACGATTACGAGGATATGGATGGTAATACCGCGCCGATAACCATCGCCGCCGATCGGGCTGTGGGTTTGGGCATGGTGATTGTTGCGTCCATGGGCAACACCGGCCAGGCCGATTATCCGCTTGACAAGATGGGTGCGCCGGCGGACGGCGACAGCATTTTCGGCATAGGCGCCACCAACGCCGACAGCACTCGGGTGGTGTTTTCATCGTGCGGTCCGACCTGGGATGGTCGTATCAAACCAGACTTCACAACCCTGGGCGTGTCGGTCAGAATAGCCTCACCCACGCGAAACAGCACCTATCGAGTCGGAGCCGGAACATCCTTTTCGGCGCCGGCGATCTCGGGTCTTTGCGCCTTGTTGTTACAGGCAAATCCGCGTCTGACACCGATGCGGTTGCGTGATATCCTGCGCGAATCCTCGCACAACCACGCACACCCTGACACATTGCTGGGATGGGGCATTCCTGATGGACTTGCGGCGTTTTACCTCGGGAGTACCCATCGGAGAAAGCTGGTTATACGGTTGGAGCGCGGCTGGAACATGATATCGAGTAACGTCCAGTTTGACTCAAGCCTCGGCATCCCGGAAGCTTTCAGTAAAGTTGTAGAACGTGACAACCTGTTCCTGGCCGCCGACGGATACGGCAATTTTTATTCCCCCGCTTACAATTTCAATAATATTCCTGATTGGAACCCTTACCAGGGTTACCAGGTGCGCGTTTACCGCTTGGATTCACTAACTTTCGATGGACTTGCCATTGATTATGAGCACCCTGTTTCACTCGATCAAGGCTGGCATATCGTCGCCTACCTGCCTGATTTCCCCCTGCCCGCCGAACAAGCCTTTGCTTCCCTGGTAAGGGAAGGTTCACTGATCATGGCAAGGGATGAGGATGGCTGGTTTTACCTGCCGGCGCGTGATTTCAATAATATGCCGGACCTGGTTCCCGGCAGAGGCTACCAGCTGAGGTTAAGCCGGGAATGTGTGCTCACCTATCCGCGTGTACGGGCGGGTGGCATCAGCCGCCGTACACAGCCGAAACCGGTTATTTTTCCGTTACCTGAACCGGATATTGACGGGATGAGCGTGTTGCTGATCGCCAAGGATCCTGTCAGAGACGGTGACGAAATCGGCTTCATCACCGCCGATAATCGATTGATCGGTTCCGGTGTATTTAGGGACGGGAAATGTGGGGTGACGATATGGGGGGACAGCCCGGGTGAATTTCCTGTCGCCCATGTCTACCGAACGCAGAAGAAGGAACTTGTGAAGCCTGAATTCCAGTGGATAACGGGATCGACGCGCTTTATACCCGGCGAGTTTGCGGTTCTGAGTGTCGAAGTGACAGAAAAGAACTGCCCTGATGCGGAATCGTCGCTGTACTTCTCCGTGATTCCCAATCCGTTCAATCAGAGCTTTTCAGTAAGATATGCAACCGTCGGCCGGCGGGAGTCGGCCATTACGATCTATGACCTGCTGGGGCGAGTTGTCGCCGCGCAGACGTTTGAATCCGCTCCCCAAGGTTTGGCTGGCTTCAATTCTGACGCGTGGCCGGGTGGAAGCTATATCATTCAGGTCAGATCCGGTGATATCAGCCGTCAGCAGATCATCAGGCTTGTGAAATGATCTAACACTTTGACGACTGTTTTATTGTCTTTACCGTCCTGATTCCCGTTGATCTGGCACCCCAGCGTTCGTTCATCACTCTTTGCTGTTCCCGAATTCCATCCATGATGCGGTTTGTTATCAAACGCCACGTATTGATGTCGTTCTCCATTTCCAGTTCCCGCTGGAAGGAAAGCGGTCTACCGATGGCAATCCTGATTTCCTTGCCGAAATTCGGTATGGCCGAGCCGATCGGCAGCACCTTTTCCAGACCCTGATGATATACCGGAACAACTGGTGCACCCGTTTCGTAGACAATCCTGGCAATGCCGTCCTTTGCTGCGCCGATCTGCCCGTTTCGAGTGCGCGTCCCTTCAGGATAGATATGCAGTATACCGCCTCGCTTTACCGCCGATATAAGCCGGTTGACACCTTCCTGTTGAATTCCGCGTCCCCGAATGACCGGTATGGATTTCAACCTTCGCATCAGCCAGGATGTTATTGCATGCTTGTAAAAATTCTTCTCTTCGGGGGCGTGATAAGGTATATATCGGTAACCGAGGAATCCCTTGGGAAAGAAAATCAATGGATCGATGAACAGATCATCAAGGAGTGTCAGGTGATTTGACATGAGTATCCAGGGAGGCTTTAAGCCGGCCAGATTCTTCCTGCCGATTATGCGCGTGCGGTTCAACAGATTCATGAAGATCTGTATCGTCGGAATGATTGTAAAGTTGACCATTATATAGCATAGAGCGCGGTCAAATAAACCGGGGTTCTCCCGGGGGAAATTTTTACCGGTGCCGATGTTGTTCATGTTACCTTAAGACTGTTCGGTGGCATTTATAATGAAAAACCTTTTCCCAATGTTCAGTCCCGGAAATGCCCATAGCGCGTAAGGCCCGGCTTGCCGAGCCCGAACTTAATGGTGTTCGAAAAATCCGCCCCTGCGCGACATTGATTTTATCTCTATATATAAAGGACTGAACAGTAGTTATATTAATTTACTTATTTCAGGTTGAGTTATCAAGACCGTTTGGATAAATACTGATCCAATTATAAATTGAAAACAATTCAAGCTGATCAAACGGCGCAGCAACGAATTGAACCGATTATCGTATTCAGTTGCCCGCGTATGAAATCTTCAACGAAGTGAAGAATCTCGTTTGTCACAGAGGAGACCCCTTCACTTTATTCAGGGTGACTTTCAGTTAATTAATGTCCGATTAACGGCCGATTGGCGTTAGCATCTTGTCAGCATTGGTCCTGAATTGCGCGTGATCTGCGCACCTGTTCGCTTTTAATCAGGCCGAACGTGAAGGTTACCAGCGCCATGGCTATCAGGACCGGGTTCACATGTTTTCCCCATGTATAGATACGTATAAACTCGTCGCTCAATCCGGCGATATTGCGTATCGCCCACATGTTGTTGGCGCCATGTACAATCACTGCCGGTATGATACTGTTCCAGCGCCAGGACAGGTAACCGAGCAGAACCGCCAGTACCGCCTGTTGAATCATCCACCACGGCTGCAGATGTATCACGGAAAAAATCAGAGAAGATACGAGAACAGCGCTGGTAATATCCCATCTTCGTTCAAATGTCTGTTGAACTACACCTCTGAACAGTGATTCTTCGGTTATCGGCGCGACTATTGCGACCCCGGTGATGATCAGTATCGCTTCTGAAAACGAGTTCGGAGCGAATGCCTGCTGGAGGTTCTGCAACTGGTAATCAGGTATCGGGATAACCAGCCCGACGAGAGAGTCCAGTTCATCGAGAAGTATGGCGGCGGCGGCGGCCATGATCAGCAGGTACGGAATGGATCCGGCGGGAACGGATCGCCAGCGAAACATCCCGGGCTGTGATAATCGCCTGATTCCCAGATAAATCCAGGCCAGCAGGAGAAGAATGGATTCCGTGATAATGAACTCCGCCTTGCCTGTCCATTTGCTCCATGTTGCTTCCGCCAGGAACGCGATGCATATCACCCCCCAGCAGATTACCAGGACATCAATGATGTCCGGTGTTGTCGATATTTTTTGAATCTTCCGGTTGTTCTCTTCAGACATCCTCTTATCGAGTTTCAGAATGCTCCAGTTATTAAGGAGTGCAATTCATACCAGGGATTCGGCTTGGAGGGCGGACATTCCTGTCCGCCTTAAAATCGACGCCATGCGACCGGTTGGGCGGACAAGAATGTCCGCCCTCCAAGACCAATTATTGTTAATCCACTTAACAAATGATACCAGTAAAGCTTCTTGATGTCAAGGACGATTCAGTAATAATGGATCGAAATAATGTTATGGGAGGGTTGAAACTGGATTGTATTTATAAAATACACTTGTCAGGTGTTGATATTTTTTGTATTATATTATATTTAGCTGACGAAACGACACCCGGGGCATCCTGCTGGTTATATCGACAATTGAATGGTTATACAAACCGGTCCATATGACGCAACGTAACATCTCAGAGGTTGAAGAACCGCTTAATCCCGATGCAGATCTGATCGAACTGTGTCGTGCCGGGGATGAAGGGGCGTTTCGGGAACTTATGCAGCGGTATCAAACTCGGGTTGCCAGCATTTCGTATAAGGTTCTGGGCAATTACGAAGACGCCCGTGATGTTGCTCAGGAAGTGTTTTTTAAGCTCTATAAAGGGATTAAAGGCTTTGATCCCAAAAAGAAGTTCTTTACCTGGCTGTACAGGTTGACGGTCAACGCATCGATTGACTTTCTGCGTGCAAAGCGGCGGCGTTCGTTCGAAAGTTCACTTGAAGAGCGACCGGAGCAGTATCAGAATATACCGATTCCCGAGCACAACCTGGTTTCATATGATATTGAACGGCGCGAGTTGCGCCAGATATTCGTCAAGCTGTCGATGAACCTCAATCCGCGGCAGCGCGCGGCATTCGTACTCTGCGATCTTCAGGGATTCACCGCCGATGAGGTTGCCGAAATACTCGACTGCCCCAAGGTTACCCTGCGCTGGTATCTTCACGAAGCGCGCAAGCGAATCAGGATGGCGATATACAGGAATCATCCGGAGTATTTCCGGGGGAAAAGAAGGCAATCGGTTGACATGAAGTAATTTACAATCCTTTGGCACCTTTTTTCACAGTTCAGAAACCGGTTGATGGGATGAGGTTAGAATTAACCCTGGTTGTGTGACCTGTCTCATTTGTAACCGCTGCGACCTGAGCTAAGTTTAATCAATGGCGATCCGGTCTTTCACCAACGAGGATTAAGCGATGCATTCATTCAAAATCTCTGTTGTCATATTAACCGCCCTGGTCATCTCAGGCTGTGCCGAACGCAACAATCCTGTTTCCCCGCCGGAAAAGCCCGTCGAGTTGACGTTGCTCAGCGAGACGCAGACTCCCGGTCTGGCAAACGATCTATGTGTGGCAGGCGACAGTCTGTTCGTTGCCGACGATGCGGTCGGTGTAACCATTTGGGATATCTCCGACTTGAGAAATCCTCTCCTGATAAACACATTCCAGACCGCTTCCAGCGTCAAGCATCTGGCATACGCCCGGCTGAACCGAATACTCTTTATGATCCAAACCAACGTCATCGCCGGATACCAGTTCAAGCCCGATACCGTCCAGATGATGTTCAATCCTCAGGAGTTGGGCGCAAATGAAATCCAGGTCTATGAATTATCCTTGGATACCGTTATCGTCGGCATTACCGACCCGGGCGAAGGTCACCGGGTCTACAAGACACACCCCTCGGACGATCCTTACTCGGCGGGCTTTTGGGTCTCTTCCGGCGATAACCTGAAAAACATCCGAGGCGCTCACCGAGGGTTATACATGGATGTTGAGCATTCCTATAACTATCTGGCAAACGGTCAGTTTGGGTTTCAGATCGCCCGAATTGAAGTTGTGGGTAATTTCAGCTTGACCCTGACCGGAAGTATCGATACGTACGGTGAGGCTCGGGACGTCGCGCTTAACGGATCCCGGACGCATGCCGTCGTTGCCGATTACGCCGGAGGAATACAGGTATTTAATGTTACGGACAAGAGCAATCCGGTATGGACTGGTGCGCTGACGATTGAAAATGTATGCGACGTTGAGGATGTTGCAGCGGTGGGGGATACAGTCTACTTCACGGACAAGTACGACGGGGTTTTCGCCGCCGACATCAGCAATCCCGATCTGCCGCGGTTAATCGCTGAATTCAACGCGCCGGCCCCGACAGGAATTTACGTTCGGCAGGACCATACGGTAATCCTGACGGACAGAGACAGGGGTATTCTGATCCTGACATGGCCGTGATCAATTTGGATTTCTCAGTAATATCGGATTTTATTATACGTGTGAGGTAATGTGATGAAATTTGGGGATTTCAGGATTAGAACAACTGTTCCGACAATCATGCTGTTGATCGTGGGGTTTCTGTCGAATCCCTTGCATGCAGTTTCAAATCTTACCTGGCAACCGTTTGAAGCCGGTTCCACGCCTGCAGATCCGAATGTCAGCGTCATCGAGGAGGCATCCGATCATCTTACCATTCAATATCGACTGACCGGTTTCTATCTGGAAGAGATTGCTGTCGGCAGGGAGGTCTTTCACCGGATTCACCTCGGTGGAGAACTTTCGTCGAGCATATCAAAGGCGGGTGAGCCGTATTGCCCCTCACTGAACGAGATAATCCGGGTTCCTGAAGGTGACGTCGCCGCGGCTGAACTTCTCGAGGTTGAGTGGAAATATTCCGGTGATTACAATCTCTATCCGCGACAGTTGCCTCGTCGAGACGACGGCTCTGCACCGGGGCAATTCCTGAAGTCGGACGAAGCTTACTCCACTGCAGATCCATATCCCCAAGATCCGCTTGTCATCGGTCGGGTTCAGGGGTGGGGGGGAGTGGCTGTCGCCGCACTGTCACTGACGCCGGTTCGCTATTATCCGGCTTCACGACGGCTCGAAATCGCCCGCAGCGTCACTGTCCGGATAGATTTCAGCGCCGGACGAATTCAGCATATCGCGACACCTCATCGCCCCAGCCCGATGATGAACAGACTGCACCGCCGCCTGATCTTGAACCCTCCCGGGGAATTGCCGCGCCAGCTCGACGCCGATGAAGATGAACCTGTCAGGATGTTGGTTGTTTTGAAGGAGGAGGCTCTGGAGGTCGCCCGACCGTTGATCGATTTCCACCATAATTCCGGCATACGCACTGAAGTCTGGGTCGATGACGACATTGACGATCCCCGGGAGGTGAAGGACCGCGTCATTGAGATGTTCGATGATGGTCTCGAGTACCTGTTCATAATCGGCGACGGTTACAACCGTGATCCCGACATTCCGATGCACTTCTGGGCACAGCGATACCTGGTTCGTCTGCCTGGATGAACCCGATATGGACGGCTTTGAAGATCATCTGCCCGATCTAAACGTCGGCAGGCTGGTTTATGACAGCGCTGACGATATCGACGAATTACGGATCCAGGTCGACAAGTTACTGGATTACATGGAATGGCGGTTCGAGGACGACGACGGCGAATGGCTCTCCCGGGCGCTCCTGATGGGGCACCGCGAGCGGGATAACGATTTCGGCGGTTTTCACTACATCAACTGCAAGCGTTTCGTAGAGGAATTCGATTATAATCACCCTTCACCGGATTTCATTACCTTCTATGGCAGGGAAGAGGGCGCGACGAACGAAGCTGTTATAGAAGCCGTAAATGAACAGGGGGTCGGGATTTTCAACTATCGCGGGCACGGCGATAACGATGAATGGTCGAGCTGGAGCATAAACCGCGAGACCTGGGATGCCACTGAGGTGAGGCGGCTTGCGAACCGCGATACGCCGTTCATCCTGGTCTCTTCAGCGTGTCTCGCAGCGAATATCGCCACCTACAATCGCGACTGCCTGGTGGAATCATTCCAGAAACAGGATGGGGGATCCCTCTCCGCCCACGGCTCGGTTATATCGACCTACACGTCAGGCAATCACTTCTTCGATAAGCAGTTATTCCTTACGTGGTTTGATGAAGGCGTTTATAACGTCGGTTTTGCCAACAACCTTGCCATCACCGCCATGGTTCAGCGCTGGGCGAATGACTGGTTTGCCTGCATCGGCAGGATGAATGCGCGGGCTTTCATCTGGCTGGGTGATCCGGCGCTTGAGATAAAGCTTACCCCGCCCGTGGAGATGACTGTCGTTATACCGGAATTCGTTCACCTGGGAACCGACGAGATCGAGGCTTCCGTTTCGATTGACGGCGAGCCGCTGGAAGATGCCAGGATCTGCGCGCGCAATGAGGATGAAAATATCTATGTTGTGGGCGTCAGTGATGAGGAAGGTAATCTGGTACTGGAGTTCGACCAGCCGCTCGACGAGGTGGTGGAACTTGAATGGACGGCATATCACCGGCTTGGATTACCGGCGGCGGGCACGATCATCGCCATGGACGGATCCGGCGCCGTCGAAGGCGCCGTATCGGAGCTTGAGGACGGCGATCCGGTCGAAGGTGCAACGGTAACGCTATCCCGGTTCAATCTGGACGTTGCAACCGATGCCGACGGACACTATTTGATCGAGGATATTCCGTCGACCGACTATCAGCTTACGGTTGTGGCGGCGGGCTTTATCCCCTCAGCCGCGGACGTTGCGATTGAGGATGACAGCACTCTGGTTGTTGATTTCAGTTTGGCATTCAGCCGCCTGGCGGCCGATTCTCTGGAGATCAACCTGCATGTTGAAGAAGGGGATACCACCGACCGCCGCTTCCATTTCAGCAATACGGGCAACGGGACGTTGGAATGGTCGGCTTCGGTCGACTTCAGCGATGTCGCAGAACCTTACCGGCTTCTTCGGGAATACGACGCCGGCGACATTACAGACGACAGCGGATTGAACGGCGTCGAATTCATAGACGGGTTGTTCTATATCGCCGGCAGTAACAACAACGCCGATCCCAATTACATTTACGTGATCAATCAGGAAGGTGAACTGGTTGACCGGTTCAATCAACCGGAACAGTGCGCCGGCATCGGGATATTCGACCTGGCGTGGGATGGTTCCTACCTGTACGGCAGTGCCGCCGACAGCATCTTCCAGATCGACCTGGAGGGTAATGTTCTAAGGAGTCTTATCGGTCCTTACAATCCAAACCGGGGACTGACCGCTGATGGGGATGGAGATCTGTGGGTTGCCGGCAACGACCAGCCGCTGGTGAAAATCGACTTGGACGGCGATGTGCTCGGCTCAATCAACAATGCTTACACCGTCCGCGCGCTTGCCTGGCACGGCAACGCCCCCGACGGATACAAGCTGCTCATGTTGGTCAGGGACGGCGAAGATCCCAATCTGGTTACGCTCTATAAGGCTCATCCGGAGACCGGCGATATCAGGTTGGCGACGGATTTAACGGGAGGGGAGGCTGAAACTCCGGGTAATGGTTTGACGGTGTCCCCAGCGATAAATCCCGGCACCTGGACGCTGATCGGGACGATCACGCGTGAAGAGGAGAAATTAATCAAGCTCTGGCACCTGAGCGACTACAACGGCTGGCTGTCGATCGAACCCGAAGCCGGCATGGTCGAGCCGGACGGCGAGGATCAGGTAACGCTTACCTTTACAACCTTTCCGAACAGCGATGGATTTTCGCGCCGGGTGGATTTGGTGATTGAAACAAATACCGTTGATTATACGGTTGAAATCCCGGTCCTGTTTCAGGTCGGCACAGTAAATTCAGTACCTGAAAGCCACCATTCATCGCTGCCGGTTTCATTCAGGATCGGTAATCCCTATCCCAACCCGTTCAACTCGCGCACTGTCGTCCCGTTTGAGCTTCCGTCCGCGGGAGCGGTGGTTGCCGCCATCCATGACATCACCGGCAGACGTGTTGCAGAGCTTGCTTCGGGACGTTTTGAAGCGGGCACACATCTGATCGTCCTCGAGGCTGAGGATCTGGCGAGCGGTGTTTACTTGGTTTCGATCGAATACGCAGGACGAAGAGCTGTCCGCAAGATTGTTTTGATGAGGTAGCCCGGCAAACATCACCGAAGGAGCTTGTTTACGAGGGTGATAAAGGGGTGATCTCAGGCAGAACCCATGACGGGGGTCGGCTTATAATTGCATTCCCATGTCATTCTGAACGAAGTGAAGAATCTCATCCCCTGTCTATAAAGAAGATCCTTCACTGCGTTCAGGATGACAAAACGACTGTAAACGCCCCCGTTAATGATTTCGCAAACTGAACATAAAATCAGTATTTGAACAATAAATGAGGTGATTTTAAATGCGTATAATCAGTCGATTGGCTATTACAGCCTTGCTTGCAATTGCGTTGAGCGTCAACGCCCGGGAAGCGCGCCTGGCGCGGTCAGCCGGTGATCTTGTCACGGGGCAGGGTGCCCTGGAGGCTGATTCCGACAGCCTGATCGGTTATACGACACTGGAAGACCTGGAGTTCTTCTGGACGATTCCCAACGGTTTCGGTGACAAGTATTACAACGTCTGGTTTGAGTCACCCTACGAGAACTTCAGCCTCGTGGAAGCGCGCATACCGCTGTTCGAGTGGACGGACGGGGACAGCAACAGCCTGATCGGCGAACCCGGTCTGCGGGTCATCATCTGGCAGAGCGGTGAACTGGACAGCGTTCAGGGTTTTCCGGTCGAACCTATCGACTCGCTGGATATTCCTTTTGAAGATCTTGTGTTTACACGGTATGGGCAGGAGATGGTCCTCAACGTGATCGATCTGCGTCCGCTGGAGATCTCGTTTCAGGGGCAGGTCGATTTTCATATCGGTGTTGACGTGATTCAGAATGAGGGGACTGAGCAGGTTGATACCCTGGCGATACTGTCTGATTTCATCGACGGCGCCGATCGCAGCCGGCTCTGGGATGGTCGCGAGG
Organism: bacterium; assembly: GCA_025774605.1. Lineage (GTDB taxonomy): Bacteria > Electryoneota > AABM5-125-24 > Hatepunaeales > Hatepunaeaceae > JALGVR01. Next base: position 9,501 of record JALGVR010000052.1, on the reverse strand, counting down.
GGGACTGGGTTCGCACGGAGGACATACCTGTCAGGGTGGAACCGAACGAGCCGTCGGTATATCGCGCCTTCAACTACGGAATATGGGCGGTCGTGAAAAATGATGATCCCGAACCGTTCAGCAACGATGAGAATACCGTTGCGCTCTGGCACCTGGATGAGGGTGAAGGCAACGAAGCAAGTGACCTGTCCGGAGATTATGTGCTTTTACTGAATGAAGAGGTTGAATGGACAGAGGAAGGCAGGTTTGGTCCCGCTCTTGATCTGACTGCGGACGGTTCGACGGTATATTCCAATGATCTCATCGGCTCCGGCTGGGAGAATATCACCATCGAGGCTTGGATAAAGCCTGACCTGATGTTCGACGAAGGCTTACAGCCGATCGTATCGCGGTACGAGAGGCATGAGCGGGCCGCGTTTTCATTCTGCCTGTTGAACCAGGGGGGATTAACCGGACGTATGTACACAACGGAAGGTTATGCAGAAGCTACCTCCGCTGAAGGGTTTATTGAGACAGGCGAATGGTACCTGGTTGCCTTGACGTGGTCGAATGACGGGCTCAGACTTTGGGTCAACGGTGAGGAGGTGGCTGCGGCTGCCAGTCCGGGCGGGGTTATTCGAAATTCGGCAGACCGGTTGACCGTCGGATATCACCGCATTGATGAGGATTACTTCTACGGCTATGTCGACGAGATTCGAATATCCAACATCGACAGGTCTCTCGACGTCCGTGAACCGGTACAGCCGGGCATTATGCCACAGGTTTACAAACTATATCAGAACTATCCAAACCCGTTCAACCCGGTTACGACCATAGCTTTCGACCTCGGCGTCGCCGGTCGGGTCAGCTTGAATGTCTATGACGTGAACGGCCGATTGGTCAGGAGGCTGTCAAGCGGCTTTTGTCCGGCAGGTTCCCATGATGTGGAATTCGACGCATCCGCACTGGCGGCGGGCACGTATCTTTACCGGTTGAAAGCTGGAGAATTCAACGGGACAGGGAGGATGGTATTGGTCAAATAGCCTTCCAGATTACGATGGGCTGCAATGAGAACCGATCCGGGGTAAATTCCCTCGGATCGGTTTTTTGCTGAAGCGTAGAGGTATGATCGCAGGATTGATAATGTCATCCACGACCACAATGACAACTGAAGATTATTTCATGGAATTCCGTTCGTTTGAGCCCTGGCGCTGAATGGAATAACAGGTTGGGATAAATGATCTGACCGTGTCAAGTTTTGCATATAGATATTGTTTGAATCAAACAATTATGCTATATTTTTGTCTTCTGTAAGACATCTCCTGCAGGAGATGGCTTTTCGGTTATAAACGGATATCAGGAAGGAATTACACCATTCACTGAAAATCTTTAACTGGATGATAAATGGAACTTAAAAGAATAGTCATTATTGGTGCCGCCGGACGGGATTTTCACAATTTCAATACGATTTACAGAGGCCGCGATGATGTCAGGGTGATTGCCTTTACCGCGGCTCAAATCCCCGATATTGATGACCGTCGTTATCCGGCTGAGCTTGCCGGACCCGGCTATCCTGAAGGAATTCCCATCCATGCCGAAGAGGATCTGCCGGCGTTGATCAGGGAAGAGAACATTAACGAAGTTGTCTTCTCGTACAGCGATATCTCCTATCAGGCGTTGATGAATAAAGCCGCCATCGCCATGGCTGCGGGTGCTGATTTTAAACTCATTGGCCCACGTGATACGATGTTGAAGTCGGTAAAACCGGTGATCGCGGTAACCGCCGTGCGCACCGGATGCGGTAAGAGTCAGACGACACGACGCGTCGCGGAATTACTGACCCGGGCGGGCAGGAAGGTTGTGGTCATCCGGCATCCCATGCCCTATGGGAATCTGGTGGAGCAGAAGGTTCAGCGCTTCGCCGAGCTCGATGACCTCAGGCGATACAATTGCACCATCGAGGAGATGGAGGAATACGAACCTCATATCGTACGCGGGAATGTTGTCTACGCCGGCGTCGATTACGAAGCCATCCTCAGGGAAGCTGAACAGGAAGCCGACATGATCCTCTGGGATGGGGGCAATAATGACCTGTCGTTCTACAAACCGGATTATCAGGTGACGGTCGTTGATCCGTTGCGGGTCGGTCATGAGCTGTCCTACTACCCCGGTGAGATAAACCTTCGTATGGCTGATGCAATCGTTTTGAATAAAATCGACAGCGCTGATCCAGAGGACATCGACGAACTGCGTGAGAACATCCGCATGGTAAATCCGTCAGCCCTGGTTCTGGATGCCGCTTCACCGGTGACGGTGGATAAACCCGAGCTGATCAGGGATGCCCGCGTGCTGGTGGTTGAAGACGGCCCAACCCTGACTCATGGCGGCATGACCTATGGCGCGGGTGTGATCGCCGCGCAGAAGTTCGGCGCTCGAGAATTGGTTGACCCGCGTCCGTTTACGGTTGGCTTGATATCCGAAACATTCGCCATCTATCCTGACATCGGCCAGATATTGCCGGCGATGGGATACGGCGAGGAGCAGATGACCGATCTGGCGCGGACCATCGACAATTCCGACGCCGAAGTTGTGATCATCGGCACGCCGATAGACCTGAGACGGATCATCGAGATCAGGAAGGAGACGGTGAGGGTGACATACGACCTCCAGGTGATCGGCAAGCCTGATCTTACCGATGCTTTGACCTCTTACCTGTCGTAAATCAAGGACAGTGCAACCATGTCTCTAAGCGCTCGCCGCGCTGTTGTCGCCTTTGGAGGCAATGCAATCTCACCTCCGAACCAGGTTGCGGATTATTCGACGCAGTTCGAATATACTCATCGAAGTCTCGGCGGGATTGTTGAACTGCTCAAGCGCGGTTATAATCTCGCCATAACCCACGGCAACGGTCCACAGGTGGGGATTGCACTGCGCCGTGTTGAACTCGCCGAAGCAGAACTTCCACAGGTGCCGCTTGAGCTTCTCGTAGCCGATACCCAGGGCTCCATAGGCTACATGATCGAACAATCACTCCAGAATCGCATCGCCAGAGAAGGTTTGAACCAGCGCGTGGTAACCCTGGTATCGCAGGTGCTGGTTAACGAAAACGATCCCGCCCTCTCGGAACCGACCAAGTTCATAGGCAGAATATATTCCAGGGATGACGCCGACAAACTCATGAGGGAGGAGGGTTGGATCATGAAATCCTTCAACAGTGAGAACGAGTGGCGAAGGGTGGTCGGCTCTCCCAAACCTCTGGGTATTGTAAACCGCAAGGCGATGCGCGAGCTGGTTCAAGCCGGCATGGTGGTGATTGCCGGGGGCGGCGGGGGAATACCTGTATACAGGGATCCCGACCATGGCTTAAAGGGCATCGACGCGGTCATCGACAAGGATCTGGTTGCGGCTATTCTCGCTCACGAGATCGAAGCCGACGAGCTGATTATCCTGACCAATATCGATTCTGTACGCATCAACTTCGGCAAGCCCGATGAAAAGGTTATCAGCAGGATGCGAATAGGCGAGGCGCGTGAGTATATCTCACAGGGTCATTTTCCTCCCGGCAGGATGGGACCGAAGGTTGAAGCGGCGGTCAGGTTTGTCGAGCAGGGTGGGGAACGATCGATAATATGTGCGGTGGAACAGGTTGACGCCGCCATTCGCGGTGATGCCGGAACGGCGATTGTACCATAGACATATCCATCCGGTGTCGGAAATCGTTGAACATAACTGTTATCATAAAAAATAGGCTATAAGGGCGGTAATGAAAATCCACGAATATCAGGGCAAGGAAATTTTACGCAAGTACGGCGTTGCTGTTCCTGAAGGAAGGGCGGCGTTCACCCCTGAAGAGGCTGAAGAGGCGGCGCGCGGCTTGGGCGGCGGCAGGTTTGTCGTGAAAGCCCAGATTCACGCCGGCGGGCGCGGCAAGGGCGGCGGCGTCAAGCTCGCCGATTCCCCGCAAGAGGTTCGTCAACTCGCCGAACGGATGCTCGGTATGACACTGGTTACCCATCAGACGGGTCCCGAAGGGAGAGAGGTAAGACGTCTTCTGATCGAGCAGGGGATCAACATAGCCCGCGAGCTCTATGCGGGGATCGTGCTGGACCGTGAGAGCGCCGCTGACGTGATCATGGTCTCCACCGAGGGCGGCGTCGAAATCGAAAAGGTCGCCGCCGAAACGCCGGAACTTATCTTCAAGGTAAGAGTGGATCCGGCTGTAGGTTTGCGTCCCTTCCAGCTTAGACAGATGGCTTACGCGCTTAAACTGGAGGGCAGTCAGATAAAATCAGCCGTAAAGTTCATCAACGCACTCTACCGCGCCTACAAGGAAACCGATGCCTCGCTTGCCGAGATCAATCCTCTGGTCGTTACGGGCGAGGGTGAAGTAATTGCACTGGATGCGAAGATCAACTTTGACGACAATGCGATGTTTCGGCACAAGGAGTTCGCCGAATACCGCGACTTCGACGAGGAGGAACCCGCGGAGATCGAAGCGTCCCGGTATAATCTTAACTACATCAAGTTGGACGGTAATGTCGGTTGCATGGTCAACGGCGCCGGTCTGGCGATGTCAACGATGGACATCATCAAGTTGACGGGAGGTGAACCGGCCAATTTCCTGGATGTGGGTGGTGCGGCAAGCGCCGAATCGGTCAAGGCGGGTTTTCGCATCATTGTCAGCGATCCCAATGTCAAGGCGGTATTAATTAACATCTTCGGCGGCATCGTCCGCTGTGACCGCGTGGCGCAGGGCGTCATCGACGCGCTTGGCGATCTTGATGTGAAGGTACCGGTTGTGGTTCGTCTTGCCGGCACCAATTCCGAGGAGGCTGCCAGGATGCTGCGCGAATCACCGCTTGAGTTCATCGTCGCCGACGATTTCAGCGACGGGGCGAAGAAGGTGGTGGAAGTAGTGGTGTAAGAAAGTAATACATTTAAACTTAGTAAGCAAAATGAGCATCTTAGTTGATAAGGACACACGTGTCGTAGTTCAGGGCATCACCGGCAGCGAGGGAACATTCCACGCCGGTCAGATGCTGGAATACGGCACCAGGGTCGTCGCCGGTGTAACACCCGGCAAGGGCGGCACAACACACCTGGGTGTGCCTGTTTTTAATACGGTTGCCGATGCAGTCGACGAAACAGGCGCCGATACCTCCTGTATCTTTGTGCCGCCAGCCTTCGCCGCCGATGCGATCATGGAGGCGGCCGATGCAGGCATCAAGCTGGTTGTCTGTATTACCGAGGGCATTCCCACCAGGGACATGGTCGAGGTCAACCTCTACATGACGGATCGTCCGACGCGTTACATCGGTCCAAACTGTCCGGGCGCTATATCCCCGGGGAAAGCCAAGGTTGGTATCATGCCGGCTTTCATACACAAGCCCGGATCGATCGGCGTGATTTCGCGCTCAGGAACGCTCACCTACGAGGCCGTCGGTCAATTGACGGCGCTGGGATTCGGACAGTCAACCTGCATCGGTATCGGTGGAGATCCAATCGTCGGCAGCAGTTTCATCGATCTTCTGGAGATGTTCCAGAACGATCCTGACACCGAAGCGGTGGTAATGATAGGCGAGATAGGTGGAAACGCCGAGGAGAACGCGGCGCGGTACATCTCTGAAAGCGTAACCAAGCCCGTGGTTGCGTTCATAGCCGGCCGAACGGCTCCCCCGGGACGGAGAATGGGACATGCCGGCGCAATCATCTCCGGTGGCAAGGGTACCGCCGACGATAAAATCAACGCCTTGAAGGAAGCCGGCGTACTCGTGGCGGAGAGCCCCGCGGAAATCGGCTCCACAGTGCAGAGAGCGTTGGGGAAAACAGGGTGATTCATCGGTTATCATCTTATCCGCCAGGACGCCGGCCCGGTGAATATACCGGAGTGTCAAGATATCCGATTGACTGAACAAATCATTTAAACATTAGTTGGGATTGCTTAAATGGCTGACAATAATACACCAAAACCCGACAAACCGCCGATAAGCGAGGAGTCTGCCGGACTCGCTGAAGATACCGTCGGGATTACCTCCAGCGACGGTCAGACGACAATCACCATCCATCGTCATTTCTGCAAGGGATGTGAAATCTGCGCGGAAGTATGTCCCAAGGACGTTCTTAAGATGGTCGTGGCTCCGGATCGCTGGGAGGGTACAATTGTCGAGGTTATGAACATCGAAAACTGTAACGCATGCATGCTCTGCGAGTATCAGTGCCCGGATTTTGCCATCGAAGTGTTCAACGTCAAGAAAGAACAGAAAAAGAAGGAGAAGAAGGCGGTTGGATAACACAGAGAAAAAACAGCGCCAGGTCGTTTTCTGGCCTGGTAACAAGGTTGTAGCCGAAGCCGCCGTGGCAGCAGGATGTCGTTTTTTTGCCGGTTACCCGATCACACCATCATCAGAGATTGCGCATGTCATGTCGAAAAGACTCCCGGAAATGGGCGGTAAATTCATCCAGATGGAAGATGAAATCGCCGCGATGGGAGCAATAATAGGCGCTTCGCTGACCGGACAGCGGGTGATGACGGCGACCAGCGGTCCAGGTTTCTCCCTGAAACAGGAGAACATCGGCTTTGCCAGCTTTATTGAAGCCCCTTGTGTGATTGTTAATGTCATGCGAGGTGGACCCTCCACCGGCCTGCCGACCGCACTGGGGCAAGCCGATGTCATGCAGGCAAGGTGGGGCACTCACGGCGACCGACCGGTGATTGCCTTGACACCCTCCTATCTTGACGAGCTGTATAACGAGGTGATTCGGGCTTTTAACCTTGCTGAAATGCTGCGCATGCCGGTCTTCCTGCTTATTGATGAAGTACTGGGGCATCTTTCCGAGCGGGTTGAGATCCCGGATCCATCAGAGTACGAACTTGTCGAGCGTCCCAGACCGACTGTCTCGCCCGAGGAATATTACCCCTATGACAGCTCTCAGGGTGATGTTCCCCCGATGGCAGATTATTTCACGGGCTACCGGTGGCACACCACCGGCTTAAACCACGACAAGACCGGCTTTCCGACCACTGACCCGGTAATCTGCCAGGCGGAGGAGGAGCGAATGGAACGCAAGGTTTCAGGTAATCTCGAGTTGATAGAGAAGTATGAGGAATACATGACCGAGGATGCCGAAATCGGCGTGGTCGCCTTCGGCACAACTGCCAGAGCAGCCTTGGTTGCGGTCGCCGACGCACGTAAGAAGGGGATAAAAGCAGGGCTTTTGCGTCCGGTTACACTCTGGCCCTTCCCCGAGAAACCGACCCGGCGCCTTGGCCAGCGCATCAAAGCAATGATAGTGCCGGAAGCCAACCTGGGGCAGATGATATATGAGGTTGAACGCGTCGCCGGCTGTAACGGACCGGTGGTCGGCGTAAACAAGATCGGAGGTGTACCCATTTACCCCGGCGAAATACTTACCCGGATTGAGGAGTTTGCATAATGGCTGTATCATATACAAAGTATTTGAGAATGTACCACATGCCGCACATGTGGTGTCCCGGCTGTGGTATAGGCATCATTGTCAAGGCCATCATACGGGCATTCGACGCCCTCGACTGGTCAACGGATGACCTGGCTTTTGTCTCCGGAATCGGATGCACATCACGCGCGCCCGGCTATCTTGACATGAATACACTTCACACCACCCATGGTCGGGCGTTGAGCTTCGCCACCGGTATAAAATTCGCTCGTCCTGACAAGCACGTGGTGGTAATCTCCGGTGACGGTGACGCCACAGCGATCGGCGGAAATCACCTGATTCACGCCTGCCGCCGAAACATAGACATCACCCTTGTAATTGTCAACAACAATATATACGGGATGACCGGCGGACAATATTCACCTACCACACCGGTCGGCGCGCGCGCCGCAACTTCGCCCTGGGGAAATATCGATATCCCATTCAACGTCTCCGAACTGGTTAAGGGAGCGGGAGCGACTTACGTGGCGCGGGGACATGTCGGTTCGGGCGTTCAACTCGAGCGTCTTATCCGCGGCGGTCTTACTCACAAGGGATTTTCCGTAATCGAAGTGCTGTCTAATTGCCACACGCAGTACGGTCGACGCAACAGGATACCTGACGCAATCGACCTGATTGAGCATATTTCCAAGAGCACGGTTAGCGTGCGCCAGGCTGAAAAGATGAGCCCCGAAGAACTCAAGGATAAATACGCGGTCGGACTGCTCCACCAGGATACTGAGCGCACTGAATACTGTGACGATTATAATAAGGTCATCGAACACGCCCAACTGGAACGATAAATAGAGAGGAATTACAACGATGAGCGATCATTTTGAAGCACGCTTCGCCGCGGTGGGCGGACAGGGTATACTCCTGGCGGGTGACATTATTGCCGAGGCGGCCATCAGTTTTGAAGGTAAGTATGCTGTTGACAGTCCTACATATACAGCCCAGGTGCGGGGTGGCCCCACCAAGGTTGATGTTATCATCAACACCAAGCGCATCGAATTCACGCGGACAACCGCCATTGACTTCATGCTGTGCCTTGCGCAGAAATCATGGGACAGATTCGGTTTCGACCTGAAGGATAACTGCACTGTTCTCATCGATCCTTCCCTTGTTCATGAAGTTGATGAGGAGAAGTATAAGGTATACCGCCTGCCGATAATTGAGTTGACCAAGACCAAAATGAAGAAGATGGTTTATACCAGCGCCGTCTCCCTGGGCGCGATGGCGGGATTGACGAATTACCTGAACCCGGAATCGATTAGAAAGGCGCTGCTGAAAAAGGCTCCCAGGGGAACAGAAGAACCCAATATGCAAGCCTTTGATATTGGTTTTGAAGCCGTTAAAGATCTTCGGCATGGTTAAAAATCAGGTCTGCATCTCGGAAGGAAAATGGAACGTACATTATTGATAATAAAACCGGACGGAGTGAGGAAGCGCATAATAGGCGATATTCTCAAGCGCGTTGAAGACGCCGGGCTGACCATCAAGTCGATACGCATGCTGCAGCTTGACCGTGCTACGGCGGGCAGATTCTATGCGGTTCATCGTGAGAAGCCTTTCTACTTGAGCCTTATCGAGTATATGACCTCCGGACCGGTTATACCTGTGGCTCTGGAGGGAACGCAGGCTTCGAACCTTGATCGGCGCGACCAATCCCGCTGACGCTGATGAAGGTACGATAAGAAAACTCTATGGCGAAAGTATCGAAGTCAACACTGTTCACGGTTCGGATTCAAGTGAAAACGGCATGATAGAAACGTCGTTTTTCTTCAGTACAGCCGATCTCTAGATAAGATCAGTGGAGTGAAAGATGCCAGAAGACCAGTTTAAGGACATCACAGGTACCGAGACGAACGAAAAAGCAGCAGTCGAGTTTAAGCGCCTTGTTGTCATCGGGGGAGGCTCAATGGGCAGGGCGATTGTCTTATCCGCAGTCAGGCACGGAATTGAAGTCCTCCTGATTGAAAAGAATGAAACGACCCTGAAGCAGTCGTTGCAGGAAATCTCGGACAGCCTTGATCGGGAAATTGCCCGCTGGGCCTTGACTGAATCGGAAAA
>JALGVR010000051.1 GCA_025774605.1 bacterium | reverse complement strand
CAGGCTGTCCGAAAACTGAGATCTTCATCATTTCGCTGGAAGATGGAATCCGGTAACACCAGCAATATCAGCTAAGTTCTCTGGATTCCAACTTTCGTTGGAATGATGAACCTCGAAATAATTTTCGTTGGAATGATGAATCTCGAAACAATCCGGCATTCTCGGACAGACTGTTCCGCAGGTATGACACCTGGTAGATTTTTCAAACAACCTGTCGTCAACTGCGGAGGGTCTGCAGCGGTATTCACAATCAGGAGGCTGTATTATGTTACGAGTGTTGGTATTTTCCTTGACTGCTGTTGTTATCGCGGCATCCGCCCCGTTCGCCGAACCGGTTGAGCTTTTTTACGACAACGGTAATCCACGCGCCTACTTCGACCAGACACGCGAAGGCGATATTGAAGCCGTCCGTTTTACGCCCGCTCATCCATGCAGCCTGCTCTCGTTTCGTTTCCGGGTCGACGGAACCGGCGAGATGGAATGGCACATCTGGGGGGACAACGGCGGTAATATGTGCGATCCGGATAATGACCTTATCGACCCGGTCGTCGTCAATGTGGATGACGACGCCGACTGGATCACCGTAGACGTAGCCGAATCCGGTCTGTCGTTCGACATCCCGCGGCACTTCCATATCGGCTATGTGAAACAGAACAGCCAACCCTGGTTGATGCTGGACGGAGGCGACAACCGTGAAACCCGCAGCCATTTGCGTATCAACAACACCTGGTACGTCGCCGGTGAAGGCGCGGGAAATTACCTCCTGCGCGCCACGGTTGAATACTACGACGAAGTCGATCCGGAGGACTTCATCTTCAGCAACGTCAACGAGGAAGCCGGTGTGCGCGGTTTTTCACGAGTCGCCTGGGGTGACTACGACAACGACGGATGGGAAGACCTGCTCGTCAACGGACGTCTGCTCTTTCACAACCTCGGCGACGGCACATTCGAAGAGGTTGCGGATGACGCCGGCATAGCCGCCGACAATCCCGCCAACGGCGGGAGCTGGGGCGATTTCGACAACGACGGCCGGCTCGACATCTTCACCACCAACAGCCGGCTCGATGCAGAAGACCGGCTCTATCACAACAACGGCGACGGCACGTTCAGCTTCGCCAACGACGAATTCTGGCTCAACAACGGATGGGACGAAACCCAGGCTTCCGGCTGGGGAGACGCCGACGGAGACGGCTTTCTCGAGCTCTACGTCGCCAATTCGGAGTTGTGGAACGACGGCAACCCGACCTACTACCGCGATTACCTCTACCGGTTCGATGCAAACGACAACATCTTCATCGATGTGACACCGCATGATATCGAACGCAACCGGCATTACGGTCGCGGCGTCGCCTGGTGCGATTTCGACATGGACGGCGACATGGATATCTATGTCTCCAACTACCGCCTCCACCCCAACTACCTGCTTGTCAACCATGGCGGCTTCGACTTCCGGGAGCAGGCCTCGCGCTACGGCGTGCAGGGCGTTCGCCAACAGGGCTACTACGGTCACACGATCGGATCGTCGTGGGCTGACTACGACAACGACGGCGACTTCGATCTGTTCGTCGGGAATCTCGCCCACCCCCGTTTTCTCAGCTTCAGCGACAAGAGCATGCTCTACCGCAACATGGGCGCCGACGGCGGCTGGGAGTTCGAGGACGTCCGCGAGGAAGCCGGCATCGCTTACGACGAAACCGCCTCCAGCCCGGCATGGGGCGATTACGACAACGACGGCTGGCTGGACCTGTTCATCACCTCGGTATATGAAGGAAGGCAACCCTATCTATACCACAACGAAGCCGACGGCACTTTCACCAACGTCAACTACCCGGCGGGCTTCCACATGAACTGCTATAACTCGTGGGGCGCCGCCTGGTGCGACTACGACCACGACGGCGACCTGGACATCGCGGTCGGCGGCAATCACGGCGGGTTGTACCAGAACAACGGCGATGCCGGGCATTACCTCCAGGTTGAGATGCGCGGCGTGGATGCAAACCGCTTCGCCTTCGGCTGCCGGGCTGAGGCTCACGCCGGCGACCTCCACATGCTGCGCCAGGTCCAGAGCGGCATGGGCACCGGCGGCTGCCAGAACATGATGGCGCTGCATTTCGGGCTCGGAGAAAACGAAACGGTCGATTCTCTGATCGTATCCTGGCTGGGCGGTGACGTTGAGCGCTATTTCGACCTGCCCGCGGATCAACGTTACATCGCCGTTCAGGGGGAGGGGCTTCTCAACGCGCCACCCGATCGCAGCGAACCCGAACCTCCTGCGAAATTCAGGCTCGATCCGCCCTGCCCGAACCCGTTCAACAGCTCGGTGATGATCAGGTTCGCCCCCGGCGCGCCCGGCGAAGTAACGATCGCGGTCTACGACCTTGCCGGCAGGCGTGTGGCGGAACTTGCCGACGGTTGTTGTTTCACCGCCGCCACACACAGCCTGACCTGGGACGCCTCTGCCCTGTCCGCAGGAAGTTATATTGTACAGGCGAGGTTTGAGGGGGGATTGGTGACCCAAAATTTAACATCTGTTAAATAACGCCCGCTTCCGCCGGAATGACGAACAGCGCTGTGATTAATGAAAACATGAGCTTCCGCCTCCCACAACCGATAATGCTATGGATGGAGCCTTCAGCGTCCTGCAACCTCGACTGCCCGGGCTGCCCGACCGCAGCCGGCAGAGGAGGCGGGGTCATGCACTTGGAAGATTTTATCCATGTTATAGATCAAACGCCATGGTTACGGTTCCTTAACCTCTGGCACCGCGGCGAGCCGCTGGTCGCGCCCGATTTCCCGGATATGGTCGCTGAAGCCTCCAGGCGCGGCATCTGGACTCAGACATACACCAACGGACTGCTGCTGAGTAAAAACAATCTCGCTGAAAGAAGGCGGAAGCATCGCTGATGTTGAAGCCGGAGTCCAAGCTCTATTGGAGGCACGTAAAAAACAACGATCAAGCAAGCCTAAAATCATCGCCGAATGTCTCGTGTCCCGCCAGAGTCCCGAACAGTTCCAGGCGGTTCGAGAAATGGCTCTTGCATGGGGGTGTGACAAATTCCTGTTCAAGACATACAAGATCAACAATATGGACGATTATGACGGCGCGGTCGACCTGCTGCCGGACGACACCGATCTCCGGCGCTACATCAGGGTGAACGGACGGCTTGAAATGAACCGCAGCCGCAATTCCTGCCGGCGCCTCGCCTATTCCGCCACGGTCGCCTGGAACGGAGAACTGCTGCCCTGCTGCTTCAGCGTCAACGACTTCCATTCCTTCGGCAACGTCTTCCAGCAGCCGTTCAGGGATGTCTGGAGGGGAAGAACGATCCGCGAATTCCAGCGCGTTGTCAACAACGGTGGGCGCGACCGTATCCCGATGTGCCGCAACTGCACGGAAGGACTGAAACGGTTGTACCTTCCGCCAAAGCTTGTCTGCCGATGAACAGGATAGTTTTTTTCTGGATCAAGACCGCCATCGCCGTTATCCTGCTGGGGTTGATGCTCTACATCGTCCGGCCGGCGTCGATCTGGTCCGCGCTCCGGTCCGCGAGGTACGAAACGGTCGCGATCGCGCTGGCTTTGATGCCGCTCAATATCCTGCTCCAGGAGATCAAGTGGCGCTATCTCGTCAAGCTGGTCTATCCGAAAGCCGGCTTCAGCGACACCCTTGGCTCGCTTCTGGGCGGTATGACCTTCGGTATTGTAACCCCGGGGCGCCTGGGCGAATACGGACGCGGGCTGTTCATCAGGCACGGCAAACCACTTAACCTCGTCGGTCTGATTGTCATCGACAAGTTCTACAATCTCGGCTGCACCGTAGCGTTTGGTCTGCCGGCGCTGATGACGCTGCCCTGGGCAACCGAGCTGATCAGTGGGAAACTGTTCGTCTCCATGATATTCCTGCTGGGCTCGATCGACCTGGTCCTACTCTACTTCGCGCTTGATCCCAAGCCGGTCCGCAGCCTAATCTATGCCCTGCAGATCATGTTTCCAAAGGGTGACAGGATCGCCCAACTGTCGCACGGTCTTGACCGATTCAGCGCCCCTCAGGCAAGAACCGTCCTGGCTCTGACCCTGGCGCATTATCTTGTATTCCTCGCCCAATACTTCGCGCTGATCAGCAGCTTCTTCGGGGTCGATTTCATAACGTCTTCGCGCGGCGCGGCGGCGGTGCTGTTCGCCAAGTCGGCACTGCCGATCGCCATCGCCGATCTCGGCGTCGATCAGTTGGTTTCAGTGCAGTTCTTCGGGCAGTTCGGCGCCTCTTCGGAAGCGGCTTTCAACGCATCCATCCTGCTGTTCGCCATGAACGTGCTTCTGCCGGCGCTGGCGGGGCTGTTCTTCATCGGACGGCTGCGGATCGGGAAAAACAAGGCCGAGTCGTGGAATTGACAACCGGCTGTTCCATCCTGTCCGCCCTGGGCGGTCTCTGTTACCTCACTCTGCTGACGCTGATAATTCTCGGTCTCGTCAAGCTGAAACGGAAGAACATCCGACCGCCGGAGAATATCTCTCGGGAAGACGCTCCATCGGTCAGCGTGGTCATCGCCGCCCGGGACGAAGAGGAAAACCTGCCGGCGACCCTTCAGAGCCTCGCACAACAGGACTATCCCGCCGAATCAATCGAAATAATCGTCGTCGACGACCGCTCCAAAGACGGAACCGCCCGGACGGTAAGAGAATTTTCCACGCGGCATCCTTCCGTCAAGCTCATCGTTCAGACCGAAACAATATGCGGCGCCAGCCCCAAGAAGCAGGCGCTCGAGAAGGGCATCAACGCCGCTCAAGGCGAGATAATCATAACCACCGACGCCGACTGTACTCATGACCTCAAATGGGTTGGGGAGCTGGTTGCCGAATTCACTCCGGCGGTGGGCATGGTCGCCGGTCAGGCGCGGTTTGCGCAGCCGAAGAATGCGCCTCTCTGGCAGCGTCTTCAGTCGCTGGACTTCCAGTCACTCGGCTATGCATCCGCCGGATTGATCACCGCGGGGATGCCGTTTCACTGCAGCGGCGCCAGCCTCGCCTTTCGTAAAAGACTATTCGAGGACGTCGAAGGCTGGAAGGGGTTTGACCATCTTGTATCGGGAGACGACGAACTGCTGATGGCAAAGGCGGCACAAAGCCGTTGGAAGATCGTCGCCGCTTCATCTCCGGCGGCGATTGTCAGGACCAGACCGGTATCAACACTTAAGGAATTATGGCACCAGCGGATCAGGTGGGGTTCGAAGGGAGTGTACTACCGCTTCTCGCGCAGGTTCATCCTGTCGGGCGTCTTCCTGTTTCTATTGTCATTGATTGCAGGACCATTTATCGGGATGGCGACGGGTTGGTGGAGATGCTGGATCGCCTGGATGGTCATCAAGCTCCTCCTCGATTGGATTGCCATCAGGTACGGCAGTCGGCTGTTCAACGAGAAATTCCGTATCAACGAGTTTCTGCTGGCGGAGATCATCCATCCGCCGGCAACGGTTCTGTTCGCTGTCGCCGGACATTTCACCAGTTTCAAATGGAAGGATCAACGCTTCCGCAGTCGGAGCAAAGCCGGATGATCAGCGATATCCTCCCCATCCTGGCATCCCGGTTGTTTCCGGAGATCACCAGCCGCGGCGAACCGCCCGGAGTCTACCTGACCTTCGACGACGGACCCCATCCGCGGCATACGCCGGGATTTCTCGAAGTTCTGGCGAGGTATGGCTGCCGGGCGACCTTTTTCCTGACCGGACGGCAGGCTGCAAGGCATCCGGACATCGTCCGCACCATTGCCGATGCCGGTCACCGCCTCGGCAGCCATGGCTACGACCATTCGCCCATGATCTGGAGGCGGGAAGGCGTGATCCGTGAGAATCTCAAGCGTTCGATCGGCGCGATTGCGGACATAACCGGCGAAAGCCCGCGTCTCTTTCGACCGCCGCACGGCTGGTTCGGGCGATCGCTGCGGTCTGCGGCCGGTGATCTCGATCTGAAGATCGTGCTCTGGTCGCTCTCGCCGGCGGACTACGTGGCAAACCCGCCGACCATCCTGGAACGCCGCATCGTCAGGCGGGTGAGACCAGGTGACATTGTCCTGCTTCACGACGGCGCAAAATACGCTGACAACATGTTGAAAGCGTTGCCACACGTGCTTGACTTTCTCTCGAACAGAGGACTGCATGCCGCGACTTTGTAAGATGGTTTATACAACTCCCTCCGCATGGAGATAAACCTTACAGACATCATCCCCCTGGTCGGTCTTTACGCCGAGACCCACTACCGGTTTCGTCTCTTTCCGTTCAGCCGCTACTACCGGGCTGAGCCTGAAATAATCTTCGACGCCCCCTTCAGGATCGAGCCCGACGCAACGCTGCCTGTGACTCTGATAATAAAGGACGCCGACCGCTTCCCCGTGGATGTATTAGATATAAACCTGACAGTATATCGCGATGACGACCGGGTGACCCTCGAAACAGCTCTCAACGTCCGCATCGACACGCCGTTCTGGCATCAGATATTCGATGTCGACGTCTCCGGACTGCCCGCGGAGCGATTGTCCGTCGAGGCTTCAGTCAGGATTCGCAACGGAAGACGCATCCGTATCGTCCGCCTGGACAACCACGCCGGGTTGTCACATGCACCGCTGCAGGTGCTCAAAGCCGCCGACCCGCTGCCGAAGCTGGCCGGCTGGCTTGCGGGGGAACTCCACACCCACACCCAATACGGCTGCGACCAGGTCGAGTTCGGCGCGCCGCTGGAATCGATTCAGAGCACGGCGCGTGCCATCGGACTGGACTGGGCGGCGCTGACCGACCACTCGTACAACCTCGACGACCTGGAAGACGATTACCTGCATGACGACCCCACGCTGGCAAAATGGCGGAGGTTTAAACAGCACGCCGCGCACCTCAACCGCCAGGCAGCCGGTGTTGTCCTTGTTCCCGGCGAAGAGCTCACCTGCCGGTCGGCGAAGGGGCGCAACGTTCACATGCTCGTGCTCGGCGAAGAATCGTTCCTGCCCGGCTCCGGCGACAGCGCTCAGAAATGGCTCCGCACCGGAAGTGAACTGTCGGTGAGCGAAGCGCTCGGCAAGGTCAGCGAAGCCGCCCTCTGCGCCGCGGCACATCCGTTCGCGCCCGTTCCCGGCCTGGAAAGACTCCTGATTCGGCGCGGCGGCTGGTTGCAAACCGACCTCGAACATCCCCGTCTTGACGGCTGGCAGATTCTCAACGGAGCCGAGAATAATGAACTTATCCGAAGCCTCAACAGGTGGACCGCCTCCCTGCTCGCCGGTGAAAGGAAATACATTTACGCCGGCAACGATTCCCACGGCAACTTCAACCGCTTCCGCCAGGTCAAGCTGCCCATGATCAGCCTGCACGAACATCACGGTCACCTGTTCGGAAAACAGACGACGCACGTGATGATCGACGGTGGAATCAACGCCGGAGCGATCGTCGCCGCATTGAAAGCCGGCCGGGCGTTTGTGAGCGACGGTCCGGCGCTGGAGCTGACCCTGCTGAAGGACGGACGGGAATTGCAGAGCGGCTCCGTCGTGTCCACGACAGGATCGGAGAAAATTCGGGTCAGATATAAAACCACTCCCGAGTTCGGCAAGGTCGCACAGATAAAGGTACTCACCTCGGGATCAACGGAAACCGCCCGCGAGGAGACCGCCTTCGAGCTCGGCGAAAAGAGCGGACACGAGTTGAATGATCCTCTGAACGGTGAATTCATAATCCCGGCCTGCGGACATAAATACCTGAGAGCGGAACTCCTGACCAGAGACAGGGGGGGAAAAGGGCGTTTCGCGCTGACAAACCCCATCTGGATCAATAAACAGTCTGACCGTTTCCACGGACAACGGCGATGAGCTCCCGGCGGCTCAAACGCCGGGAGGGACAGTCGGACCCGCAAGCCGAGATATGGCTCTTAAGTTCAATATAACAAGCAATTAGGTTTAACCCTTGTTTAATGGGCAGATAACTTTATCGGGCGATTATCTCTCGTATAATACGAACTTTACTTTAATATGTATTAATATAATTAATAATTATTAAACCCAACTCCATCTCTTGACTCGGCGTCAAACCATCCATATATTGCTTCACCTCTTCGAAGCAAATTTCTAAACCCATACACATCAAGGCATTATATAACATGATCGATCCCGCCTCCCAGTTCGGTGAAGATCACGAAACCATCTGGCGTCTCATCACGGACAAACTACAGGAGGAGATACCGCGCCAAAGTTATTTAACCTGGTTTAAGCCTCTTGAGCCGTTGTCCTTCACTGACCGGGTCCTGATCCTTAAAATACCGAGCCGTTTCTATTATGATTGGATTGAAAGCCATTACAGCGATCACCTCAAGCGCGCCATCAGCGCCACCTTGGGGCAGGAGATCGAAATCGTTTACGACATCGATTCAAGCAAACCGTCCCCAAGCGTTTCCCGGGCATTAAAGGTCCAGGAGACAACCAGATCACCTTCCTTCAGGGGTATGGCGGAGAATTCCCGCCTTAATCCGCGCTATCGTTTCGACAGCTTCATTGAAGGGGATTGCAATCGTTTTGCGCGAGCCGCGGCGATGTCGCTTGCCGACGCCCCCGGTCGGACGCCTTTCAATCCGCTGCTGATCTATGGCGGTTCCGGGCTGGGAAAAACCCACCTCATGCAGGCTATCGGCAACCACGTAGAGGAAAATGGATTCGCCAGAAAAGTCCTCTATGTTACGAGCGAACAGTTCACCACCGATTTTATCAAGAGTATCCAGACAAGAAGGAGCGAATCGTTCAGCCGTATTTACCGCAATGCGGACGTGCTGCTGTTGGACGACGTTCAATTCTTCATGGCCAAGGACAAGACGCAGGAGGAGTTCTTTCACACCTTTAATTCGCTTCACCAGGCCGGCAAACAGCTTGTGTTCTCGTCCGACCGGTCGCCCAATGATCTGGAGAGCTTCGACGAGAGGTTGATAAGCCGTCTGCAGTGGGGACTTGTCGCCGAACTGCGTCTCCCCGAGTATGAAACACGCCTGGCGATCCTGAAGAACTTCGCCTCCGATGAGAAAATCGAGCTTCCCGACGACATCGCTCACTTTCTCGCAATTCATGTAACCGACAACGTCAGGTCGTTGCAAAGCGCGCTAATTCACATGCTGGCGCAGTCGTCGCTCATCGGTCGCCGCATCACCATGGAGCTGGCCCGGGATGCGATCAAAAACCTCGGCAAGCAGGTATTCCGCGAGATGACGGTCGAGCAGATTCAGGACGTGGTGGCAAGGACGCTTGGCGTACCGGCAGACCTGCTCAGGTCGAAGACCCGCAAGCGTGAAGTCGTCTTCGCCAGGCAGGTTGCCATGCACCTTGCAATAGAGTTCACGCGTCTTACCTTGAAAGCCATCGGGCTGCATTTCGGCGGCAGGGATCACGCTACGGTCATCCACGCGCGAGACAACATCGAACAGATTATCAAGCGTGACCATAAAAAGGCGGAACTTCTGGCCGATTTACGCCACAAACTCGAACTCGCCTCCCTGTGACGATAGTTTTCCACTTGATAATGCCAGCTCACAAAAGCACATACACTAAGAAGAAACTTGTTCACAAAATGTACCAAACAACCCGGATCCGCGTTGTCTCCCGCCGTTACCAACGTTCATGAACGTTCCAAACTTATAATCAACACGGATATCCACAACCAGAAGATCCATTTTATCCGATTCAACAATTTGATATACAAGCCGTTATGATAATGCGGCATCCGGTTATTCACTTATCAACACTACTATAAGTAAGACATATTTTTATATTAATATATTTAATTGAAGAATATCACGAACAGCCTTTTTTTACCGTGATTCTTTGTCAAGTCAGCGTTATTTTATTATATTTAACAAGGATACCAACTCATATTTGACTTATATTGATATTCCGATAATCTTCCTTTTCACAAGAGGTGGGTCTAAATGAAATTTACATTTACACAAGCATCGATGATCAAGGGGTTGCAGCGTATAATGGGCGCTGTGCCGACAAGGATGCCGATACCATCGCTGGGGAATGTGTTCTTCAGGCTGAAGGACGGGTCGCTTGATATTACTGCAACCGACCTTGAAATTACTGTGACTTCTAAAGTTGACATCATTGAGTCGGATGGTGAAGGCAGTATTCTCATTCAGGCAAAACGTTTTCAGGAGCTGGTGAATCTCTTACCGGATATACCCCTTGAGATTGAAGTGCACGAGCCTTTGAAGGTGACGTTGAAGAGCGAGGGAACCGGAGTATACACGCTGCCAGGCGGCGACCCCATCGACTTTCCGGAGCTCCCCCCTGTTGACGCTCAACTGTCCTTCACGATGAACGGGGAAAACCTCAGCAGGCTTATATCGAAAACGATGTTTGCAGTCTCGCACGATGATATGAGACCCATATTAACCGGCATGTTGATGCAGATCAGAGCGAACGAGTTGCGTGTGGTTGCAACGGACGGACATCGGCTGTCAAGGATTGTAAGGAAAGGGATTGACTATTCGGGCGAACCGCGTGATGTAGTCGTTCCCATGAAGGCTCTGAACCTGTTGTTGCGCAGCCTGGAAGATGAGGATAATCCCGTTATCGGCATTGCGGAGACGAGGGCTTCGTTCAGCACGGAAGACCAGCGTTTGACAACGCGGTTGATCGACGGTCACTACCCGAAATATGAGAGTGTAATACCTGAAGACAACCCGCACAAGTTGGTCGTTAACACGGATGAATTTGCGGCGGCCGTAAGGCGCGTCTCCATATTCGCCAACCAGATGTCACGGCAGGTCAAGCTGACGTTCGACTCTTCGCATGCGGTACTGGAGACGGAGGATCCCGAATTGGGCGGACGGGGTGAAGAGAAGATTGCCGTCAGCTACGAGGGCGAACCGCTCGAAATCGCATACAACGCCAACTATCTCATGGATGTATTGAGACAGGTTGACACGGACGAGGTTGTCTTTGCCTTGAACAGTTCAAACGACGCTGCGGTGATCAGGTCAATGGTCCAGAACGAGGATGAGGATTTCCTGATGCTGCTGATGCCGATCAGGCTCAAGTGATCCCGGAAGCGAAGATTTGACCGGGACATTTTGCGTCAGGTGATGTAAGATCAGGCGGACAGAAGTGTCCGCCTTGTCGATTTTGACCGTCGGTCGGTATTTTGAAATATGGAGGTGATTGATGCAGGGAGGGCGTTCATTTTCACACGGGAGGAAGAAAAAACGTCTGCACGGATATTTGAAGTGGGAAAGAGAGATTCCCCGCCAGATGAAATCGTCGGATGTCGGAAGCCTGGTCAGCCGGCTCATGGGCGAGTTGGGCTACGCGGAGAGACTCGCTGAACAGGGTGCGATCACGAAGTGGGAGGAGGTTGTCGGTGAGAAAATTGCCGCCGAAGCAGAGCCGCGTTCCATAAAAAACGGCGTACTGAAGGTAAAGGTGAAAAGCCCGGCCTGGAGGCAGGAGCTCACCTTTCTGAAGGATAAAATACTCGGGAGATTGAACGACAAAATAGGGAGAACAGTTGTTTCGGACATCAGGTTTCTTTAAATTTCAGGGTTATGTTAATACGGAAAATATCGGACTATACATCTCAGGGGCTTCATCGTGACGGATGATAAGGCGATCAAGGTGGAAGCGGCCATGAAGAACAACGGCTACAGCGCCGAGGACATCAAGGTGCTCAAGGGGCTGGAAGCGGTTCGGCGAAGACCTGCGATGTATATTGGAGATGTAAGCCAGCGCGGGCTTCATCACCTGGTCTTCGAGGTCGTGGACAATTCGATAGATGAGTCGATGGCGGGCTACTGCGATCGTATTGAAGTGTACATCAATCCTGATGATTCCATAACGGTTCGGGATTTTGGTCGCGGCATACCGGTTGATATTCACCCGGAGGAGGGCAGGTCGGCGCTGGAGGTGGTAATGACGGTCCTGCACGCGGGCGGGAAGTTCGACCGTCATACCTACAAGGTCTCCGGCGGACTGCACGGAGTCGGCGTTTCGGTGGTGAATGCGCTTTCCGAATGGTGCCGTGTCAAGGTCGGTCAGTCGGGCGTGATGTACATGCAGAGCTATGTGCGCGGTGATGCTCAGGGCGAGGTTGAAAAGGTCGGCAAGACCAGGTACCAGGGCACGGAGACGACGTTCAAACCCGACGGGCAGATTTTCAAGGAGATCGAGTGGAAGTTCAGCCTGATAAGTCAGCGGCTGCGTGAACTGGCGTATCTCAACAGCGGGCTGGAAATTATCGTCCAGGATCTGCGCCCCGGGAAGGAGAGGAAAGAGACATTCAAGTTCAAGGGCGGACTGGGACAGTTTGTCAGGTATCTCGACGAGACGCGACAGCCGATAATTCCCAAGCCGATATACGTCAAGGGCGAGAAGGACGGCGTGCCGGTGGAGATCGCGTTGCAGTGGAACGACTCTTACCGGGATAATATCTTCAGTTACGTCAATAACATCAATACGATAGAGGGGGGAACTCATCTGGCGGGATTCAAAACCGCGTTGACCAGGACGCTGAACAACTATGCTGTCAAGAATAAGATATTCAAGAACGACAAGTACACGTTATCGGGTGATGACTGCCGGGAGGGCTTGACCGCCGTAATCTCGGCGATGGTGGCGGAACCGCAGTTTGAGGGTCAAACCAAGACCAAGCTTGGCAACAGCGAGGTCAAGGGAATTGTTGAAACGGTTTTAGGCGAGGCGCTGTCGACCTACTTCGAAGAGAATCCATCCACAGTCCGCAAGATCCTTGACAAGGCGATTCAGGCGGCGCGTGCGCGTGAAGCGGCTCGCAAGGCGCGCGATCTGACCCGGCGCAAAGGCGCGCTGGAATCGGGTGATCTGCCCGGCAAACTGGCGGATTGTTCGATCAACGACCCGGAGTTGTGCGAGTTATATCTGGTCGAGGGCGATTCAGCGGGTGGTTCGGCCAAGCAGGGGCGTGACCGGCGGTTCCAGGCCGTCCTGCCGCTCAGGGGAAAGATACTCAACGTGGAGAAGGCGCGGCTGGACAAGATTCTGGGAAACGAGGAGATCAAGACGATGATCTCGGCGGTCGGTGTCGGATTCCTGTCGGACGACAGCGAGGACAACGGCGGGCTCGATCTGACCAGGCTGCGTTACAACAAGATAATTATCATGACCGACGCCGATGTTGACGGAGCGCATATCCGGACGCTCCTGCTGACGTTCTTTTATCGTTACATGCCGGATCTGGTCCGACAGGGTCATATCTACATCGCGCAGCCGCCGCTGTATCGTGTGTCGAAGGGGAAGGAGGAGTACTACGCTTACGACGAGAAGGGGCGCGAATACTACCTGCAGCGCATTGGTACAAAAGGCGCCAAGCTACAGCGTTACAAGGGGTTGGGCGAGATGAATCCCAATCAGCTCTGGTCGACGACCATGGATCCGGAACGACGGACGGTGCTGAAGGTCTCGATTGACGACGCAGCTGAAGCCGACCGGTTGTTCAGCATCCTGATGGGCGACAAGGTTGAGCCGCGGCGGGAGTTCATCGAGGAGAATGCGAAGTACGTGAGGAATTTGGATGTGTGAAGAAACCTTGCGAACAGTTTCATGAATCCGCTAAGCCCGACAATCCTGTCGGGTTTCTTTTAGCACCAATGTGTCGGGCGGCGAGAGATGTCGCACCTGCTCGTTAAATAACTATTCCGTTTAAGGAAGAGCATTAAAGTGGAGAAAGAGAAGTTGTCATCGGATCCCGATACCAAGCTGCAAGCAACTTTGGATCAGATCGGTAAAGCCATTCGCATCATGGCACGCCTGAGGGCGCCGGGGGGATGTCCGTGGGATGCGGCACAGACGAGGGAGTCGCTCCTGAAGAACCTCCTCGAAGAGACCTATGAGGTAATAAGCGCCGTGGAAGGAGGAGACATCGAGGGGATGAGGGAGGAGCTCGGTGATCTCCTGTTGCAGGTGATCTTCCATGCCCTGATAGCCGACGAAAAGGATGAGTTTGATCTTGCTGATGTGGCGCGGGCGTTGTGCGACAAGCTTGTCCGCCGGCATCCGCATGTTTTCGGCGATGTCAAAGCCGGCAACGAGCTGGAGGCGCTGGCGTCATGGAACAGCGCCAAGCGTTCCGAGGGTGAACATACGACAAGCCTGGCGGCGGTACCGGCCGGTTTTCCGGCGTTGTTGCGGGCGCGCAAGGTTGTGGACAAGGCTGGAAGTGTCGGCTTTGAGTGGTCCAACGTCGGTGATGCGCTGGACAAGCTCGACGAGGAGGTCGCCGAACTGCGACGGGCGGTGAACGAGGGCGACCGGCGGCATATCAGGGGCGAGCTCGGCGACGTGTTGTTCATGACGGCGTGTGTGGGGCGGTACGTTCATGAGTGTCCGGAGCTTGCGTTGCAGTCAACGATTGAAAAATTTCTGAAGCGGTTCAGCCACATAGAGAAACGGTTGGCTGAAAAGGGATCAAGCCCCGAACAGTCAACCCTGGAGGAGATGGACGGATTCTGGGATGAAGCGAAGGGGCTGGAAGAGTAATCCCGTGATCTTTGCCACCGCGATGCTGCTGTTGCTCTGTGTCATCTGGGGGATGACCTTTCCGGCGACAAGGTCGGCGCTGGCGGTCACCGATCCGGTCCAGTTCCTCGCGCTGCGCTTCGGGCTGGGGATCGTCCTGGCGGCGCCCTTCATGCTGGTACGCTGGTACCGGTTGTCGAGGCGCAGGGAGGATGCAAGGCATCAGGCTGCCGGCACGTTCTTGCGCGGCGTGTGGGTGGGGTTGTTTCTGTTATGCGGTTACGTGCTGCAGGTCATCGGCATGCATTACACAACGGCTTCCCGCAGCGGGTTTTTCACCGGTTTGTTGGTGGTGATGGCGCCGCCTCTGGCGCTGCTGCTGCGGACGAGCCGCATGTCCGGCGCGGCGTGGCTGGGGATTCCGCTGGCGGTCGGCGGCATCTACCTGATGGCGGATCCGGGTGCGGGCGGGATGAACAAGGGAGATTGGCTGACCATCGCCTGCGCGCTCATGTTCGCGTTGCAGATGATTGTGCTGGAAGCTGTGGCGGGGAAGGGACGCGACACGTGGACGCTGACCTATGCCCAGATGCTGACGGTCGGCGCGGGTGCGCTGATCTGGTGCATCGTCGAGGGGACTATTGGGCGCGGCGCTGATACTAATGGCGATGGTGACGTCGAGCTTGAGCGCGGTGAGGAGGTGATTACGTAACCCGGATCCCTTGCGGTCCGGGTTTCTTACTTCAGCGCTTCTGGATTATCGACATGAGTATGTCTGTATCTTGCCCTTTTTATTTTCGTAATTCTCCCAAGATTCCCGGACGGCAAGGGGCCGGGCTACTTGCTGACGCATCGGGTGCATATCCTTGATGCGAACGGTGAGAGTTGTCGTTTGAAGGAGGCGAGGAAGCGTGGTAGGGGATCGGATATTGTTAGTCTTAAGTGCTCTGACTTGACAACCGGAAATGGTTGAAGTATATTTGGCATGGGCGCCGCGATTTTGGAGCGCAACCCGCCGCACTTTTCGACAGCCGTTTACAGGAGGTTTTTATGAAAACAAGTTTATTGTTTTAACGCTAATGGTGTTGTTTCTTCAGGGCTGCATAAAAATCACTATTGTTCGCAGTGTTAGAAGAGACTCTGTACCACAGAGCATTCAGCTACCCCACAACATCAAACTAACATCGTTGGGCGCGGTGAAAGTTAATAAGGTGGATTTTTTCCCGGCAGGCTTCAGAATTGAAACGCAGGGGAAGATCATTTACATCGACCCGATCGTGATTGAAGAATCAAAGCCGGCTGATTATATATTCATAACCCATGCCCATCCTGACCATCTGTCCCGGCCTGATATCGAGAAGATAGTGCAGGAAGAAACGCTGGTCATCTGCCCCAAAAAAGTCGTAAATAAACTTTCGGGTTACAAAGTTAAGGAAGTAAAGCCCGGTGATGTGCTTGATTTTGGAGATATTAAATGTGAGGCGGTGGCGGCATACAATACGAGAGCCAAATTTCTATGGATTAAAGCCCATCCCAGATCAGCCATGAACGTTGGTTATATTCTTACGATAAACGGTGTGAGGCTCTATCACGCGGGAGACACGGATCATATTCCGGAGATGAAGGATACGAAGGATATTACAGTGGCCATGGTTCCTATCGGCGGAGATAAATTAACTATGGACCCGGAGCAGGCAGCGCAAGCAATTAATGCTATGAAGCCCCAAATAGTCGTCCCCATGCACTACGAATTAGGAAAGAATTACACGGAGACATTCAAACAGTTGGTTGATAAGAATATTCAAGTAGAAATTATGGGGAATGAACAATAACACATTTATGGTTCATCCGCTATTTGAATACTTGAGCTTATAAGATGATGTCAATTGGAACGAACACAGTTAGTAGCCCGGATCCCTTGCGGTCCGGGTTTCTTACTTCAGCGCTTCTGGATTATCGACACGAGTATGTCTGTATCTTGCCCTTTCTATTTTCGTAATTCTCCCAAGATTCCCGGACGGCAAGGGGCTGGGCTACTTGCTGGATTCCAAATCAAGTTTGGAATGATGAGGTTGAAGGTAAACAGTCACATCCCCACACTCAGACCCCCGTCCACGAATATCGTCTGGCCGGTGATGTATGACGCCAGGTCGCTGCAGAGGAACAGGTGCAGGTTGGCGACGTCCTCCGGTGTGCCGAAACGCCTGACCGGGATGCGTTCCAGATATTGACTGCGCATATCTTCCGGCACGGTCTCCAGCATCGGCGTCATGATCGCCCCCGGCGCGACGCAGTTGACCGTGACCCCCGAACGCGCCAGCTCCAGCGCCAGCGTGCGGGTCAGCGAGATCACACCGCCCTTCGACGCCGCATAGTTCGCCTGTCCGACGTTGCCCAGCGCCGCCACCGAAGCCGTGTTCACGATCCGCCCCCACTTCTGCCTGCGCATCGGTCGGATGACCGCCTGCGACGGGATCCACGTTCCCTTCAGGTTGATGTCGATCACCGCGTCCCATTCCTCCTCCTTCATCCTCATCGCCAGCGCATCGCGCGTGATGCCGGCGTTGTTGATCAGGATGTCCAGCCGGTCGTAACGCTTGACCAGGTCGGCAATGAGTTCAACCGTCTGCGGCTTGTCGGTCACGTCGAGCAAAACGGCTTCTGCCCTGCCGCCGCTTGTCCTGATTTTGTCGACGATCTCCTCTGCAGCGGCAAAGATGATGTCGGCAACGACGACCGTCGCGCCCTCGGTTGCGAAACGTTCAGCGATCACCGCGCCGATGCCGCGACCCGCGCCGGTGATCAGGGCTACTCTATCCTTGACCATCAGATCCTCGAAATAAATTGAATTAAATCGATTTATGAGATTCTTCACTTCGTTCAGAATGACAGTGTATTGGATTCAGAATGACAACGCATTGGGTTCAGAATGACAACACATCGGATTCAGAATGACAACACATCGGATTCAGAATGACAGCGCATCGGATTTGGTATTTTATTGATACCATCCGATTTTTTCAGGGAAAGGTTTGCTTTCCGGTTCGGATGTTAATATAACTAACCAGTTGGTGATATCACAATCGCAGCTCAAAGTAAAGCGCGCCCGGGATGGGATTGTGGCGATAGGGCGGTATCTCTTTAAAGTTAAGTTTCCTGTAGATATCAATGTCTTCAACCATGGCAGGTATGGTGTCCAGCCGCATCGCCTTATAACCGATTTTCTTCGCTTCACTGACGAGGGAGACCGCCAGCATTTCCCCGATCCCCCCGCCGCGGAATTCTGGCCGTACGTAGAGACGTTTCATCTCGCAGATGCTCTCTGAAAATTCCCGCAGCGCGGCGCAACCGGCTGTTTTATTATCATGACATGCCAGTAAAAGGCGCCCCCTTGGAGGTGCGTATTCACCGGGCAGAGTGGCAAGTTCGGTCTTGAAATCCTGGAAGCAGAGGTCGAATCCAAGCGCTGCCTGGTACTCGATGAAAAGCTGCCTGACCAGTAAAATATGCTCCCGGGTTGCGGCATGAAGCAATTCGGTCATTGTGATATAACGATTTTATGATATATTGTAATATAGGCTGTTGATATTCAGCATGCCACAGTCTATCGGCATTCCCATTTCCATGGGAATGAAAACAGTTGGAGGGGAAACTTAACGGACAGGATCACATGTCTCAAGAACGGGAAGACATCCTTCGCTTTGTCAAGGACGATGGCATCAGTGTCATCAGGCTCTGGTTTGCGGATATCCTCGGTCAGATCAAGGGTTTTGCCATAACGCCGCGCGAGCTTGAGCACGCATTTTCACAGGGGCTCGGGTTTGACGGATCGTCCATCGAGGGCTTTGCGCGCATCCACGAGTCCGACCTTATGGCACATCCGGATCCGACCACTTTCACCCTTCTGCCCAACGATACCGGTTACAGGTCGGCAAGGATGATCTGCGATCTTAAAACACCGGACGGCGAACCGTTCGCCGGCGATACGCGCCATGTACTGCGTCGCAACCTCGAGAAGGCATCGGAGAAGGGCTATACGTTTTACGTTGGACCGGAGCTGGAGTTTTTCATATTCAGGGACGACAAGTCCACGGAGATCCTCGACCAGGGCGGTTATTTCGACGCCTCCATCCAGGAGAAGGGCACAGCGCTGCGTCAAAAGAGCATCTTTGCGCTGGAGGAGATGGGGATACCGGTCGAATATTCGCATCATGAGGTTGCGCCGTCGCAACATGAGATAGACCTGCGTTACACAGACGCGCTGAGGATGGCTGACCGCTGCATGACCTACCGTTTCATCATCAAGGAGCTGGTGCGCGATGCCGGCTGTTACGCGACCTTCATGCCCAAGCCGATCTTCGGCGTCAACGGGTCGGGGATGCACGTTCATCAGTCGTTGTTCAAGGGCGAGCACAACGCCTTCTTCGATCCGCAGGCTCCATATAACCTCTCGGACATGGCGCGGCATTATCTGGCGGGACTGCTGAAGTATGTGCGTGAAATAACCGCGGTGCTGAACCAGCATGTAAATTCATACAAGCGCCTGGTGGCGGGTTACGAGGCGCCGGTGTACGTCTGCTGGGGGCAGATGAACCGCTCGGCGCTGGTGCGGGTGCCGCGCATCCGGATTGGTTACGAGTCGTCGACGCGGCTCGAGCTGAGGTCGCCGGACCCGGTGGCCAATCCGTACCTTGCCTTCGCGGTGATGCTGGCGGCGGGCTTGAAGGGGATCGAGGAGCAAATTGAACCGCCGGACCCGGTCGAGGAGGATCTGTACAATCTCGGCGGAACCGAGCGGGAGAGGCTGAACATAAAGATACTGCCGGCGAGCCTCTATGAAGCGATATCGGCTGCCGAAGGGAGCGAGTTGGTGCGTGAGGCGTTGGGCGATCATGTCTTTGCGAAGTTCATCCATAACAAGAAGATCGAGTGGGATGACTGGAGCCGGCAGGTGACTGACTACGAGATCAAGCGCTATCTGCCGATTCTTTGATTTGGGGGTGATCAAGTTGGCAGACAGGGAAATAGTGGTGCGGGACTCCGTGCCCGCACATTGACGACAGGGCAGGCGCGGAGTCCTGCCCGATTTCATCCTTTACCCAGTCTACCCCAACCCCTTCAACTCTGTTACAACAATCCGTTACGAGCTTCCCCGTCCGTCTCATGTTTCGCTTACGGTAAATGATCTGGCGGGGCGGTTGGTGGAGACGCTGGTCGATAAAAGGATTGATGCGGGGCGGTACGCAGAGACGTGGCAAGCGGGGGTTTTGCCGTCTGGATTGTATTTCGTCCGGTTTGAAGCGAGTGGCAGTGTGCAGATGCAGAAGGTGGTTTTGATTCGGTGATTAGTTTAAGGTAACCCCCCCTTTAATCCCCCCCCTACTCCGTAGGGGGGGAGGGATACGTCCGGGCTACATCACTCGCTCCCTCGCTCCCTCGCTCCCTCGCTCACTTCACCGCCACCGCTTTCATGTCGTCCACTTGCGACCCCCCCTTAGTCCCCCCCTACTCTGTAGGGGGGGAGGGAAACGTCCGGGCTACATCCCTCGCTT
>JALGVR010000152.1 GCA_025774605.1 bacterium | reverse complement strand
AAAGAGGTGGTATAGGAAATGGAAACTGGATTTGATTGAAAAGGATAATCCGGATTGGCGTGATTTGTATGAGGAATTGTTTTAGGACTGGATCCCCGCGTGCGCGGGGATGACAACAATCGCCTGTACCAGGGCAATTGTGTGTCAACTGGATCCCCGCGTGCGCGGGGATGACGCGCGCCAGGCTTCCTCCAATCCCTTCTTTGTCCCACTGGATCCCCGCGCACGCGGGGAACCAGTTTCGGTTCGGTCTGGGTGAAGTTGACCGGTTACGTCATCCCCGCGCACGCGGGG
This sequence comes from bacterium, assembly GCA_025774605.1. Classification (GTDB taxonomy): domain Bacteria; phylum Electryoneota; class AABM5-125-24; order Hatepunaeales; family Hatepunaeaceae; genus JALGVR01. Next base: position 4,846 of record JALGVR010000152.1, on the reverse strand, counting down.
AACCAGAATCGAATCATCAACAGCGTATAATGAAAAACTTCTACGTATACATACTCGCAAGTGATAGAAATGGAACCCTATACGTCGGCGTTACAAGTGATCTGAAAAAACGGATGTATGAACATAAAAACGATTTAATCGGTGGATTCACAAAAGAGGTGGTATAGGAAATGGAAACTGGATTTGATTGAAAAGGATAATCCGGATTGGCGTGATTTGTATGAGGAATTGTTTTAGGACTGGATCCCCGCGTGCGCGGGGATGACGTGTCCATATTGGCGCTGCCCACCACCTATATCCACTGGATCCCCGCGTGCGCGGGGATGACGTGTCCATATTGGCGCTGCCCACCACCTATATCCACTGGATCCCCGCGTGCGCGGGGATGACGAAACAGGGCGCCGTCGTCATCCGTCTCCCATTCACTGGATCCCCGCGTGCGCGGGGATGACGTTAAATAAACGCGTGGATGACGTTAATTAACGCGGGGATAACGTTTAATTAGACGCGGGGATGATAAATGTTTAAGCGCGGGAACGACACAGATCAGCATTAAACAAATAGATAACAATGTCCAAAATCCGAACAACCTTTTATCTCATCTTACTTGCATTCGTCTTCACCACTCCCACTCTCGCCGCCTACCGTGCACCGGTCTGGTCGAAGGATGGTATGGCTGCCACACCTCACGCCGCCGCGACCGATGCCGCCGTGGAAATCCTCCGAGCCGGCGGGAATGCCGTCGATGCCGCGGTGGCAGCAGCCTTTGCGCTGTCGGTCGTTGAACAGTACCACAGCGGTCTGGGCGGCGGCGAGTTCGCGCTTCTATACCTCACCGGTAACGGCAGGACAATTGCCGTCGACGCCCGTGAATGCGCGCCGCAAGCCGCCACCGCCGATATGTTCATCGACTCCGAAACCGGTAAACCCTACGAAAAAAAATCATACCGCGGCGGCTGGGCGGTCGGGGTGCCGGGCAGCGTCGCCGGGCGCGTTCAGCTCATCGAAAAATACGGCAGGCTCTCACCCGGCCAGGTGATCGAACCGGCGCTGCGGCTGGCCAGGGACGGATTCCTCGTCGACCGGGTGCTGGCGGCGCGCATCGAATCATTCCAGGACAACTTCGCTGAAGATAAAACCACACGCGGTATTTTCTTCAGGGATGGAGCGCCGCTGAAGCGCGGTGAACTGCTCAAACAGCCCCAGCTTGCCCGTACATTGGCGGCGATTTCAAAGGATAAGGGCAGATCATTCTATCACGGCCTATTTGCCGGGTATATTGTCTCTGCATGTCAGAGCAAGGGCGGTATCCTCAGCTCGGACGACCTCGCAGATTACAGGGTCATCGAGCGCGAACCGATTCGTTTCGAATACCGCGGTTATACGATCTGTTCAATGCCTCCCCCCTCCTCGGGCGGCATATGTCTCGCTGAAATCCTGAACATCCTCGAGGGCTTCCCGTTGAATTATCTCGAACAGGGCGGCGGGGAAGCCTGTCACCTGTTCGCATCCGCCTGCGAGGCAGCCTTTGCCGATCGTTCACAGTGGCTGGGCGACCCGGATTTCAACCCGATCCCCGTCGAGGAACTGGTCTCCCAGGAATATGCCGACAGACTGCGTGAAAGGATCGACCGCCATCACCGCAATCCGGTCAAAGGACCGGGCGATCCGTGGAATATCAATCCGGATCGGAATACCAGCCACATCTCGGTCATAGACCGCGACGGCAACATGTGCGCCATCACCACATCGGTCAACACATCCTTCGGGTCGCTGGTTTTTGTACCGGAACTGGGGATATTCCTCAACAGCACCATGGACGACTTCTCCAAGCAGGCCGGCGCACCCAACAGCTTTGATCTCGTCGGGAGCAACGTCAACGCCGTCGCCCCCGGCAAACGACCGCTCTCGTCAATGTCACCGACCCTGGTCTTCAAGGACGGCAAACCAAGTATGTGCCTGGGCAGCGTCGGCGGACCGAAGATCATCACTTCGGTGGCGCAGGTTATTATCAACGTGGTCGATTTCGGCATGAATATTCAGGCGGCAATCGACGCGCCGCGGGTGCACATGCAGTGGAAACCGGATATACTGTACGTTGAAGCGGAGATTCCACCTGAAGTGGTGAGAAGTCTTCGACTGCGAGGCTGGAACGTCGAACAGAAGAGCCTCTGGTCGCTCAGCCAGGGCGTGTCGGTCGATTTCGGCGCCGGTGAATTCTTCGGCGCCAGCGATGCAAGGGGAGTCGGTACTGCCGGACCGAGGCTGGTGCGGTAGAGATGTCACGCTGAGCAGCCAAGTCGCGTTAATTGTGCCTGTTGAAAGAGTCCAACAGATGTCATACCTGCGGAAGCGGGTATCCAGAAAATATAAATACATGCAAACACTGGATTCCTGCCTTCCAGTCTGTCTGAGAACAGCAAATTTTCTCGGGATTCATCATTCCAACGGAAGTTGGAATCCAGTGAAGTTACTGATATTACGTTGTGTTACTGGATTCCATCTTTCGATGGAATGATGAGGTTTAGCGCGTTTTTCTCATTCTCGGACACACTGCTGCGCGGGAATGACAGGATGAGATATGATCGAGGAAGTGAAGCATCCCATCCTTTTTCAGTGAGACCGTTTCTGCCTGTCATTCCTGTTTATCTTCCGCCGGATAATTCGTACATTATTGTTAAAGAACGTCAGTCTGATCATAAAATGGAGTAAATAGAATGCCCGACAACAGTGAACATCACCGCGTCGTGATTATTGGATCCGGTCCAGCCGGTTTGACCGCCGCCATCTACACCGCGCGCGCAGACCTCTCGCCCCTGGTCATCGAGGGGATTCAACCGGGAGGACAGTTGACCATCACCACCGAGGTTGAGAACTATCCCGGCTTCCCTGAAGGTATAATGGGACCGAAACTCATGGACGACTTCCGCCGGCAGGCGGAACGTTTCGGAACCTCCTTCATCACCGACGCCGTTTCGAAGGTCGAACTGGGCGAAAGACCGTTCAGAATAACCATCGGTAAAAGATCGATACTTGGCGATGTGGTTATCATATCCACCGGGGCAACGGCGAAACTGCTCGATCTCGAGTCGGTGAACCGCATGATGGGGCACGGAATATCCGCCTGCGCAACCTGCGACGGATGGTTCTTCCGTGACAAGGAGATCGTGGTGATCGGTGGTGGTGATTCCGCCTGCGAGGAAGCGGATTATCTGACAAAATTCGCCAGCAAGGTTACGATAATTCACCGTCGTGATGAGCTGCGAGCCTCTAAAATAATGCAGCAAAAGGTCTTTGACAATCCCAAGATAGACTTTCTCTGGAATCACGTCGTTGTTGATTTCATCGGGACGGAAACAGAGGGTCTGCAGGGGGTGAAGGTGAAGAACACAAAAACCGGTGTTGAAAGCGTTGTCAAACCGCAGGGCGCCTTTTTCGCCATCGGGCATAAACCCAACACCGAACTGTTCACCGGGCAGCTTGAGCTCGATTCCGTTGGTTACATCATCACCGAACCGGGTTCAACGAAGACCAACATCCCAGGGGTTTTTGCCTGCGGCGACGTGCAGGACAGCATTTACAGGCAGGCCGTTACAGCGGCGGGCAGCGGCTGCATGGCTGCCATCGACGCACAGAAGTTCCTTGCCGAACAGGGAGGATAACATGAATATAACGATCAGCAAGTATATATCCACATTTCTTGCCGTCGGTCTCTTGCTGATCTTTGCCGGCTGCGGTGATACGGATTACAACTCCGGGATGTACTGGCTCAACAAGGAAAAGAACCCGGCCATGGCAGCCAGATCCTTCCAGCGCTCGCTGGCAAAAAGACCCGGACACTGGAAAACCAATATAATGGCGCTTAAAGCACTCGCACAGTCTGACAATGCCCCGGAGTACGAAAAGCAACTCAGGTCAACACTCCAGCGCTGGCCGGACAGCACCAGGTCGGAAGCAATATACAGATCCGGCGTCTCTTTGCTCGGTGAAGAGAAATACGACCGGTTGAGTGCACCAATCGCGCAACGCCACTTCGAAAACCTGCTCGGCAAAAAGGGCGATCGACCGGAAATCTTCTGCAACATCGTGATGGCATCATGCCGGATGAAGGACACGGTGGCGGCGACGGATTATTTCAGGCGGCTTCTGGGCTCGCTGGAGGGCGGGAATGCGCCCGATTCGGTGACACAGGAGTTGGGGTTCCTGATCGGACCAGCGGGTGTCGAATGGGTTCAATTGGACTGGAAAGTATCGAAAAATCCTGATGACATCGATATGCGGCTGGCTCAGCTCAATGCCGGCTTGATTGTCGGGGATTCCGCATCGACTCGCGCGAAGCTCGCGGAGCTCGCCGCGCGACTGCCCGGCGCCGTCTCCGATCCGGAAATTGTCCGAAGGTTCGGACGCTTGGTCGGTGTCGATCCATTTGCGGCGAAGATAATCGCCAAAGGCTGGGACGGCTCATATTCGCGCGATGGAAAACAGATCGTATACATCCGTGACCGAGGCAAAAGCGGCGAACCCGATCAATATATATATACAGCCACCTGCAGCGGCGGTCGGGCTGCGCCCATAATGAAAGGTCTGCAGCAGTCGCTTCCCTCGCTGGCCTGGCCGTTGTTATCCCCGGATGGACGGTACGTCTATTTTTACGGATCACCGAACAGGGATTGGTCTCCCGACAGAAGCATCGGAAGATTTCACCTCTACCGGGTGAGAACGCGCTACGGATCACGACCTCAAAGGTTGACCGACGCTGAACTGCTGCCGGCTAAACCGCACTTTGAATCAGACGGCTCCATGCTGGTCGTCAAGCGCGATGTCGGCAGTACACGCGCTTCGGTTG
>JALGVR010000050.1 GCA_025774605.1 bacterium | reverse complement strand
CGGCGGGGTTGTATTTTGTCAGGCTGGAGGCTTTTGAAGCTCCCATCCCCCCCTGCGTCAGTAGGGGGACCGCCTCCTATCCCCCCCTGCGAAGTAGGGGGGGACAAAGGGGGGGTCGCATGTCGTTGACACGAAAGGCGGTGGTGGTGAAGTGAGCGAGGAAGCGAGGGAGCGAGGAAGCGAGTGAAACAGCCTGAACGTTTCTTTTCTCCCTCCCGCGTCAGTAGAGGGACCGCCTCCTTTCCCCCCCCTGCGAAGTAGGGGGGGACAAAGGGGGGGTCGCATGTCGTTGATACGAAAGGCGGTGGTGGTGAAGTGAGCGAGGAAGCGAGGAAGCGAGTGAAATAGCCCAGATGTTTCTTTCCCCCTCCCGCGTCAGTAGGGGGACCGCCTCCCATCCCCCCCTGCGAAGTAGGGGGGGACAAAGGGGGGGTCGCAGATCGTTGACACGAAAGGCGGTGGTGGTGAAGTGAGCGAGGAAGCGAGTGGTGTGGCCTGAATGTTTCTTTTCTCCCTCCCGCGTCAGTAGAGGGACCGCCTCCCATCCCCCCCTGCGAAGTAGGGGGGGACAAAGGGGGGGTCGCAGGTCGTTGACACGGAAGGCGGTGGTGGTGAAGTGATCTGTCTTACTGCAAAGGGCTCGATTCATGCGGAAAGAGGGCGAGTTTTTTCAGTCATCGGCACCCTGATCTGCAGGCAGACGAAATAGCCCGCCAGCGCAATTGCCCCGGCTAGTATAAATACCCATCTGAAACCGTAGGCTTCCCAGATATACCCCGATAGTATCGGCAACAACATCGCCACCGCATGGTCAATCGTGATGCCCATTGAAATGGTCGGCGTGATATCAGTGGGATCGTCAGCGATTTTCTTCAGGTAGGTCGTACGCGCTACACGCAGGGCAAAGAGGGTACTGTCGAATACGTATGCCGCGTAAAGCAGGTAAAGGTCATACGGTGCAGACAGGATGTCTGAAGCGAAGGCATAGCACATACAGATAATCAGCAGCATGAGCTCGTCGGCGGACAGTACGAAGCGTTCGCCCAACCAGTCGATCACTTCGCCCATCAAAGGTCGAAACACGACGCCCAATGTTGCAGAGATGAAATAGAGAAGCGCAATTGTTGAAACCTCAACGCCGTGTATCGCCACCAGCAGCCAGCCGCCGAATACGAGGAAGATCTGTTTGCGGATACCGAACAGGGCGCTTATCATGTAAAAGAGCTTGTACTTCCGTTTAAACACCATGCGCTTGGACGGTGTGTCGCCCCTTCCCACCTTCAGTTTCAGGTAAAGGAAACCCGCCGTCAGCGCGCATCCGGCGGCGATCACGTAGAACAGGCTGAAGCGGTCGCCCAGGAATTCAGCCAGCAGGAATATCGTACCCACACCGGCAATTGTGCCGAAGTTGCGCGCGCCGCCGAACTGACCCAGCCTTCGTCCTTCACTGCCGTCACGCGCCAACTTGAGACCGATCACACCCTCCACCGTGAATATGATATGATCACCCATCGACCAGACCATGATCCACAGGATCAGCAATGCCGTACCCGGCGAGAGAAATCCCATACCCAAGGCGCCCAGGCACGAAAGCAGCATCGCCAGCACCGCCATTTGGGTTTCACGCAGCAGTGTGAGCAACGCTCCGGCGACAAATATAATCAGAAATCCCGGTAGTTCACGCGGGAATTCAAGCCAGCCCCGCGCTCCGGCATCAAGACGGTGAACCTCCGCCAGATAGTTGTTTAGAGTGGTAGTGAAAATACCGCTGGCGGCGCCGAAGAACAGCGTCGCCATCAGGGCGATCTTTATCTCATGTCTGAGGTGTACTTTACCCGGCGTGCGGGTTGGCTTGTCAATTGAAGGATCAGTCAAAATGCCTCGGCAGCGGTCAGTTAATTACAACCTTTGTCACTTCCTCCATGGGAGTGGTTTCTTCACTGCTGCCGGTCTGAATGTTGTTGGTGTAGCCGTTGATGAACTTATTCGGTTGGTATTCGGGCGCAAGTTTTTTCAATTCAAGGCTTAATTCCTTGTCATTGAGATCGTAAAGCTTGGCAAGCAGGGATTCGATTTTCCTAAGATACCAGCGATCAGGTACGATCTTCGGTTCGAGCACAAGCAGGTTGGGCACCCGTGTTGCGCTCTCCTCACCCTCAAAATACAGACTTTCATGCAGTTTTTCGCCGGGTCTAAGACCGGTGAACACGATCTTGATGTCCTCGTTCTCCTTCAAACCGGAGAGTTCAATCATGTATCTCGCCAGTTCCAGGATGGAAATCGGTTCACCCATGTCGAGCACGTAGATGTTTCCCGACTCACCGATGGCGCCGGCCTGCAGGACCAGCTCCACGGCTTCGGATATCAACATGAAGTATCTGGTGATCTCCGGGTGTGTGACCGTGATCGGTCCGCCCTTTTCGATCTGGTGCCTGAACAGCGGGATAACGCTGCCGGAACTGCCCAGTACATTGCCGAAACGCACCACGATGAATTTTGTAATGCCTTCGAGGTGATATATGCGGGCGATGATCTCACAGATCCGCTTTGTCGCTCCCATGATGCTGGTCGGTTGAACCGCCTTGTCGGTGGATATGAGAATGAAACGTTCAACCTCCTGCTCCACAGCAATCTTCGCCAGTATCAGCATACACGTCAGATTATTCTGGACCGCGGAATAAGGATTCATCTCCATCAGTGGAACATGTTTGTAAGCCGCAGCATGAAACAGCAGCGATGGCTTGTAACTCCTTATTATGCGGCGCATCAACGGTTCGTTGGTGGCGTTGGCGACAATCGGCACCAGTTTGAGGTTCGGATAGCGGTCATGGATCGAACGTTCAGCTTCGTAAAGACTGAACTCATTGATGTCCAATATGAGAAGTTTCCCCGGATTAAACCCCGCGATCTGGTCACAGAGCTCCATTCCGATACTTCCTCCGCCACCTACAACCATCACCGTCTTGGATCCTATGAGGTTTCTCACCGGAGTGAAGTCCATTTCGACCGGCTTGCGCCTCAGCAGGTCCTTGATCTCGATCTTCCTGAGCTGGTTGTAAGTTATCCTGTCGCTGACGATATCGGTCAAGCCCGGGATCGTTCTGATCTCGACCTTCTCCCCGACCTGTTCGGCGATCAGCTTCAACAGTTTCCTTATCTCGAGGCCCGACAGGCTGGGAATGGAAAAATAGATGTCGCTGATGTCGTATTTGCCGACCAGCTTGACCAGGTCCGTCCGATCCCCCAAGACCCGCCTGTTATGAATATATTGACCCCGTTTGTCCGGGTTGTCGTCGAGAAAGCCGACAACGTTGACCTTGACCTCATGGGTCGTCTCAATGTTGCGGATCAGCATCTCACCCGCCCTTCCCGCGCCGTAGATCAAAACCCTGCGATACGAGTTGCGGTTTCGAATCCCCTTGAAATCGTGGGTATAAATCTTTCTGATCGCCAACCTGATGCTGCCGGTGAAGAAGATGACGAGCAGCCATTCGCTGGCGACGATGGATCTCGGCAGCGTCTTATGTCCCAGGAAGAACAGCGCGGCTATGATTGCAACTGAAGTCAATGTCGTCGCCTTGACGATCTGCAGCAGATCATTGGTGCCGGAGTACCGCCACATCGAAGCATACAGTCTGAACAGGGTGAAACCCACCAGACGGATAATGATGATCAGGGGTAAAATTGCCAACACGACTTTGAGCTGATCGAGGAAGTTGTTAAAGCTGAAGCGCAGCAGATAGGCGATTACAAAGGCTGCCGTAAAAGCGGTGACATCGAGCAGACCCTTGATTGCCAAGCGGGGCAGAGTGCCCGGTAATCGGTTCAGAACCATTGCTGATCCCGAAGTAATGATCGAAATTTAATCGGTCGGTACCTCGAATAAACGGAAATCAACCGCAACACGGCGACAGTGCCGGCGATTGCAGAAATTCTATGGACGAAGGCGGTCAACATGAGTAATCGTCGGCGATACTCTTGATGGCTCCGCCAACATAATCCACCTCATCGAACGTCATGTCAGGAAATATCGGCAACGAAACAAGCCTGCGCCATTCACTTTCCGCCACCGGAAACAGTCCGGCTTCCAAACCGTAACTGTCCTGATAGTAGGGCTGCATGTGCAGCGGCTTCCAGTGTACCGAACACCCGACTCCCCGTTTGACCAGTTCTTCAATAAATGCGGCGCGATCGATGGTAAGTCTATCGAGATTCAAACGGATTGAATAAAGGTGCCAGGAATTTATCCTCGTGTTTGTATAATCCTGCGGCGTTTCAACCGCCGGCAGCCCACTGAGCTGTTCGGAGTATCGCCCGGCCACCGCCGCGCGCTTGCGCCTGAACATCTCCGCCTTCCTAAGCTGATGGATGCCGATAGCCGCCGCGATATCGGTCATGTTGTACTTAAAACCGGCGGCTACTATTTCGTAATACCATGAACCCCTGTCGCTGTACCTCTTCCAGGCGTCATTGTTCATCCCGTGCAGCGACATGAGCCTGATGCGGTCAGCCAGATCGTCGTCGTCGGTTACCGCCATCCCCCCCTCGCCGGTGGTGATGCACTTATTGGCGTAGAATGAAAAGCAACCCACATCCGAAAATGTCCCGGCATGTTTCCATTCGGACTCCTGGTCGGCTCTGTAGTACGCCGGGAAACCGTGCGCAGCGTCCTCGATTATCTTCAGGTCATATTTCGCGCCGATTTCGATCAGCTCATCCATCCGGCAACAGTGACCGCCGTAGTGCATCGGAATGATCGCCTTGAGCTTCCCGAAGGGCGGCTTCAGCCCACCGGTCGGATTGCCGGCGCTTATCGACTCGATCGCTTCCCTCACTTTGAGTGGATCGATGCACAGCGTTTGGTCGCAGTCGACGAACAGCGGAACAGCGTTTAAATAGCGTATTACCTCAGCGGTGGCGGCAAAGGTCATCGTCGGGACAATCACCAGGTCGCCGCTCTCCACCCCGACCGCTTCAAGAGCCAGGTGCAGCGCGGCGGTGCATGAGTTCAGCGCGATTGCGTGCCTGGCGTTTACCGCACCGGCGAATTCGGTTTCAAATTGCCTGACCTTGGGTCCGGTCGTCAGCCAGCCTGAACGCAGAGTATCCACGACTTCATCGATCTCGTCGGTGGATATCGAAGGCTTGAAAAACGGCACCCTCCTAACTTCCATGCCGCCTTTCCGGTCGGCGCGAGTGACCCCTTACTTTTATAATCGGCAATTTTATCGCTTTCTGCACCGATTTGAATAACAAACCGTCCCGCACGTCACGCAAGGGATTTCTATTTTCCAAAATTACCTGTAAATTACGAATTAATATGGCAAAAGAATCGTGTGAGTCAATGCCGTTACAGGTTTTAAACCCGCTCCATATACCTATAGTTATATTAATATATACGAAAAAACATCATAAAACCGCCGCGATAAAGCCCCATATATACCTGATCGCCACAAATAGTACGCACAGAGTCAGTATTCCCTTGATGATCGCGTCCGGCATTTTACGCTGGAGACGGGCGCCGATGTAGACACCGGCAGCGCCGCCGAGCCCGAAAAGCCCACCCAACGCCCAATCCGGGGATATTGCCAATCCCGTATGAGCAAACCAGGGAGCGAGCAGCGTATAGAACAGCACGCCGGCGATGGAGGTAATAAAGGTTCCCAGCAGGGCGGCTCCGGCAACTGTATAGACCGGCAAGCCGAAGACGGTAACTAAAAACGGTGCTATTATTGCCCCGCCGCCGATGCCGTAGATCCCGCCGACTACCCCGACCACCAGGCTGAGGATGAAGATTCCCGGAAAGGAGGCGTAATATTCGTGCCCCCTGAATGCGTAACCGATCGATTTCAGGTTGAAAATAAGCGGATCCACCTCGAATTTCCCGCTGTTGTCAACTCTCTGTACGGAATGACGTTTTACAATGTCCTTGAACAGCCGTGCTCCGATATACAGTAAAACCAAGCCGACGAAGAACTTGAATGGACCCGGTTTCGGCAGGTATTTTATCCTGATCACCGCGCCGATGAACGCGCCGGGCAGCGTTCCGAGGATCGTCGCCCAGACCAGCGGCTTGACGAGCCGTTTCTCCCTGGCGTAACGGTAAACCCCGCCCGGGATGGCGATGACGTTGTACAACATGTTGGTGGCGCTGACCGCCGGCCCGGTGAACCCCAGCACGCTCATCTGGAACGGAAGCAGAATAAAAGCGCCGGAAACACCGCCGCTCGAAGTAAGCGCGGAGATACAAAAGGCGGTGACCACAGGCACCCACCACTGGACTTCAACGCCACTGACGGGAAACTCAATCATCTAAATCATTCTCTACGACGTTTCGGCGCTTGCTCACCCGTTTTATTCCGGCTCGGGATAAACCAACTCCACATCATCCCGTACGTTGACGAAATAACCCTTTCCCGCGGTCAGCTCTTCCATGTTGCTGTAATCGAAGCGCGGCAAATAGAACCGCCCCTCGGCATCCTTGACAATCAGCAGATGATCGACAATCGCCGCGAAAGCCCTCCTTGCCGGCAACGGATAGTCCGGATAATACGGCACGATCTGCCAGCCGGCTTCAAGCTGGATCGATCGTTGCGCGTCGATTACACGACCTGTCACCGTCAGTTCGGCGTTGCGCTGCAGCCGCACCTGGTAGCCCCGGGAAATGTTCCAACCCGGGATGTTGTTGTAGCCGTAGCGCGGTATATAGAACCTGCCGCGACCGTCCTTCATGATCATCAGGTTGTCATCTACAGCCAGCGGCTCCATCACAGCCGTAACATCATCATCGACCGGTTCGACTCTCGCCGATATGATGTTCCAGCCCCCCGGAATTGCGATCGCCTGCTCCATGTCCGGCGCTTCCACACCAACCAGCCAGCGGGCGGATACGGCTTCCCCGTCGGGTTCGATGTCAAGAATCGCCACGCCGGTCTCCCCGCCGTCATAGTCCCGGCTGCCCGGACTGCTGTCGGCGTCGAAGGTGCGGTTGTCCTCGCTGCCCGGAAACGGATCGCCGTCGTCCCCGTCGTTCTCGTACTCCTCGAGATCCCACCGTCCGTCCGCCTGTTCAAGTGCCAGCAGATTATGGCGATTGCCCTGGTGACCGGGCCACCAGGGATGATCGTTGTCGCGCATATCCTCGTCAACGTGATAGACCAGCAGCCCTTCAGCGGGGATCTCTCCGTCGAAACCTATCCTGCGCCGGTTCTCGACCAGGAAGTATTCGTCGTCCCGCTCGCCCGGGGTCCAGAGAATGACAGCTTCTTGTGATGTTTCAACCGGCGGCAGCGAAAACCCGGCATCGTGTTCCAACTCGCGAATCTCGACCCAGCCAAGCCTCAGCTTGCACCAGGCGTCGAAATGCAGCGGCCGGCGCCCCTCATCGCCCCAGGCGCCGAACGACATCATCGACCAGAAGCCGATTCCGGCCGAATTGTAATCGGTATCGTACAGGTCGGGGAGTCCGAACAGCGCATGCCCAAGCTCGTGTCCGTACACACCGATGTTTCCATTTTCCGGTTCCGTCGAGTACTTGTGGAATCTCACGCCGTCCAATTCCCCAACATTGCGCACATTCCAGGCGTGTGACCAGATCAGATCGCGGTTCTCCGGATCCTCCTCGGCGCCCACCCCCGCATGTACGATGAACACCGCTTCGACCGTACCGTCGCCATCGTTGTCGAAATCGCCGTAGTCAAGGTCGCCGTCGGCGGCGCGGAGCGCGTCCTCGGCGAGCCGCTGGGCGTTGCGGGGATAGCGTCCCAGTCCGTATTCGTGGTTGCAGTAGTACTCGTAAGTCCGTTCCATGCGGTACCATCCGGCGACCTCGCCGATTATGCTGACGTCACCGTTGGAATTCTCAAGGTAATAATCGCGCATGCTGCCGGTTTCGTATTCGTCGAGGCTGAACAACATCTCCAGGTAATGGTCGACCGGGTGGGTTTCCTCGTCGGCTTCGTTGTCCGCGAAGTCAACCAGAATGACGGCGACGTTAAGCGTTATCTCGTCGTCGCGTCTAACTTGAGCCATCGTCTCCAACAGTGATACACCGGGCGCGTTCATCCCCCGCCGACGTGCATCCAGTTGAACGGCGCGCACTCGCGAGACGGCTTCACGATCGGCGTTCCTCAGCCAGCCGGGACGCGGCGGCATTGACATGAGACCGCTTGTAACTGACAGGATGATTACAACAACCGCTTGAGAAAATGGAGATTTGATCATGGATTACAATGCTTTATACAGTTAAAGTTCCACACTGAACACACGTTATCGAAGCATGGCGGGTACGGAGTCCAGCCCACCGGGGAGATCATAACCCGGAAAAATCAGTCAATCACCCCCAAACACAACAACTAATCAAGTTACACACAACAGGTGCACAAATCAACGCCTTTTTGAGACAGACCACTATTTGACGATTCATCTGTTTCATATTATGATATGGATAACTTACATTGAAAGTTCGAATTGCAATGTGTCACGGATCAATTTCGAGCCAAATGAAGCTATTCAGGCGTAAACCTCCACCACCGCGCAGCGTATTATTCGTCTGCACCGCCAACGTCACCCGCAGTCCCGTGGCTGAACTGATGTTCCGTGAGATGGCCGAAAGCACGGGCGAAGTCTGGAAGATCGCCTCCGCGGGGATCAGGGGCGCCAGGGGACTGCCGGTCAACCAGGTCATCTCGTTCATCATGTCGCGGCGGGGCAGGCCCATTCGCCGCCACCGATCGCAGCCCGTCAACAGGAAGCTGTTGTCGCAGTACCAATGGATCGTCGTCATGCAGGAGGCTCATAGGAACGCGATATTAGAGCTGGACGGCAACGTCGACGAGCGCGTGTTCGTACTGCGCGAGTTGAGCTGTCGGGAACCGCTCGATAACGCCGATATGCCCGATCCGACCGGTAAGGATGTTGACGACTACCAGGAGCTGTTCGACATCCTTGACGAGGAGATGCCTCAGCTCTTCAAGGTTATACGAGACAAGGCTTACGAATTGGCAATGACCTATAACGACCACGAATGACTCCGAAGGTGCGAACAACGTTCACAGTTGAGTGTACGATCGTTCACAGTCTCGCTGACGATTGTGAGAATCGGGCGAATCCGCACCGGGTTGCAATCCGTTGATAAATTGATTATATTTGACAGTGAAGGTGTCAGAGCAATATCAGAATTATCAAGCTTTTATAAATTCAACAGGTGTGATTATCTCAATGGGATTATCCGGTGGGAACTTGTCGAACTCATTCTGGCACGTGGATTGCGTTTAATCGGGCAAAGGATAATTCAATTGAAACAACACACACAAGGAGGGAGACGCAAATGAGAAAAGGATGGATGTTAATGGCCGTATTCGCGGCTGTGATCGCTATAGGCTTCAGCGCCCAGAGCGCCTTGGCGCAGGGTTCGGTTGTGGGTCAGGTCATCGACGCTGACGACAACCCGGTTGAAGGCGCGCATGTCATGATACATCAGATGGGGCGCGGTGGACACGGCAATCGCGGCTTCAGCGCTCGTACCGAGACCAACCAACGCGGAGTATTCGAATTTCCGCGTGTTCCGGAAGGCAACTACATGATCGCCGCTGGTGCCGAGGATCTTGGACGCGCCCATGAAGAGATCGAGGTTGTAGACGACGAAGCCACCCGTGTACGGCTTCAACTGCAGGAGGGCCGGGGTGGAGGCCGGGGCGGTGACGATCGTGAAGTCGGCGTCATTGTCGGTCATGTTCAGACTCCAGGCGGCGATCCGGTCGCCGGCGCCATGATCATGCTGCATCCCCTGAATCATCAGCGCGGCCGCCATCACGGAGGCATGAGGACCCGCTCCGACCGTGAGGGTAATTTCGTCATGATGGACATACCGGCAGGCGAGTATATCATTATGGCCAGGGTTCGCGGTGGTGCCGCCCGTGCCAGGATCGAGGTTATTGCCGATCAACGCAACCGGGTTCGCCTGGTTTTACATCGAGTTGGTCGAGGCGATGACGGGGGCGGTGGCGGTCGCGATCTGCTTCGCAACTGATTATCGCTTCGGTTTAATGCTTTTCTTGAAGACCCGTGTTTCGACGCGGGTCTTTTTTTTTATATTATATGAAGATGCGATCCTGCGTTTCGGTTTATACCTGTTACGGGGGCAACTTATAGTTACATTTCAATTCGTCATTCTTAACGAAGTCGTGTCATTCTGACGAAGTCGTGTCATTCTGAACTAAGTGAAGAATCTCATCCCTTCCAACAGGGAGATCCTTCACTGCGTTCAGGATGACTGTTGGACGTTCAGGATGACTGTTGGACGTTCAGGATGACTGTTGGACGTTCAGGATGACTGTTGGACGTTCAGGATGACTGTTGGACGTTCAGGATGACGATACAACTATATAACGCCTCCATCAACAATATGCGCTTAACAGTTATCAACGGGCGCAAGATCGACATGTAACAGTTTTATCTTATCTTTCCCAAATGCACAATGCGCTTACTGGTGGATACACGCTGGGTCGGAAAGGACGGCATAGGACGGTTTTGCAGGGAGATCATCAACCGTCTGCCGGACTTTGAATCGTTACCGGCGGGTCCTGCGAGGTTAAGTATGCTCGATCCGTTCTGGCTCAGCTACACCATCTCCCGTTGTCGACCTCAAGTCTTTTTCAGTCCTGGGTTTAATCCCCCGTTGTACAGCTCCAGACCTTTCATGTTCACAATTCACGACCTGATCCACCTTGATATCCCGGAGGAAGGCAGCCCAACAAAAAGACTCTACTATCGATCAATCGTCAAGCCGGCGGTAAAACGAGCCTCCCGAATTCTCACGGTATCGAACTACTCGAGGCAGAGGATCCTCGAATGGGCTGATGTTTCAGAGGAGAAGGTTACCGTAGTGGGCAACGGTATTTCACCGGATTTCACGCCTGAAGGAGGCAGACCGGCGATGTCGAAGCCTTATCTTCTCTTCGTTGGAAATGCGAAACCGCACAAGAACCTCCAACGACTGCTGACAGCTTACGCTCGATGCGGTTCATGTCATGACGTTGATCTGATTCTCTGCGCGCCCCGGGACAACCTGATCTCCTCCTGGGTGGATGAACTTGACTTAGGGCGGAAAGTCCGTATCACCGGGCTCCTTGACGACCCGGAACTGAGCGGTTATTACCGGGGTGCGGTGGCTTTGTTGTTCCCGACCCTGTACGAGGGATTCGGTATGCCGGCGCTGGAGGCGATGGCTTGCGGCACACCGGTGCTTTCGTCGGCTGCTACATCCTTACCGGAAGTGACGGGGGATGCCGCTCTGGTGATTGACCCTCTTGATATTGAATCGATCACCGCCGGAATTGAACGGCTGATAGACGACTCGGATCTGCGCGGGGATCTGCGGCTTCGCGGGCTGAAACGAGCAAAGCTGTTCAGTTGGGATGCGACCGCAGGGGTCGTAAGGGGGGTCATTGAAGAGGTTGCCGATTCCAGCGACTGAATATGCAGACAGTCAAATGAAAGACAAATAAATTATTCACGGATACAACAAGACACATATATCTGTTGATTGAAGTCCGATTTTTTATTAAAATAGCTGGTTCAAAATCCACTGGGAGATCGTCCAACGGCAGGACACATGGCTCTGGACCATGGAATCGGGGTTCGAATCCCTGTCTCCCAGCGAAATCACGCTCACCGGTCAGATCGATCCCCGGCGTTTTAATATCCGCGGCAGCGATAATCTGTCACTCTGAACGCGCGGTTGATCCGCCATAATGAAATCCCCCTCCATAATTGAAGGGGGATTTCGTCACTCACGCGGCTTTATTCAGAATTATTCTTCGGCTTCGTATAACGCCAGCCCCATGCTCTTGTCGATCTTCATCTTCATCATGACCATGCCGGTCAACAGCTTGGGAAAGAAGTCGGTCGATTTCTGCGGCATCCTCTCGCCCGCCAAAGCCACATCACGAACCTGATCCATACGGGTCGGATTGACCAGGAACGCCGCCTGGTTGCCGTTCTTCCCCACCATATCCAACGCCTCATCGCGACCTCTAACATAACGCACGTTGCTGTATGCCTCCAGCTTCTCGGCGCTTATTCCGAGCAAGCGATCCAGCAATGCCGCATGCAGGACCGTCACATCCAGCCGCCGCCACGTATCCGTGTGTTCACCCGCGACGATGCGGTCCAGCAGTGCCGGATCCTTCAAGGTCAGCAAACGATAACCGGACAATTGATCAGCACCGAATCCGAATGCCGATCCGCCCGCGCCGCCCGCTTCACTTAATGCGTCATAGAGCGCGGCGCGATCGTTGTATTCGCTGATTTCAAAATCATCCGCCGCCTTTGCCAGGAAGGACGCGGGATCAAAGCCGTCCAATGAATGAACGACGCGGTGAGTCGGCAGAATCGTCAGACCCGGGTCGTGCATGTTGACCAGAGTCATCATGCGGTGATCGAATGATTCGGCGTTCATCGGCTTCCAGTTGCGCCTCTTGCAGTAGTCCATGTAGTTTAACGCCGTCTCGTAGCGGTGGTGACCGTCAGCGATAAACAACTCGAAATCCTGCAGGATTTCGCCGATGTCCATTATCAGGCTCGGCCGGGAGAGCCGGTAGAGACGGTGCTTGGCGCCCAGGTCGTCACTGACCTCCATTACCGGATCGACGCCGTACATGTCTTCATCCAGCATGTTATTGATCCGGTTCTGCGGGTCGTCATAGAGCATGAAGATCTGACCATCGTTGGCTTCGGTAGCCTTCATCAGTTTCAGGCGGTCCGCTTTGGGCCCGGACAGGGTCTTCTCATGGGCGCGAACCTTCCCGGTCTTCTCGTCAAGGCTGACAAGGGCGACAAGCCCTTTACGGACGTAGGTCCGACCTTCGACACTGTATTCCTGATGGTAGGGATATATCGCCGGTCCGGCCTCCCGGATCAGCGCTCGCTCCTCGATCCACTTGTTCCAGTATTCAGCCGCACGTGTGTATTGGTTATCGTTGGGATTGTCCATATCCTTTGTCTTACCCTTGATAATACGCACGACGTTATATTCGTTCCTTTCATAGTATTCATCACGCAGTTTATCGTCGATTACATCGTACGGCTGCGTTACGACCCTGTCAAGATCGCCGACCACTGCCTTATTGTATCGGTACCCCCTGAATGATGAAATATCCGCCATTGCGCCTCCTCTGTGAACTGTAACAGGTTAATGTAAAATACTCAACCGGACAAAGATGATAAGAAGCTTTAAAGTATGCAAGTTGATGAGAGGGATTCAGCATTCGATAGACAATTTTATCACTCCAGTAAAACAGAATGTCCGAGAATAGTTGTAATGGGGGCGTTTTATGGTTATATCGTCGCCCTGAACGCCCAGCAAGTCACCCTGAACCGCCCAGCAGTCGCCCTTAACCGCCCAGCAAGTCACCCTGAACCGTCCAGCAAGTCACCCTGAACGCAGTGAAGGCTCTCAAGCCTGACAAGTGAGATTCTTCACTTCGTTCAGAATGACGCATCGCCGCTGTTAAAAATGACGTATTGCGCCGTTCAGAACAACGTGTGGAATGCCACTATGAGCCGCCCCACGCAACATATCCGCCCAGTCATGCCGTCTTTACAATAATCACTTAATCAACAACGCCTTCATAACCTCACGACGGTTTTCACTCTCCAGCGCAACCAGGTATATCCCGCTCTGTAAGAGATCACCGTTGAGCGTCGCGAAGTGCCTTCCGGCGGTAAGATTCGCGTCGATCAAACCGGCCACTTTGCGCCCGACGAGGTCGTAAACGGTCAGATGAACATCGGCGCGCCGTTGAAGCGAATACTCGATCCGGGCGGTTGAATTGAACGGGTTGGGATATACTCCGATCAGGCTGAATTCAAGCGGCTGCGCGGGGTCTTTATCGTCGAGGCTCAGTGTGACGTTTATAACGATGAAATCGTTGGGATGAAAGACCAGCCCGCCGCCCTGGAGGAATTCCGCCGACATTTCGAGCTCCCAGTCGTTCACCGGGTCCCAGTAGAGCAGACGGATCGCTTCACCGTCGTGGAAGCCCTCAACGACATCCTCGGTGAACTCATCGTCCGGCCAGGCCGCCATGCCCCAGGGGGGATCGCCTTCAATGACCGTTGCGCCGCCGATGACACCACCCGGGGTGAAACATGCCAATTCCGCGCCGTCAACCACATCCATGCCGGCTATCGCGTTGAAAAGAATGGACATGCTGCTATAGGTCGGTGGCACGTCGGGGAAGTGCCGCAAATCTGCGGATGCTGCTCGTTCGGTGATGGTGTGAGAACCTTCAGGAATCTCCGCCCCGGCTGTAAGTGCGGCGGATGAAAACGCAATCACTACCACCGGTATCAAATATCGGCAAGTCATAAAATCCTCCAGACAACAGTCGTCAATGATTAATATTTCATCATACATAAGTTAAACGTTCAGGTGTGTGACGTCAAGCACTTTTCCTTAAAAATCTACACGCAAAAAGCTGTCTCACCCGAAATAAAACTTCGAGAGTAACCAGGTATCGATATGGCACGGAGATCGCTGTTATGTCACGCTGAACGCAGAGAAGCATCTTATCGGGGAACATTACACCGAAAGATGGAATCCAGCAACTCCCGCGATATCAGCAACCTCTCTGGATTCCAACCCCCGCGTCCGCGAGGGCATGCTTCCGTTGGAATGATGAATACCGAAACAATTTACCATTCCCGGACACGCTGTTTCGCTGGAATGAGGTGAACCGACTTTTTCAACAGGCACTGGACAAAAAAGGGGCATTAACATCATGCCCCTTCAGCGGAAAATTGAACTGCTACTTGAAGAATTCTATCAGCAGTGAAGCCACTTCAAGCCCGATCCTGTCCTGTGCTTCGCTCGTCGATGCGCCGATGTGCGGGGTGACGCTGACCTTCGGGTGCTTAACGAGATCCTCTCTCGGGTTGGGCTCGCCGATGAAAACATCGACGCCCGCACCGGCGAGCCTGCCTGCGTTCAGCGCCGCCAGGAGTGCATCCTCGTCGACCGTACCGCCGCGCGAGCAGTTGATCAGGAACGCGCCGTCCTTCATCTTGTCAAATTCGGCTCCGCTCATCACATATCCGGACGGATCGACCGGCATGTGAAGCGAAACGTAGTCGGCACGCGCCAGAACATCGTCCCTGGACAGCAGCTCGACGTCGATATCAACCGAATGTACGTAGGGATCGTAGGCGATGACCTTCATTCCCAACGCCAGCGCTTTCTTCGCCAGCGATTTGCCGATCCGACCAATGCCGAGGATGCCGAGGGTTTTACCTGCCAGTTCGACGCCCTTGTACTGTTTCTTGTTCCACTGGCCGGCGCGCATGGTGATGTTGGCGGCGATGACATGCCGAGAGAGCGCGAACATGTGCGCCAGCGTCAGCTCGGCGACCGAATCCGAGCTCGCGGCCGGAGTGTTCATCACCCTGACGCCCTTATCCTCGGCGTACTGGACGTCGATGTTGTCCACGCCCACGCCGCCGCGCACTATCGCTTTAAGGTTCGGGATGCCGGCGTCGATCACATCCTGCCGCACCTTGGTTGCGCTGCGCACCACAATCGCGTCGTATTCGGCGATTTTGGCGGGAAGCTCCTCCTGTGGTATCTTGGTATCGAAGACTTCGTGTCCCGCGTCGCGCAGCATCTGCATCCCCTCCGCGGACATGCCGTCGTTGACTAATATCTTCATTTTCATCTCCTGTTTAGTGATCAGGTTGGCAGGTGATTAAGGGAGCGAGCAATGTACCTGCTCACTTGATCATTTATTAAAAGTACTCCAGGCTGCAACCCGGGCGTTAATTGCACCCTACAATATTAACCATTCTTCGCCATGAAGTCCTTCATGAACCCGACCAGATCCCGAATCGCTTCGGGGGGGATGGCGTTGTACATCGAGACGCGGATGCCGCCGACGCTGCGATGACCCTTGAGCCCGTTGAAACCGGCGGACTTGCCCTCGGCGACGAACTTCGCCTCGAGATCCTCACTGGGGAGTCGCATACAGGCGTTCATCCAGCTTCGGCTGTCCTTCTCGACCGTGCCGCGGTAGAATTCGGCGTTATCGTCCATGAAGCCGTACAGGATTTGGGCTTTCTCCCGGTTGCGTTCCTCCATCGCGGCAAGACCGCCCATTTCGTCCATCCAGTTCAACACCCGGTTCATAAACCAGATTCCGAAGGTGTTGGGCGTGTTGTACAGCGAATTCTTGTCGACATGGGTGGCATAGCTGAGCATCGATGTGATACCCTGGCGGGCAGTCCGGTAGAAGTCATCCCGGAGAATAACCAGCGTGACGCCGGATGGCCCGAGGTTCTTCTGTGCGCCGCCGTACATTATGCCGAAAGGCTTGGGATCGAAACGATGCGAGAAGAAATCGCTCGACATGTCGCAGGCGATCGGTACGCCATGGGTGTCGGGGAACTCGTGAAATTCGGTCCCCTTGATCGTGTTGTTGCTGGTCATGTGAACATAGCAGGCGCCGTCGGTCAGCTTGAGTTCGTGCTGTTTCGGCAGCCTGGTGAAGTTGACCTCGCTGCCGTCGAAGGCGACGTTCACGTCACCGAACAGCCTTGCCTCTTTGATCGCCTTGACCGACCACGAGCCGGTGTTGATGTAATCGGCACTTTTACCATCGAGCAGGAAGTTCATCGGGATCATGGCAAACTGTGTCGACGCCCCGCCCTGTAAGAATAACACGTGAAATTCATCGCCGAGACCGAGCAGTTTCTTGACCAGCGCCACGGTCTCGTTATGGATCGCGTCGTATTCCTTCGATCTATGCGACCATTCCATCAGGTTCATGCCGGTGTTCTGGTAGTTGAACCAGCTTTCGTGCATGTGTTCCAGAACCTCCAGCGGCACCGCCGCCGGTCCGTGATTAAAATTCCAGATTCGATCGTATTTCATTATTTACGGTCCTCCTCAAATTATGCAGGTTGAATTATCTGTTTTATTAGGGGGCAACTTATGGTTGCGTCTCCCCGGGTCGTTCTGAACGAAGTGAGGAATCTCATCCCCCATGTCATTCTGAACGAACTGAAGTATCTCACCCCCATGTCATTCTGAACGAAGTGAAGAATCTCGCTTGTCGGCTTGAGACCCTTCACTGCGTTCAGGGTGACTGCTGGACGTTCGGGTGATAATACAACTATGAAACGCCCCCGTTAACAGCTTATGCGTGTCAGACAGACCTCCATAAAATTTAGCTAATTTCAGGTTTTAAAGGAAGTGCAATTACACGGATTTATCGCGTCCGTAAAAGTTATGCCTTCCCCAGGATTCCCGCCACGAACGTCACGCCGACGAACAGCGCCGAAATCAACAGCAGCAGGGTTGCCAAGCCGGTGCTGATCTTCAGCGCCGGCCCGCCCTTGCG
>JALGVR010000049.1 GCA_025774605.1 bacterium | reverse complement strand
CTTCAGTCGGCTACTTTATAACTAATGAGAAGGACTTTCTTATATCAAATGAAATTAACAACCATAAACACCCTCAAATCCCTCGAGCGCCTCGACAAGCGCTGGATATTCCTGCTGGTGGCGCTGGCGATTTTGATCCCGCTGCTGCTGCCGCTCAAGGTGCCGATGCCGGTCTCGCAGCCGACACAGGACTTTTACGACCATATCGAAATACTGCCGGAAGGTTCGCTGGTGCTGCTGTCGTGCGACTACGACCCGGGCTCGAAAGCCGAACTCTACCCGATGACTGAAGCCGTGCTGCGGCACCTGTTCCGTAAGAACCTGCGCGTCGTGATGCTGTCGCTCTGGCCCGCCGGTCCGCCGATGGTTGAGCTGGCGCTGAAGAACGTACTTGCCGAACGCGGCAACGATAAAACATACGGCGTCGATTTCGTCAACCTCGGCTTCAAGGAGGGGCGCGAAGCGGTGATGGTGGACATGGGGCGCTCGATCCGCGCCGCCTTCCCTCAGGACTATCACGGCGCGAACATCGCTGACCTGCCACTCATGGACGAGGTGCGGAACTACGCCAGCTTTGCCCTGTTCGTCAACCTGTCGGTCGGCTATCCGGGCACAAAGGAATACGTCCAGTACGCCCAGTCGCGCTTCAAACTGACGATGATCGCCGGCGCGGGAGCGGTTTCGGTGCCGGAATATTCGGCTTACCTGCAGTCGGGTCAGTTGTCCGGAATGCTGATGGGGATCGCCGGTTGTGCGGAGTACGAACAGTTGCTCGGCGAACCGGCCCTGGCGTTGACGTTCATGAACGCCCAGTCAGTCGGACACATTGTCATAATCCTGCTGATTGTTTTGGGAAATGTGGTTTATTTTCTGGTGAGGAGGGGGGATAGAGCAGTAAGTGGTAGTCGGTAGTCGGTAGTCGGAGGAAATTAATGGTTTTTAAGAAACTGGAGGATATCGAAGTTTGGCGGCGGGGTTGCCTATTGGCGGTGGAAATCTATAAACTGACCAATATCACAGAATTCAATAGTGATTGGGGCTTGCGCGATCAAATCCGCCGGTCATCCGTTGCCATTCCGTCAAATATCGCTGAAGGATATGGTCGAATTTCCGATGCCGAGTTTAATCGGTTCCTAACTATAGCACGAGGTTCATGCATGGAAGTTAAAACCCAGATACATATAGCTCATGCCATTGGCTACTTTTCGAAAGATGTTGCGGACAGAATCATCGATGAATGCAACCAGATCGGATCAATGTTGACTGGTTTGTCCAAGTACTTGAAAAAGTCAGCCAAACAAAAATAAATCGTAACCACCGACCACCGACTACCGACTACCGACTAACGACTATCGACTAACGACTATCGACTACCGACTAACGACTAAAGAACAATGACCATGGAAATCTGATGGATGGCTTCTGGACATGGGTCGCGGCGCTGCTGACGCTGATGATCTTGAGCTTCCTCTACAGGGATAACCCGTTTTTCAAGATCGCCGAGCATCTGTTCGTGGGGCTTGCCGCGGGGTACGTCGTAGCGATTGAATTCTTCAACGTCTTCAAGCCGAACCTGTGGGATCCGCTGACGTCGGGACAGGACTGGTGGCTGATCGTTCCATTCCTGCTCGGACTGATGATGATCACCCGCTTCTCGAAGAAATACGGCTGGATATCACGCTGGCCGATCGGCTACATGGTGGGTATCTACAGCGGCATGGCGGTGATCGGCTTCACCGAGGGCGACCTGATGCGGCAGGTTCAGGCGTCGATAGTGCCACCGGTTTCGTCGGCGGCGGTATCGGGATTCGTCCAACATCCGGGCCTGCTCTCTGCACTGAGCCTGTTCTCCAATCCGATAATCGTCTTCGGCCTGATCTGCATCCTGATCTACTTCTTCTTCTCACTGGAACATCGCGGCACGGCGGGCTTCTTCGCCCAGGTCGGGACAGGATTACTGATGGTCGGCTTCGGCGCCGGCTACGGCTACACGGTCATGACCCGCATGGCCCTCCTTATCGACCGCTTCTTCTTCCTGATTTCGGACTGGTTGAAGGTGGTGTAGAGGACAAGCCCGGATAACAGGAATGCGAGTATCGCTTCCTATGGCAGTCTGCCGGTTGAGCTGATCGTCCTGGTGTTCATGGTTCTTTCCGGGATGAACTTCGCCTTCCTCTTTCAATTACTGATCGCCCGGCGCTGAGGATTTCGGACTGGGAGACCGTGAGAGTATACTTCGCCGTTCTTGTGCTGTCCACCGTTCTGGTGACAGTTTTAACGCATTCGACGGTTTATCCGGATTGGGGCAATGCGCTCAGGTACGCCGCGTTTCAGGTGGTTTCGGTGGGTACATCCGCGGGTTTCGCCAAGGCGGATTCAACGGTGTGGACTGCGTCCTCTCACATAATCCTGATATTCCTGACGCTGATCTGCGCTTCATCGGGATCGACCTCCGGCGGCATCAAGATCGACAGGTTCATCCTGTTCTGGAAGCTCGTCAGGCTGAAGGTCAAGCGTACGATTCATCCCAATATCGTCGATACGGTGCGGATCGACGGCAGGGCGATGAACCCCGACCATGCCAGGGATGCGATGTTGTTCGTAGTGTTCTATCTGGTTATTGTATCAGCCTCATCACTGGCGTTGACCGTTACCGGCGTCAATTTCCTGGAGGCGTTCACCGGGTCGGCGGCGTGCATGGGCAACGTCGGACCGGGATTGGGAGCTGTTGGATCAATGGGTAATTATGCGGGGCTTCCCGGTTTATCGAAGCTGATATTATGCCTGGTGATGGTTGTGGGCAGGCTCGAGATATTCGTGTTCATACTGCCCTTTACACGCGGCTTCTGGAAAAAATAGCAAGCGACCGCGTATATAAAAAATCCCCCCAATGACGGGGGGATTTTTGTTTCCATCACTTATGAGGCGGCGATCACCACATGCCCGGACCGCACGGTCGTCTCCCGCGATGGGGGCGATCGCCTTTCGGTCCACACATGCCGGAACATCCACCGTGACCAAACCCGAACCGACCTGAAAGCACCTTCTGGTCGAATTTCACCCTCTGCTCATCGGTCAGGATATCCCGCACCTTCCTCAGATGCTTGGCCTTCATCATCATGCGCTGTTGCTGTACCTTGGCAAGCTTGCCGGTCATGTCATTGACAGCCTTTGCGTCGAATTTATCAGCGGTAACGGCTAACTTCAGCTTGTCGCGGAGATTCGAGACTTCTGATTTGATCTTGATCATCTCGCGCTGCTGCTCGAGGCGGAGCTGCTGAATCTTCACCTGCTGTTCATCGGTCAGATTAAGACCGAAGCACCCTTCATGAAATCCGGGGCCCGGCGGCAATCCCGGTTTCTGCTGCAGCAAGCCCCGCTGCCCGCGACCCATGCCGGGGCGACCGGCGGGCGGTTGTGCAATTGTCATTCCCACCGCGAGAAATACCGTCAAGATTACTGCCGTGATGTGTTTCCAGTTCATTCTTCCTCCGTTTAGGTTGTTTTATTTTGGTCTTTTCGTTGAGTCGGATCTGAAACGGCGTCCTCCCCGGAATTGATTCGGCGTCCCCATACCGGGTCTTTTGCCTTCAATTATCGAGAACAGACGACGCGACAGACGAAATCGGTCCTCCGGGGAGAGATCGCCATGAACCCGAACCAGATGTTCGACCAGCTTTCTCTGAAGCTCGCCGCGCACGGCGGTCAGCGAATCGCTCAGTTCCATGATCCGGGACGTGTCAAGATCAGCTCCGGCAAGGTTGTCCGACATCTCCCCGATCAGCCGTACATAACGGTTATGCAGTGGTGAGGTTTCCATCTGGAACATCGCCCTCCGCTCGGGCGGGATGCCCGGCAACGATCCATGAAAACGATCAATGTCCGGTCCGGCGGAAAATTGCACGCCGGGCGGGTAGGTCGTCTTCATGAAGTAAGCCACGATCAACGCTACATTGAGCGTCCAGGAGACGATCAACAGTGCCGACAGCCAACCCGTCTTTTTCATGGCGTGACTCCCGAATCACTGCTTAGATCCCAGGCGAGCAGGTCGATGTCGTCCGCAAGCTCTGTGAATTCAGCGTCGTAACCGCTGCGGGCGGCAATCTGAGCCGTATCCGGCGCCGATCCGGCGATCCATAAGCCCAGTATCACACCGGCGAAGCCGCCGGCGAGTCCCCAGGCGATATCGCGCACTCGAATCCTGATCGTATCGGACTGCTTCCGTCGAATTCTGCTCATCACCATGCCGGCAACCATCGCCGGACCGGGATCAGGCAGATGACGGACAGCCCGGACAATCTTCCCGTCAGCGCTGTCAGGATCATCCCCCAACGCCTGCTGAAATTCGACCCTTTCGGCCGGTTCTGCTGATTCTCGATTTCGTTTCCGTTTCATCTCCAACCCTTTCTAACCATGAAACAGATCATCCGGTAATTTCCCGCGCTTGGAATACGGAATGTTCATTTATAACCTGTTCAGTGCTGTTCCTACAGTTGTTCTTGGAGGGCGGACATTCCTGTCCGCCCTGAAACCAGAGCCATTAAAACACCTGGGCGGACAGGAATGTCCACACTCCAGGATGAACCTATGCCGGGAATCCCGGACCACAAGGGTTCCGGGCTACACGCTATACAAGATCGCTATCTCCCGCGATCCCGCGTCCACCTGGACAACATCTCCCATAACTTCGCCAGCGGCAGCCCCATCACGTTGAAGAAGCACCCTTCAACGCGCCGGATCAGAACGGCGCCGCGCGCCTGTATTCCGTATGATCCCGCCTTGTCCATCGGCTCGCCCGACCTGATGTAGTCGTCGATCTCCACCTCGGTCAGGCTGCGAAAATAGACCCGGGTGATTTCGCTGTCTCGGTAACGGACGCCGCGGGCGGGATCTATGAGGACAATTCCGGTGTGAACGAAGTGGTCCCTTCCCGACAGGCTGCGCAACATTCGCCGTGCGTCCCCGGCGTCCGTCGGCTTACCCAACGGGTCACCGTCCAGTTCAACCAGCGTGTCCGCACCCAGAACAGCCTTGCCAGCGACCGAATCCAGCACTGAACCAGCCTTCGACTCAGCATTCCTCACCACAATCCGCGCGAAATCATTGTCGTCCGGAACCTCCTCGATACCCTTGGGAACGATCGCCCTGAAGGGGATGTTGATCTGTTTCAGCAGCAGCTGTCTTCGGGGCGACGTCGAGGCGAGTATTATCTCCGGGATATTCATGTCATCCAATGTAAAGAGCCACCAGTCCGGCAATCATTATCAGCTTCAGCGCCGCGCTCACGCGTTTCAGCCCCCTCTGTTCAACACCGATCAGCAGAAAGAGGATTATCAACATCAGGGGCAGGTCTACCGCCGTGAGCATGATATAAAAATAGTTGCGGCTGAAATCACCAGTCCAATAGGGGATAAATACGGCGGTGGCCAGCATCATCAGCATGAAAGCCGCAACCCGCTGGGCATGCTGGCCGCCGGCAACGACCGGCAGGGTCATCGCGCCACACAACCGGTCACCGGAGACATCCTCGATATCCTTGACGATCTCGCGCCCGATGTGGATCAGGAACGCGAACAACGCCGGATACATTCCGCCCGCGGGATTGTCCACCGCCAGCGCGCCGAAGATGAAGGCAAGTCCTCCACAGATGCCGACGGCGAAGTTCCCCAGCAGGATGGTTCGCTTGAGGCTGACGCTGTACACCCACAGCAGCAGCGCCACGCAAAGAGCGATAATTCCAAGACCTGGTTTCAACAAATAGCTGATAATGATGCCGAATATCGAAATCCCGCCGCCCAACTTGAACGCGCTGACGTAATCCAGCCGTCCGGAAGGTATCGGTCGGTCGGGCCGGTTCAGTTGATCGACATCCTCGTCATACGCGTCGTTGATCGCGTTGCCTCCGGCCGCAACCAGCGCCGCGGCGAAGGCGGCGCACAAGAGCGTGCCGTTCAGCATCACTTCCACGCCGCCCGCAATTATCCCCCCGACCCAGACAGTCAACGCCGTAATAACAAGATTCACGGGTCGCAGTAACTCCCAACTCGCGTCCAAGTAGTGGAATATCTTGGATTTCATAAATCAGATGCCAGATTTTTTACCATCCCCAGCGCGACAGCCACCGCGGTTTCGGTTCGCAGCGGTCTGACGCCCAGACGAACAAGTTCAATCCCTTCCGCCGCCAGAAAATCAACCTCGGCCGGCGTAAAACCTCCCTCAGGACCGATCAGCAGCGTCAGCGCCGGCGGGGTGTTGATCGAACGATAAACCTCAACCAGCGAACGAGCCCTTTGGTCGTTATGGAACGCCCAGACCGTTCGATCCACTCGAGATGAATCGACGAATTCGCGCAGCGCGATCGGTTCGCCGACGCGCATCAAGGTCAGCCTGCGCGACTGCTTGGCTGAAGCGAGTGCGATGCTGCGCCACCTCGTTATCCTTCCCTTTCCCGGTCTTATCACGCTCCTGTCGGTCAGCAGCGGTGTGAGAGCTTCCGCGCCGATCTCAGAGGCTTTCTCGACGGCATAATCCATGCGGCGCCCCTTGATCACAGCGACTCCGACCTGCAGCCCCGGCGCAAGGTCAACTTGAGCGGGAAGGGGTTCCAGCGCCCGGCAGAGGACTTCGCCCCGCCGGACCGATTCAACCTCGGCCAGCCAGCCGCTGCCGGCTCCGTCAAAGCCGGTTATCCTGAATCCCGGGCTGGCACGCAACACCCGGCTAAGGTGATCAGCCTCACTCCCGACAACTCTCAGCACACCCGGCGCAGAGACGCCATCTATTAATATAAACGGATCCTTCGGCATTTCAAAAGGTGACTCCGTTTTTAACTGTAATGGAGGGTCGGTTCAGCTCCAAATCCGGTGTCCATCCGACCAGGAGATGGGCTGTCTTGATATATGGCAGCTGTGCCTGGACACCGAACCCCCAGGCGCGGAAGTCATTCCTGAAACCGGAACGATGACTGGCATAGAATCCGCGATCCCCGAAGACGACCCCTTCCAGGCTGAACTTCAGACCGCGGAGATATGGTCCGGCCACGGGAACCTTGTCAAAGCTCAGGTAAAACGGTTTTACAAGCCTGAAACGCAGCTCCAGACTGCCTCCCAGCACCATCCCCTTCGGATTGCTGAAACCATCTCCGGCACGCACAAGATCCCGACCGACAGCCAGCCATCTGTAGTACGGAAGTGTATGCTGTCCGAATTCACCCCAGCCGCGCAGCGCCACTATCAGCGGATCGAACGGCACGTAACCCCGAACCTCGGCCATCTCACGGTAGAAGTAGCGATTAAAATCCACCAGACGGCTGGCTTCAGCATTCAATGTGATATAATAGCCCGAAGTTGGATAGTACCGGTAATCACGTTTGTCATCGGCATATATGATCGCCAGGGAGAGCACACGATCGCGGCCGCCCGGTGTAAGCGTGTAGTAATCCGAAGATGATGAAATCACCTCCCACCCAAGGTTGAATCCCAGGCTGTGCCGTCGTCCGAGACGCCGCTTGACGGTAAGCCCGATCCCACTGGATCTGCGCCTGACCTCTTTATCATAGGGATCCTTTACCACGTCATCGTTGTAATAGATCCTGCCGTCAAGCCCGTATCCGCCGCCAATGCTGAACCAGGCGTCATCGTGGTCAATGTAAAAGCCACGCGCGTATCCCCCCCACACCGACGCTTTAAATCTCCGGCCCAGACCGTTGAAGTTGCAGTGATATATCCCGACGCCCAGAACGGCGCGCTCGGGACGGTTTACGTCGTATCGACCGGTCAGAAAAGGATATATATAAAAAGGTTCCGTGACGGTGACCTGAACCACGGCCCTTCCTTCATCCTCGGCGAGTTCAACCACGACCCGGTTAAACAACCCCAGCGATTCGATGTTCAGCCGGTCCTTCTCCAGGGCTTTCGGAGTCGCGGTCATGCCGGGCTTAAGCTTCATCTCGCGCAATATCAGCTTGTCTGAAGTCACCCGGTTCCCGATGATCTCGACGGCATATATTATCGGTTCATCCGGGATCCTGGTCGTATCCTGCGCCCTTGAATGCGAGCATATAATCGTTAAAAATACAAAGACCACGGTCATCATGCGTCGGATCGACTCGGAGGCTCCCGGTCGATGATTCAAATCAGCCTGCGAATAGACGGACATATTACAGCATCCAGGTCAGGCTGCACCTGACATCGGGCAGGTCGAAATTACCGCGGCGGCTGTCGTTCACATGCAGAACCTGCCCGTTGAGCACAACGTTCAGGCGTTCGGCCGGATCGGCCCGCAGATAGAGGGCGGGGCCCTGGGATCTGACCGCATCACCCCTCATCCTGTCATCACCCTCAACATGCAGCCAGCTGTAACGATGATGGGTTTTCCAGCCGAATCCCGCCCGCAAACCGTGGACGTTATAATACGTCATGAACGATGTGGTGAGGCTGTATCCGTTCTCGGAAATATCCTCCACCCAGTCGTCCCAACGGAAGCGGCCATGTTCGTCCACCAGCAGCTCTGTCCCCAGCATCAACTCCCAGCGGGGATGAACCTGTATCTGCAGAGTGTCGTCGACCGAAAAGAAGCGGTAGACCCGGCTCAATTCAACGTCAGCCGGAGTGTAATCATATACGTTGTAATTGCCCACCATGGAGAAGCGGGAGATGTTTTTTACGCTTCCCTCCTCCCAGGGCAGTTCGCACGAGAGGCTGAACATCCTCGACCAGCGGTTCTCAGCGCTGCGCGGCCTGAAAATATAGACCAGGTGATGCAGATCGGCCTCCATTTTAACCCTCGCGCCCAGGCCCGGCAGCAGCTTTTTACCGGCGCGCAGGACGAGCAGATAGCGCAGCTCGTCCCGGTCGTTCAGGTCGTTTTCATCCGGTGTGTTGAAGCGGTAGTTGATCACCCTCGCCTCGACCGCCGAACTGTCAAGGAATGAACTCAACAGAGCCGCATATATCCCCATGTAGCTGCGGCGCCCCTGAATCAGGGCGTCCTCGTACTGCTGCTCCTGCAGGTCGAGTCCACCCGTTACCGCGCCGCGGAAACCGCCGCCGCCATAGACTACCTTGACATCGTTCTCCAGCAGGAATTCGTGATCCGTATACTCCCTTGGCAGACCCGAATGTTCAATACGCTGCCGGGAGAATTCGGAATCCCAGACCATCCGGAAGGGTGAATCACCGCCGCCGCTGAGCCGGTTGGATATGTTCAACCGTTCATCGCGACGCCGTCCCTCGCTCTCCTCTGATACGCTGAATTCACGCTGTCCGTTTTCGCGGTAGGATACGGTGTACATGTCACCCGCTTCGCCGGAGAAGGCGTGTTCGCCGCTTATCGACGCCGACCAGCCGAAATCGTTGCCGACGTTGAGGCGGTTCAACCATCCGTCCGCCCGGAGGTTGTTTCCCCGCCAATTGCCCAGCAGGTTCAAGTCAAGCCGGACGCCGCTGTTTTTTTCGCCTCTTCGATCCTCAAATATGGGTCCCAGTGATCCCCAGGCACTGAAATCGGTCGGGCGGGCGTACCCCGCTCCCAGCGCCAGATGCTGGCTGCTGATCCCTCCGCCGCCGCCCGCGCTCACACCGATAATGTCGGACAGGCGCGGGCCGGCGGGATAAAATCGGGCGTAATTGACGTCATCCGCGTAACGATGAGCGCGTTGATCACTGAACCGCTCCTGCTCGCCGGCCAGCAGCCATTTGAACCACCCCTCCGACTGCTGTTCGTACCTGAAATCAAACCTCTGATCCAATCTCCACTGCCTGTGAAAGCCGCTGATCCGATAGAGCCTGACGGATATATTCTCGTGAATTGAGATCCAGCCGTCCGACGGCATGGGTAGACTCAGGTGCAGCGCCCCATCCCAGCCGTCATACTCCAAACCCTTGGCGAATGTGGTTACCAGCGTTCGGCGCCCGCTGTCGGGTTTCCCGGTTTCCAATTCAGCGCCTGCAACTGAATGACAGATAAACAGTGTAAATATAAGGACGGCGAAAAAGAGACTCAAGATCGGCGATACCTTCATTATCAATTGTTTTCGTAATACATGTTTACGGGGAACCGTCGCATTCGAGCGCAGGAAAGTCAGCTCTTTTCACCCATGGTTTTGTCCTGCGCGCTCAGTGTTCCCCCGGAGATTATCAGCTTGAGCGCTTCTTCGACAGAAATGTCGAGCTCGATGATTTCACTCTTGGGCACGAAGAGCAGAAAACCCGAGGTGGGGTTCGGCGTTGTCGGGAGGAATACGCTGATCGAATCCTCCGGCAGCTTGTCCTGCAGATGACCACTGGTGTCGGCGGTCATAACCGCGATGGAATAAACGCCCTTGCGCGGGTACTCGATCAACACCGCCCGCTTGAATACCTCCCTTTTGCCGGAAAATATCGCCTGGCTGATCTGCTCGATCGCATGGTAAATCCGGTTCACCAGCGGGATCTGGTTCATGAACCGCTGGCTCTTCTGGATCAGCTTGTTCCCAAAGACGTTATGGGCGGCGAATCCGGTGATTATCAGCAGAATTATCAGCACCAGGAAACCGATCCCGGGTATGGATGCGAGCCCGAATATCTTGAACCCCAAAACATCCTTCAGAACAAGGTTGATACCTTTTCCCAGTATGCCGTCCAGTAAAAGGAAGCCTTTCCAGAGCAGAAACAGAGTGATACCGATCGGTCCCAGTATCAGGAAACCGGTGAACAGGTATCGCTTTATGCGACGCCAGAAGCCCTGATCTTCCGTGATTATGAAGGGATTTTCAATTTTCATGGCCGGGTGCAGGTTTAACGTGGTGTTATCGGTTTATTGTGAAGGGCATCAAGCCCGTAGTAAAGCGCGTTCTGCAGCCTGGCGGCTTCAGATGTGTCGTTTCTGCCCAACGCTTCCTCGATCATCCGCTTCATGCGCTCCCTGAATATACCTTCAGTGGTCAGCGGCTGCCCGACACCCCCGTCGTCGATGTCCCATTCCGGTCTGACGGAGCTGCAGTCTATCTGCAGATGAAAGCAGCTCTCATTGATGAACGGTTCGGCGAATTCCATCCTGCCGCCTCCGGGATACGTCCCGGTCAGCTCGACCAGCGCCATATCCTGACTTCCCACCTTGTTCAACTTGAGCTCTTCGGAGATTTTCGCTTCCACCGCTTCGATATGCTGAAGTCCGCTGACATCCACCATAAGTCTGTGTATCCGCCGCGTGTCGAGTGGCTTGAGGGCGATCTCGGAGGGGTGAACACCGCCCGGGTGAACGGTGCCGATAATACAGCCGTGCGGACCGGTCTCATCGACGGCGAGGGCGCAGGCCGATCCCGGGTACGCGGCGCGAACCATGCCCTTCTCGTCCCTGATCATCGAACCGCGGTGGTAATGACCCAGCGCGATATAGTCGAACGGTTGAGCCAGCAGTTCGGCGTCGCTGAAAGGCATCGTAATCATCTTGCCCGCCGGCAGGTGATCGTCCCGCGATCCATGAACCACGCAGATGCGTATATCCGCTTCAGGGGGCTTGAGTTCAACGCCGAAGCGGCGCTTGCCGTTAGGTTGGTTGGAGTGATAGGCGATGCCGGTTATAACGACCCCCTCCAGTCCGGGCGGCTGAAAGTGGGTGAAGTCGTAATCACGTACAATGAAGACATTGTCGGGCCATCTTCTTTTAATCGTGATTTCAGTGATTTCATCGGAATAATGACTGCCCGGCGCATGGTAATCGTGGTTGCCGGGAGATATTACGACCGGTACGCCGGCGGCTCCCAGAGTATCCATAACAAAGGCGACGGTATCCTGGGCAAGGCGTGATTCCTCCCACAGATCCCCGGCGATCAGTATGATATCAACCGCCGCTTCGCGAGCCTGTTCAACAGCCATTGCCAATATATTCCGCTGTTCGCGGACGCGTTTACGGGCTTTCTCGTAAGGCAGCTTCAACCGACCGCCGCTGAACTCCCGACCGAGGTGCAGGTCGGCAAGGTGCAGGAATTTCAGACTTTTGCGGGTCATGAGCGGATCTCTATCAGGTGCGTCCGCCGCTCGAACTGACTGGCGGTAATCTGCTTCAACCACTGGTGGCGCAGTGCGTGACACGAGATGATCAGGACCTGGTGACGAAGCGAGAGATCATCAATGAAGAATTTCATTCCGCTGAGGAATTTTTCGTCGTCAGCGGTGGCGAGCGGTTCGTCGAGGACTACGGGAAGCGCATCCCCGGCTCCCCGCGACAGGTAACCCGCAATGCCGAGCCTTGCCGCGAGGAAGATCTCATCCCTGGCGCCGGTCGAGAGGATGTTCTCGATCTCGTCGGACCGGATGATCCTGTTCGTCTTCCTGTCGGTGACAGTGAAGCTCAGATCGTTGTCGAATTTCAGGTCGGAGTAATTGTGGTTGAGCGCTCTCAGCAGGGGCGTCACTTCTTCGTCGAGCGCCGCCGCCCATGTCCTGTAAACCTCATCGGCGATTTCCTCCATGATGCCGGCAGCGGTTTGGATTTCGGAGTGAAACCGTTCCACCCGATCGAGATCATGTTTGAGCTTATCCTGCCTTCGTTGCAGATCGGGATATTGAGATTCGTACTGCTGGATCGTCGCGTCTATTTTACCGCGGATATCCATCTGCTCCCTGGTGAGTTCGTCGATTTCGCGGGAGATCTCGTCGGCGCGCTCGCGATATTGTTCTTTCGAGCCGTTCGGAGCCTCTCCGTCTTCAGCCGGGAGAGGTTCCTTTTTCAGGTGTGCGGCGCGCTTAATTTTTTCGCTTAGTTCGCCCTGTGACAGCATTTCGCGCTCGATCACCGGTATCTTTTCTTCGACTATCGACCGATATTGAAGGCGCTTCTCCTTTCCTTGCCGGAATCTTTCGACCGCATCCTCCAGGGGGTCGAAATCCTTCACACCGCCCGATTTCAGAATGTCAAGGATCTCACTTCGGTGACTCTCCAGACTGCCGGTCTCCCGCTTAAGATCTCCGGACAATTGTCTCTTAAGCTCGGTCAATTCAGACAATCTCTTCTTCAGCTCGACGACTTTTCGATACCCTGTCAGCAGTTCCCGTGTCTTTTCGATCAGCGTCTCATCGTCATTCACCGCCTCGCCGACCCCGGTGAAGAATCCCCTCACCCTGTCCAACGCCTGCTCTCTTTCGTTCCGAACCCGCTCCAAATCCCGCTCCACATCCACGAGGGGAGTGGCTTGTTCCTTCATGCGGGACAGATCGGTATATCCTTCGAGCAACTCATCTTCATCGGCAAGTTCAATTCTGTGGGCGATCTCCCGGAGTTTGCCGCTTGTCCTGTCGAGTGACTGCTTCGCCTCCGCCTCCTCGCGTGAGATCGCAGCCAGCTCGACCCTTGTTCTTCTGACAACCGAACTCCCGGAAGCGCCGCGCATGAAAGCCCCGACCGCGCCGATGATGATTCCCGCACCGGCGAGTATCCTTCCGAGCTGAAAGTCAATCGAGAAGACCATCAGGGAGCCGCCGGATATCGCCAAGACCGCGGCGGCTATGAAGATCACCCTTGAAATGATGGACTTCTTCTTCTGCTGCAGCTCAAGCTTCGTTAGATCAAGCTGCAACCGCTTCCGCCGGTCCCGTTTTTCCGACAGGACGGCCTCCCGCCCGGCGCGCAGGGCGGGAAATTCAGCGACGAGACGAATATCCTCATCCCCAAGCTCACCGTAAACCCGCTTCAGGCGATCAAACCTCCGACGGTCAAAACCCTCATTGTCCAGATTCTCTTCAATCTGATCGTACTCCCGTCTCACACTTTCATAGCGGTTCTGATGGTCCTCGAGAAGCGAAAGGGCATTTTCAAATTCTTCAGCATCCTTCGCCTCGATTTCACCCAACCTGCCATATCCCTTCAACTCGTCTTCAACATCACTCAGGGGAAGCTCGGCTTTGGTTCGAATGTCGGACCGCAGTTTCCCGGTTGCGCCCTCGATCTCCTCGAGCTTGCCGGTCAGGTGAATCAGCCGGTCCCACTTGTCTGCGGGAAAGTCGGCATAATCCTTGATTTTATCGGCGGTTGCCGCCAGCTTGTCGCGCCTGGTCTTCAGATCCCGCTGCCTTTTGAGCAGCCGGGTCAATTCGATCAGTTCAGCCTGGTTGCCGAGCTGAAGGTAATGCCGGCGCTCGTCCTGGAGGCGGCCGGTTTCGCGCTTGATCGCTTCCAGGCGCGCGCAGGACTGCTCAATCCCCGCCCGCTGCCGCGCCAGTTTCTCCATCCGGGCGCTCGTTTTATCGAGTTCATCCCGGTATCTTTTAATGGCGTTTTCAATCTTCAGACCCTGACTGCTGGACGGATGCGGGTATTTCCTTAAACTCAGCCGCAGCCTTTCCAACGCCTTTTGGGAGGTTGCTTCACCCTCCGCCGCCGTGGCGACTTTCTGGAGGTGGTTCATCAATCCGCCGGCTTTCCTGATCTCACCAAATCCCTGCTGTTCCAGGTAGAAGCATTTCAGGAAATCACTTACGGACATACCGATCAGTTTCTCGCCGATCCGGTACCTGCCGTGCCCGACATGGTATTCGTCGCTGTGATCCTTGCCGGTGGAGCGGTCAATCAGCCTGACCTCGCCGGTGTGGAAATCCCTTTCGAGGCGCCACGTTGTCCGTCCCATCGTGAAATCGAGCCTGACGCCGAATCGATCGGGCTCGGTCCAGGGCAGAACACGCTCCATGTGCGGGCGTTTACTGACGACCCTGCGGCGGTCGGATTCGATGCCGTACAGGGCGGCGAGCAGCGCCGAAACCAGCGTTGACTTGCCGGTCTCGTTGTCCGCGATAATCAGGTTAAGCCTGTCGGGCGCAAAGGCGACCTCGGTACGCAGACAGCCGTAACCGTGTATTTTCAGGGACTCGAAAAACAACGGCTTCCATGAACCTTTCGACAGAACCCTACTTGAAGTATTTCAACAGCTCCGTATCCGGGGGCAGAACAATCACGGTATTCGAGTCGATGATCTTCTTGTATGCCTCAAGCGTGCGGTAGAAGTCATAGAAATCCTCATCGCGACCGTAAGCCTTGGCGTATATTTCGATTGCCTTCGCTTCAGCCTTTCCCTTGATGATCTGCGACTGCCGGTACGCATCGGCCATGATGGCCACCTTCAGGCTGTCGGTCACGGCGCGGATCTTGATCGCCTCCTCTTCGCCCTCGGAACGGTAGCGGTTGGCGATCCGTTTACGTTCGGCGCGCATCCGCTGGTAGATCGAACGCTCGTTCTGTTCCGGGAGGTCAGCGCGCTTGATGCGCACGTCGACAACCTCGATCCCGTAGTCCAACGCCTTTGCATTGGATGCGGCGGTGACCATTGCCATCAGTTCGGCGCGGCGGGAGGTTACGATCTCCTCGAGATCATGCAGACCCAGCGCCACACGGAGCTCGGAATATATGATGTCGTCCAGTCTTGCCTGCGCGCCGTTCTCGTCATGAACCGTGACAAAGAACTTGAGCGGGTCGACGATCCGCCACTTGGCGTAGTTGTCGAGAACCAGGTTTTTCTTATCCTTGGTGAGAATTTCGGTGGGCGCCGAATCGTAATCGAGGATCCGTTTCTCGAAGAGCCGGACCGACTGGATCGGCCAGGGAATCTTAAAGTGAAGACCGCTTTTATCGACATTTCTGACCGGCTTGCCCATCTGCAGGACGACAGCCTGTTTCGTCTCATCCACCACGAAGGTAACCAGAGCGATGGCGATCAGAACAAGAACAAGGACTATTACCACCTTCGAACCTTTCATCAGCGATTTCCTCCCGTACTCTTTCCGACCGTTGTTCCGATGCCCAGCACATTCATCAGGTTGCCGCTTCTATCGCTTTTAAGGATGTATTTCTGCAGGCCTGGAAGAATTTGCTCCATCGTTTCCAGCATCAGGCGCTTGCGGGTTACGTTGCGGGAGAGGCGGTATTCTTTGAGTATCCGGTTGAAGTTATCCGCGTCCCCCTCGGCTTTGGCGATCCTCTCGGCAGCCCATGCCTCTGACTCCTTGACCATCTGCGCAGCTTGTCCCCTCGTACGGGGAATGACATCGTTGCGGTAGCCCTGAGCCTGGTTGATCATCTTGTTCAGATCCTCCTTGGCGGACGCCACGTCCTTGAAGGCATCGACGACAGCCTGGGGCGGATGCACGTCCTGGAGTTGCACGGCGACGACCAGCAGCCCGGAGTTGTAACTGTCGAGGATCTCCTGAAGTTGACGCTTGGTGTCAACCTGGATCTCACCCTTGCCGGTGGTAAGCGCTTCATCGATTTCCCGCTGCCCGATCACCTGCCGCAGCGCCGCCTCCGAAGCGCGGTGAACCGTGTTCTGCAAATCCCTGACCTTGAACAGGTACTCGACCGCGTCCCTGATACGATACTGGACGATCATGTCGCAGTCCACTATATTCAGGTTGCCGGTCAGCATGATCGATTCGTTGGGACGGTCGACATACCTGGCTGGCGGTCCCTGATCAACGGTGCGAAACCCGATCTCGGCGCGTTTGACCTCCGTGACGCGGGGGCGCTGAACGGATTCGATCGGGAAGGGCAGGTGGTAGTGGATGCCGGGACCCGCCACCCGCACATATTCCCCGAACCTTTTAATCACGCCCTGCTGATCGGCGCCGACGATGTAAGTTCCTGTCAGGAGCCAGATAATGATCACAACGATCAGTATTCCCCACACTCCCCGACCGAACAATCTGGTCAGATCGGGCACCTCGAAGACTTCACCACCGATGGTCACATTGCGTTTGGGTATTTTCATAATGCCTCTTTATGTTTTACAACTATATTTGGAACTAAAAAGAGTATGTGTCCCCCCCCCCGGGTTTACTTGACTGAAGAATCAGATCTTGGTTGAAAGTTAGCAAGTGTGACGGATTAAGTCAATGCTGAGCCCATGTTTCAGAAATAATGCAAGTAAAACGACAGGATGGCGATTAAGGATCCCTATTATTCGGGCTTATAAGTTTGATTTACAACCTGTTTAAGGAAGAGTTTTACCAGGTGGTTTATATTGAAAAAGCGCTTCATTACAAGGATTACATCCCGCATTGTCATTCCTGCGAAGCAGTCCGTCCCCGCACTCTCACCGACGAGGGCGGTCCGGACAGCTCCGCTATCCGGGTTTCAAAGTCAAGCAGTGCAAAACCCGTCGGAAGATAGAATCCCTTCTACAAAAGCATATAAATATGAAAATTGAAACTCTGGTAACAGGTTACCCGCGCCGTGCTCTGGATCCCCGCGTGCGCGTGGATGACGGATCTGGAGTTCGTCCAGTTCCACCCGACCTGGCTCTGGATCCCCGCGTGCGCGGGGATGACATCTGAATTGTCAGGGATGACATCTAAATTGTCGGGGATGACATTCCGGCGCTCATCGGGTGGCCCGGATAGCTCCGCTATCCGGGTTTCAAAGTCAAGCAGTGCAAAACCCGTC
>JALGVR010000048.1 GCA_025774605.1 bacterium | reverse complement strand
TTGATCATTTCATGCGAACGTTCCCAGCCCTCGAAAAGTACTCCGACGATCTTCTCCGTTGCAGCGAAGTTATCACCCAGCCACTCCCTCCAATGTTCGTTGGAATTCAGTACGTCAATCGTCTCTGCCCTGTCTCGGCTCTTCATCACGTAAAACAGGCGGTCAGCCCAGTCAATGATCGTGGGTAATCCGTTTTTCGGCGAGTCGGATGGACGGATGTGATGCCGGGAGATCGCTTCAGTGATCTCTTCGGGGATGTTCCACCTCTTGGTCAGCCAGCCACCGATATGTCCATGATCGACACCAAGGACATTTATCTCTGCGCTGACAATTCTAACCTTGTGCTCAGCGGCGTAGTTCAAGCAGGCTTCGTGATATTCGGGGAACTGTTGATTTAGTATCAGCTTGCCGATATCATGCAGTAATCCTGCAATGTAAGCGCTGGTGGGCATGGTCAGTCTTAAACCCTTATATAAAGATACAGCCAACTCGGCGCAGGTGGCGCTGTGAATCCAGAACTCCCTGATATCAAACCCCTTATTGACGGTTTGATCCTGAATCATGCGCAAAACCGAGACGGAGGTTACGAGGTTCACCATCTCGCGAACACCGAGTATGACCATTGCCATTTTCAGATTGTCAACCTTGCGGGGAATGCCATAATAAGCGCTGTTGGCGATTCGCAGGATGCGTCCGGTCAAAGCGACGTCCCGGTCGACAACTCCCACCATGTCGGAGATATTCGTTGATGGATCATCAACCAGGCGCCTGACCTCGATTGCGATGGTCGGCAGTGTGGGCAGGTCCCGCACATCCTGAACGATCGAGCGGATATCGGCAACAATCCGGGCTCTATCCTCATTGGATTCTACTGCCATGTTATAACCGGTTCTTAATTTCGGCATCCAGATTATATAAATCGGAATCGAGTGTGTGAACAAAATTCCGGATGTTGTCAATACCGGACATAAGAACTGTGATTTCTTTCACCAGACGGGGGACGACCTCTCGAGCCCGGGCGATGAATTCAGCATCCTCCTGCTTTCTCACCCATGATACAATCTGCTCGCCCATCATTACGGCGAAGGGGAATCCCAACGGTCCATCCGGGTGCTCCCTGCATTCCCAACTTTCAGCCTCGCTGTTCATCAGTACCTCCGAGAATACATTAACCACAATGGCGGATTTTAAGAAAAATTATCCCGTATCTTCAATTGTCAATTAATTACCAGCTGAAAAATTAATAAAAGATGGCCAGATATGCAATTATATTTACCTTTGTTGTTGTAGCTACAGAAAGATAAAAGGATGGTTGTGCTTCAAATCATTTCGATGATCTCTTGTTTCACCGAACAGCCTTGGACGACTTGACACTCAACCTAAAAAGGCTTACAATAATATATACGCATGATGATAATAACTGGAGATGTGAACTGGATGGTCGCAACTGATCCCGTAAAAGAAAAAGCGCTGGTTGTCCGGTCGATCCGGCACGGTGAAACATCGAGGATTATCACCCTTTTCACACGCAGCCGAGGTCGAGTTGCGGTCATCGCCAAGGGAGCCCGGCGTGGAAAATCCACGAGTACGGGCGGATCGGTTGAAACCTCCAACCTCATCGAGGCCCTGATTTACTTCAAGCCGTCGCGTTCTGTTCAGACGCTGGGTCAGGCCTCCGTGTTGAAGAGTTACCCGCATATAAAAAGGGACCTGGTTCTGACCGGTTATGCATCCGCGGGCATGGAGCTGTTGAACCTGTCCTTCACTGATGCGGAGCCGAATCCCGCTGCGTTCGACGCCGCCGCAACGATGCTTGAAAATCTGGAAAACGGCCGGGGGGACCCCAGGATAAACCTCTGGATCTTTCAGCTTGCTCTTTTAAGGGCATCAGGCTTCGCCGTCAATCCCCTCACCTGCCCGGTTTGTGGCGCCGACGAGGCGCTGATCGGCGCCAGAAACATATTCTGGCTGGACGCGGGCGCGGTATGCTGCAGTGACTGTCGTCCAGTGAGCGGGTCAAGCCTGCCGCTCTCAGGTGAAAGTGTCAGCATTCTACGGAAGCTCACGGAGAACAACAGTACGGCAGTGAGGCGCTTGAAACCCAGTCGAACCGCCAGGGGGGAAATCTCCAGCGTTCTCAAGAAATACCTGAAATATCACCATCCCGGCATCAGTAAAACGCCGGCTTTGAAGATGCTCGATGACTTCGAGAACCTCGGTTAAAAGTCAGACGGCGGAATCGCCCACTCTAACGTTTCGGTCAATAGGAGAGCTACATGAAAGGTCTAATCCCGTCTCTTGCATCGTTTATCGTTCTTTTTTGCACGTTCGAAACAGGTTTCGGCGACACACAGGTACACGGTTCTGTCAGCGGTATTTGGAATGCCGAAGATGCTCCCTACATCGCCGTAGGGAATATCTACGTGAATAACCGGGATACTCTGATAATCGAAGCAGGTGTCGAGGTTCGGTTCGACGGCGAATATTCGTTAATAATATACGGATTACTGCAGGCTCTCGGCACTGAGGAAGACTCGGTAAGATTTGGTCCCAGCGCCCGGCAGGAATGGCGTGGACTTCGCTTTCAGAATGCGGAATCAGCCTGCCGGCTGGAATACTGCGTTATCACCGGCGGCCGTGCGACACAGGGTGAAGGCGGTCTGGACGAGCTCTCCTGTGGCGGGAATATCTTCATCAATCAGAGCGATATAACCGTCGCACATTCGCGCATCTCGCGCGGCGGGTCGAACGGTTTCGGCGGCGGAATCCACGTAAGAAATTCCGAAATAACATTCGAATCATGCCTCATCAACGACAACTCAACATCTGAGAACGCCGGCGGTATCGGCTTGTTTGACGGTGTCACCGGCATTTTCCGCGACTGCCTGATTACTGACAATGAAGCCTCAGAAAACGGCGGCGGAATCTACTTTCACGATGAATGCAGCCCCGCTCTCGAAAGATGCCGTTTTCACAACAACGCCACTTCCGGTTCGGGCGGAGCGGTCAATATAAACACCGGCTCCGACCCACACGTAAGTTATTGCACTTTTACCCAGAATTCCGCCGGCGCAGGCGGTGCGGCTTACATCCGCGGCGAGGGAACCGATCCGCTTGTCGAATGGTGCGAGTTCAACCAGAACTCAGCCCGCGGTCAGGACCGGATCGGCGGCGCCATATATATCAGGGGCAATTCGACTGTTGAGCTGCGTTACAACCGGATATCGCAAAACAACGCTGATTACGGTGGCGGTCTCTACGCAAAGGAGCCGCCTCACAGCAATATCCATCACAACCTGTTCCTGAAAAACGGCGCGACAGTGGGCGGCGGAGCGTTTGCAACCTCGAGCGATCTCGGCAACGACCCGCTGAGGCTGAATAACTGTACCTTCGTCGACAATGCCGAAATCGGAATAGAGCCGGAAGCAAACGCCGGTTATATAAGAGGCGGAGCGAACGTGGTCATCTCAAGCTCCATCCTCTGGGGCGAACGACCACACTTCTCCGGTGAGGGGGGCATCGAGGTGATATATTCGCAGGTCAAGAACGGTCTCGAAGGAGAAGGCAACGCCGCAGAGAATCCTGACTTCTTCGCCGGT
Source organism: bacterium (assembly GCA_025774605.1). GTDB lineage: Bacteria > Electryoneota > AABM5-125-24 > Hatepunaeales > Hatepunaeaceae > JALGVR01. The sequence continues at coordinate 13,817 of JALGVR010000048.1, read as the reverse complement.
GATTCGAGCTGGTTCATCCTCAGCGCCGGCTCTCCCTGCGTCGACACCGGTGACCCCGATCTTCCGGATGATCCCGATGCGACGCGCAACGACCGCGGCTGGCTCCACTTTCCTCATAACGCCCGCAACGGCATCCTGACCGATACGCTGCAGACGGCGCTGTGGTTCGGTCAGAACGAAACATTATCGCTCAGGTATCGAAACGAGACCGGCGTTCCCATATATATCGGCCCAATGGATCAATGGCGTGAGAGCGAGCCGTCGCTTATCGAGAACATCGCTGAAATCACCGGTGACAGCATTGTCAACGGCGCCGCCTATACCGGCGGCAGTTTCTTCCTGAGCGGGGCAAACAACGGCCAGGCGCCGAACATGATCTATCAACTGGACAGGGACCTGAACCGGATCGACGGCTTCGCGCAACCCGGCAACCCCGGAGGGGACGGTTTCTTCGACCTCGCCACCGACGGCGGGGACATCCTCTTCGGCGGTTACGGAAACAGCGTCTATGAATTCACCACGAGCGGTGAATTCGGGGAACGCTACAACGGACCGAACGTGGTGAGCGATTACCGGGCTTTGGGTGTGGATTTCAACAATCCGCACAACTTCCTCGATTTCTACATCGCCGGCGACGAGGGAATCATATTGCGGGCGGATTCCGACCTTTGGGCGAGGGATACCATCGAAGTCGGTGTGGAGATAATCTCGCTGGCGGTCAAGTGGAATACGCGCGCGCTTTACGTCATGACACATTCCGACAGCGGCGATTTCACGCTCTCGCTTGTCTTTCCCGACGAGGATCTGGTCACACCGCTTTACACGCTTTCACCGCCCGACGACGATTGCTCCATCGGCGGAATAGAGATCACGCACGACTGGGAAACAGGGCGCGGCAGCCTGGTGGGAATCTGGCGAAGTGACGGCTCCGGGGATCGACTGTTCGTTGAAGACCTGTACACCGCCTGGCTGGACATACGACCGGACAGACGGCTGCTCATGCCCGGTGAGGAAACGGAATGGGACGTCATCTTCGTGGGAAACATGCCCGAGGCGGATGAATATGAATCGATCTTCCACCTGCCGGTCAACGGGAGCGGCGAAGGCATGGAGGTTTACGCCGGGCTGGAGTCGATGAACCATGCCGAAGGACGAAATAAACCGGTCCCCATGAAATGTCAATTGGGACCCGTCTATCCCAATCCATTCAACAATCAGGCCGGTTTCACCTATACCTTGACGCGCTCGGGAGCCTTTCAAATCTCGATTGTGGACCTGACCGGACGCCTGATCAGACATGTGTCAACCGGTACCGGATTCGCCGGTCGTCATCGCGGCTGTATAAACGCCGATGAAACCGCAACCGGAATATATTTCCTGAAACTTACAACCCCGACAGGCATCGACGTAAAGCCGTTGATGATCATCAAGTGAGGAATAGCGGCGCAGGGGATTTCCGATGTCAGACCCACAGCTGAGATTCATCGCCGATGGCGACCTGAAGCCGCTTGCCAGGCGGCTGAGGATGCTGGGGATGGATTGCGCCTATGAGGGGGGAAGATCGTTGCCCGACCTGATACAGACCGCCCTGCTGGAAGAACGGGTTTTACTGACCTTGAAACATGTGCCCGACACAAACCGGCTTGGAGCCTTCAGGCTGAGCAGCAGCAATCCTGACGAGCAACTGCGCGCCGTGAGCGATGCATTCCGGATCTCAAAGCTCATCAAGCCGTTCTCCCGCTGCCTGGTCTGCAATGTCCCGCTCGAACATCTGTCTCTTCGGGACGTTGACAATGCTGCAGACATCCCGGCATCCGTTCGTGAACGCCGACTCCCGATCCACCAATGCCCGCAGTGCAGACGGTTGTACTGGCACGGCAGTCATATCAACCGAATGACGGCGATGCTGCAGCGTTCAAATATCCCGCTGCAGATAGATTAATAATGGGAGCATTCAACAATTGTATTGTCACCCTGAACGCGTATATTGTCATCCTGAACGCGTTGTATTATCATCCTGAACGCGTATATTGTCATCCTGAACGCAGTGAAGGATCTTCTTGATGGAAGAGTGAGGAGATTCTTCACTTCGTTCAGAATGACGCATTGTACTGTTCAGAATGACGCATTGTACTGTTCAGAATGACGCATTGCACTGTTCGGAATGACGCATTGCCCTGTTCGGAATGACATTTGGAAATGCAATCAAAAGCTGCCCCCTGTAATAAGCGCCGCCGGACGAGGCTCCAGACGGCTTAGCCGGTTTCAGAATCGAAAGACATGTCCGGATACATAGACAATAACGATATTGACAAGGTTCGCGAAGCTGTTGACATCGTGGAAGTTGTCAGCGACTACGTGAACCTGAAGCAGAAGCGTCCCGGCGACTGGTGGGGAACATGTCCGTTTCACCAGGAGAAGACAGCTTCCTTCCACGTGATGTCCGATCGCGGCATGTTTCACTGCTTCGGCTGCGGCAAGGGCGGCAACGTGTTCTCCTTCCTGATGGAGATGGAGGGCATTTCCTTCTTCGAAGCTGTCCGCACCCTGGCTGAACGTGTCGGCATTCAACTCAGGACAACCCAGCGCGCCGACGACATCAAAAAAGCCGGCGATGCCAAGGATCGGCTCTACCAGATAAACCGCCTCGCCGAAGCGTGGTTCCACGACAATCTTGTGAAAGAACGAGGTTCCAGGGAAGCCGCACAGGCTCATCGATACCTGCTCGACCGCGGCATCACGCCGGACATCATCGAACGCTTCAAACTGGGCTGGGCTGAAACCGGCTGGGATGGCCTGGTGAAACATGCCGGACTGGGCGGCTTCAAGGAGAACCAGTTGGTTGAAGCGGGCCTTGCCTTGAGGCGCAAGGACGGTCGGGGCTGTGTCGATCGTTTCCGCGGACGGATCATGTTCCCGATTCACAACCTCTCAGGTAAAGCGGTTGCGTTCGGCGGTCGAATCCTTGACGGCGTGACATCCGGTGATGAACCTGCCAAGTATATCAACTCTCCCGAGACCGTGATCTATCACAAGGGTGATCTTCTTTACGGTCTATTCGCCGCCCGCGACAGGATACGCAAAACCGGCATCTGCCATCTGGTGGAAGGTTATACCGACCTTTTGGCCTTGATACTCGCCGGGTTGGACAACGCTGCAGCCTCACTCGGCACCGCGTTGACCCGGACACAGGCAAGACTGCTGAAGCGCTTCACGAACAAGGTGGTTGTCGTTTACGATTCGGATGCAGCCGGTCTGGCCGCCGGCAGACGAGCGGCGGACGTCCTGACGATCGCCGGCATCGAAGCCCGCCTGGTGATGCTGCCCGAGGGCGAGGATCCTGATTCGCTGCTGAGGACCGGCGGCGCTGAGCTGCTGAGGAAGACAGTGGCGAACGACCTGTCCTTCATCCGTTTTCACCTGTACAGTTCACTGCCGCCCGGATCCGATCCGGGAAAGCTTGCCGACCTCAGTTCGGCGGAGAAGATAACTTTGGCAGGATCCTTGCTCGAGACCATTCGCAGCATCAGGGATCCGTTGCAGCGCGACCTGCTGTTGAGCGAACTCTCCAGCGAGATCGTCATCGGTCGGGAAGCGCTGGACCAGGCGTTGCAAAGGCTGCGAGCGCGCAGCTTCCTCGCGGACGAGGCGATCGACCGGACGAAACTGTCAGTGCCGAAAGAGAACGTCGCCGAGCGCGACCTGTTGCGGGCGCTTCTGGGACACATTGAGCTTATGAAGCGGTTCATCGGGAATCTGCAGCCTGAAATGTTCAACACTCCACCGCTGAAGGAGATATACAGGGTTTTGGAGCGCGCTAACCTGCAGGGGAAATCGATCGATCCCGCGTCACTACCCGACCGGTTTACTGATCCGGCTGTGCGCGCCTTCATCGCTGAATCCGTATCGACCGGTTCGACCATGGATGTCGAAGAGGCACAAGGCGAAGTTACCGAATGCCTGGTAGCGCTGCGCAGACGTGATATACGCCGGAAGATTTCCAGGATCGAACAGATGATTCAACAGGCGGAAAAGGAAGGTCGCCCCACGCGCGACCTGATGAAGCAACTCCTTGCTCATCAGAAGGATATGCGTTCAGTTGGCTGAGTTTGTACATGTATCGCTTCGTTGAACATCAAGCCGACATTGCGCTGGAGTTGCAGGCTGACAGCAGAGAAGGGCTGTTCAGAGCTGCTCTGGACGCGCTTAAGGCGCTGCTGGTTCCCGAATCTGACCAGAGCAAGACTTCGCCGGAAACCGCTGAAAAGTTAAAATATCCATTGCAATATACTTCAATTAAAGCCAGCGGTTATGACGACGAGGAACGACTGATCGGACTGATGAACGAATTCCTCTATCTCTGCCAGGTCAAGGATGCATTACCGCTGGATACGAAGAAGATGACGTTTGACGACCGGGGATGCGTGACCGCTGAACTGGCAACGATTCCCAAACCGCCCGACCTGCAGTTCCAGCGGGAGGTCAAAGCCGCAACTTACCACGATGTGCAGATCGAATCCGGTGAAGTCTGGCGGGTCAGGATCGTGCTGGATGTTTAATAACAGGAAGCGTTCAGATGGATAAACAAAAACCCCTTCTCGAAGAGATAACACCATATCGCTGGAGGCTGCCCCGGGATTACACTCCAGGGATGCGCGTCCCGGGTGAGATAATCGCCTCCAGGAAGATGATTCCTCACATTATATCCGACAACACGCCCAGGCAGGTGGCTAACGTCGCCACGCTTCCCGGAATAATCGGCGCTTCCCTGGCGATGCCGGATATTCACTGGGGTTACGGCTTCCCGATCGGCGGTGTTGCAGCATTCGACCTTGATGACGGTATCATATCCCCGGGCGGCGTCGGCTACGATATAAACTGCGGCGTCAGCATGCTGCGAAGCGACCTGACGCTTAACGAGATAAGAAGGGATATTCCGAAATTAACCGACGCACTGTTCAACCAGGTGCCGTGCGGGGTTGGATCCGAAGGCCGGATCAAGCTCACCAGCAAGGATTTTAAGCGCGTCCTTGAAAGAGGCGCCCGTTGGCTGGTCGAACAAGGCATGGCCGATGCCGAAGATCTCGAATTCATGGAGGAAAGGGGCGCAATAGAGGGCGGCGACGCCGGACGAGTCTCCGGTCGGGCGCACGAAAGAGGCGGGAAACAGCTCGGCACGCTTGGCTCCGGCAACCACTTCCTGGAGATACAGGTGGTTGAGAAGATATTCGATCCCGCCGCTGCGGATGTCTTCGGCCTGCACCAGGGACAGATCGTGATAATGATCCACAGCGGATCGCGCGGTCTGGGTCATCAGGTTTGCGATGAAAGCCTGAAGGTCATGCTGAACGCGGCGCGCCGATACGGGATCGAACTTGTGGATCGCCAGTTGGCCTGTGCGCCGTTCAAATCCCCCGAGGGACAGGACTACTTCGCGATGATGAAATGCGCCGCCAACTATGCCTGGGCAAACCGGCTTGCCATGATCGGGCTCGTCAGGCGGGCATTCTCCGATTATTTCAGAAAATCCTGGCAGAAACTGAACCTCAGCGTGGTCTGGGATGTCTGTCACAACATCGCCAAGGTGGAAGAATTCTCCATCCTCCCTGATACCCCCGGGATGAAACCATCCACCCTGAGCGCCGGAAGCCCAGTTAAAGACGGGGACGGGAGAACTATTGACAAGAAGCTCTGCATTCATCGCAAGGGTGCGACGCGCGCCTGCGGTCCCGGGCATCCGTCCCTTCCCGCCAGGTACGGCGATCTCGGACAACCGGTGATAATCCCCGGTGATATGGGCAGGGCGTCCCATGTACTGGTGGGGACATCGGGCGCGGCGGATATATCTTTCAGCAGCACCTGCCACGGCGCCGGTCGAGTCATGTCCCGCAAGGCGGCGGTTAAATCAACCGGTCGGACGGACATCACCCAAAAACTCAGACAGCGCGGCATCTATGTTCGATCGCGCGGCAAGTGGACGCTGAACGAGGAGATACCGGAAGCTTACAAGGACATCGATGAGGTTGTTGAAGCCGTCGAGGGGGCGGGCATTTCGAGGAAGGTGGCGCGCATGAAGCCACTCGGCACGGTTAAGGGTTAACTGTACACTGTGAAACTGCGAATTGAGCGTCATCATTCAGAAAAATCGTTTATACAATCCGATAAGCTTGAAATCAGAATTATGAGAGATTATATTGCATCGTTCATTAACGGGATATCGAATCGGATATGACTATCCCAGTCGGAGAGAATATGGCGAAAAAGCTTATACTTGTAGCCGAAGACGAAGAGATAGAGAGAAAATTACTGGTTGAGGTATTGGAAACTCTGGGGTATGAGGTCGCCCAGGCGAAAAACGGCAGCGAAGCGCTTAACATCATGACGCAGAAGCCGGTCGACCTTATCCTGACCGATATCCACATGCCCGAGATCAACGGTCTGGAATTACTCCGCCGGGTCAGGGAACAGGGCAACAATCTGCCGGTAATTGTAATGACCGGATTTGACGCCAAGGAAGCCGAGAAGAGCACCAAGCTGTACAACGCAGCCGCGTTGCTGCTTAAACCATTCAGACTTCAGGAATTGAAAGATCTCCTCGAAAGCTTGTTCTCATGAACTCCACCCTGTCCGCTACCTCCCCGTAAACCAACTGAATCGAATTCCCAACCAGTCAGTGACCTTCATCACAAAATGTGCAGCATTACCTCGTTATTTTGTACTGTCGTATTTGAGAGCATGATGAAATGATAATCGGCAGAGTGACGAGACGATGATAAACATGTTGGCGGGACATGAACTGACGGAGGACGAAATGAAAAATCTCACACAATATCGGTAATTTGTGAGACCCGCTTACACATTTACCCGCTGTTCAGGCGCAATTTTTGCGGTTGTCTGACTTGGTGAATATGGTAAATGATAATAAACGCACTTTCCGCGACCACCGTGATTCATTGCTGGACCATTCTTTATCATATATTCCGATCTATTCCCGGCATGAAAGGCGTTTTATCCTTGCAGCTTATAAGAAAAAATCTCTCGTTGGATTTTGCATAAAACTGATATTAGTGCGCATAAATTGCATTATAATTACTGCAACGCCGTAATTTGACTGGATATAGGTAATCCTCAGGAATGCCTGATCATCTCTCAAGCGCGGAGGATCAATGTTTACAGCCGGGATACTCTACCTTCCACTCGTCGCCGGGTTAATCGCTTCAACAGACCCGCCAAATCCCAACATAGACTGCGTGAGTTTAACTTCTGAAAGCCCGAGCGAGATCACGATCTCGTTTGAATCACCTGAAGCGGAATTATCCGTCGAAACGATTGAAAACAACGAGTTCGTCACTGTGGTCATGATCGGCGAGTCACGGATCTTCCGGGATGGCCTGCCCGATCTTCCGGCAGTCAACCGTGCCGTCATTATTCCTCCCAATGTAAACGTATCGCTGGAAACGATCCGCGACGAGCGGATCCGGATCGGTTCACCTCTTCCACCCAAGCCGTTTCAAGATAACATCGCTGAACCATCCTCACCGGAATATTCCCCGGTCGAGACAACGTTTCCGCCGGAGCCGGTTGTGCTGGGTAAGATCCGGACCTTTCGCGGCAGGCGGCTGCAGAACGTAACATTCTATCCGTATCAGTATGATCCGGACGGCAAAGTCCTCGTCCGCCACGAGGAGCTCGATATCGCACTCAGCTTCACGCCCGTGGAACCCGGCGATGAAGATTATATCGAAGCTCCCCGACAGATTCCTCTGACCCGCGATACATATCGCTTCCTCAAGGCTATGGCGTTGAATCCACCCCGACGCGACGACAACGGCGCCGCGCTGCCCCGGGGTGGCTACCTCATCGTTGCCGGCAGCGGTTTCGACAACGCCGAGGATGTGATCAACGAATTGGCAGACTGGAAACGCGCCTGCGGACACCATGTCGAAGTTGAAATGAATGAGACAAACGGTGTTACCATTATGAGAGACTTTGTACGACCAGCCTACGAAGAGTGGGATCCACCTCTTGAGCATATTTGCCTGTTGGGTACATGGAGCAATCCCGGAACCCCCGGAGGTAGTCAATGGGGCGACGTCTTCTACGGCTTTCTCGAGGGAGGGAACGATCATATATCCGAGGTTTCCGTCTGCAGGCTTTCCGCAAGCGGCGCCAACCAGGCGGAAACTGTCATCGGTCGGGTCCTGGGCTACCAGGCTGCACCCTACACCGAGGAACCGGACTGGTTCGAATGCGCGGGGGCTTGTGAATATCAGGTCAACCAGACCACAGACGCGGTCGAATATACCATCCGCTGGATAGCTGAGGCTGAACGAAGAGCCGGCTTCAACAATACGAGACTCTATATCTACGACGGCGACAGGAACGGCAGTCCCGATCAATGGATCAGAAACGGCGTAAATATATTCTTTGTCAGAGGCCGTTATTATGCGGCAAACTGCCCGGAAAATACGTTTTATCCGATGGTCTTCACCATGGGCGGCGGACATGTGGAGCAAAACCTGGACATGATGTGGAACGTGGGATCGCCCAACCGGCTCCAGGGACCTTCCGCAGCAAGCGCTTCCGGGCATGTTCAGAATACCACGACCGCCAACGTCCTCATCGGCGCCTTCGCCAAGGGTTTACTGGTCGACAAGCTGCCGTTGGGCTGGGCAAGGGCGTTTGCCGTGTCGATGCTGGACTACGCCGACGTTTGTGACAGGAGTTTCGACTGGTACCAGAGGGAATTCAGGGTGTACGGTGAACCCGGACAGCTCGTATGGTGCGGTGAACCCGATGAAATAGACGTCATTCACCCGCGGGAGATTTCACCCGGAACAAACCGGCTGGACATCATGGTCGATGACCCGGCAATAGAAGCCGGCGTTGCCAACGCGCTGGTCACACTTACCCGGCCCGGAGAGTTGCTCTGCTGGCGCGTTACGGATGTAAACGGTGGCTGCACGCTGCCCATCGATCCCGATCTTGAAGGTGAAGTGCGACTGACGGTCACCGGTGACAATATACTTCCCTATGCGGTTGACATCGAGGTCGCCGGACAACCGCTCTTTCTCGGTACGGACGAAGTGCTGATCGACGACGAGGAAGGCGGCAACGGCAACGGGATACTGAATCCCGGTGAAACCGTTTCACTGTCAGTTTCAGTGCGGAATTTCGGCGACAGCAACACCGCGCGCAACGTCACCGGCACGGTTCACTCGACTTCATCCTGGGTCCTCGTTGAAGAAAACGCCCTGGATTTCGGAAACATCGATCCCGAGAGTTCGGTTACGGCGAATGATCACGTGGAAATCACCATCGACCCGTCCACCCCCCAGAGCGCCGACCTGGGGCTGTACATCGATCTCAGGATGCAGGATGACCGCTGGCTAAGCAATCTCGACCTCGAATTCGCCGCGCCTCAGCCGGTACTGCTGGATATCGCCGGTGATGCAGTGGTGGATGTGGGACAATCGAATCTGTCACTGGCGCTGATCAATACGGGGGAAGTGGAGTCGCGGGAAATTACGGCTCGCCTGTTATCAGAAAGTTGGGAGATCACGGTCATCGACGACGAATCAACCTTCGACGCCATTGAGCCGGGAAGTGAGGACACCGTCACAGCCAGACCGTTCCGCATCAACGTCAGTTCCATGGCTGTCAGGGGACTGCGGGTTCCGATGCGGCTCCTTCTTTACGCCGAAGAGAGCAACCGCCCGGACACAATCCGCTTTGAACTGCAGGTCGAGGAGCCCATCGATGATGGTCCGGTCGGGCCGGATGATTATGGTTACACCTGCTTCGATAACACCGATGACGACTGGGTTCAGGCGCCGGCTTACGATTGGATAGAGATCGCACCAGCCGAGAACTGGGACTACCGCGGCAGCGCTCTGGAGGGAGACCGGCATAATAATTTCGTCCATGAAACCGGGCTGCCTTTCACTTTCAGATACTACGGCAAGGAATTCAACCGTGTTTCCATCGCTGAAAATGGTTTCCTCGCCTTTGGCAATGGCCTCGAAGACCTTGGCCAGTATGAAAATTCTCCGCTTGACCGCTGTTTTAACGGTTCATTCGGGATGATCGCTCCGTTCTGGGACGATTTGAGATCCGGAAATGACAATGACCGGAACATTTACACCTGTTACGCCGAAGATGAAGGCGTATTCATTGTTGAATGGTACAACTCAAGATTGGTCAACGGAGGCGACGATTTCAGCTTCCAGGTTATTCTGTTCGACCCGGAGGAGCATCCAACGGTCACACGCGACGGCGAGATTCTCTTTCAATACAGGGACGAACCCTATCTCCACAGGGGTGGACTTCCATCATACTGCAGTGTGGGTATATGCAGTCCTGAGGGAAGAATAGGCATCAATTACTGCGCTGACAACGAATATCACCCCGCCGCGGCTCCGCTGGCCGCCCGCCGGGCAATACTCTTCACCACCGCGCTGCGCTTCCAGCCCGGCAAACTCTATGGATACGTCACCGACGTGGAAACCGAGCAGCCGATTGAGAACGCCATTGTATTTACCGAACATGGATTTGCCACGACAACCGATGAAGATGGCTTCTGGAAAATAAACAAGGCTCCCGGAGATCTTCGCTTCGACATAACCGCCGCCCGGCACGGCTACAACGACTCAACATTCACCGACACAATCGTGGCGATCAACGACAGCCTGCAGATCGATTTCGCCCTGCTGCACCCGGAGATCGAACCCTCGACACGGCACCTCATGACACGGCTGGATCCCGATCTGACGGTCAACCTGCCCTTCAGTATTCGCAACAACGGCAACGGTCCCCTCGACTGGTCGCTGAGAAGAGAGATGCCCGACAACGCGCATTTCGACCCCTGGCAGTTGAGACATGAATATCAGGTCGGACAGAGTGTCAACGACTCTCGAATCGAAGGTCTCGTTTTCATCGACAGTCTCTTTTACGTCACCGGCGCGAATCGCCGCGGTATGGAAAATGGACCCGACTTGATCTACATCCTCAACCACGAAGGGGAACTGGTCGACTCATTACCACAGCCGGAAGTTCTGGATGGTTCTTTCGGCATGCGCGACCTCGCCTGGGACGGGAATCTCATCTGGGGCTCCGGCTGCGGCGTCATCGTCGGCATGAATTGCGAAGGAGAGGTCGAGGCGGTGTTCGAGGGACCCTACCGCACCAACTACGCGCTGGCCTGGGATCCCGACCGCGAGGTGCTCTGGGTCTCGAACATCACCCAGGGGATCAGTGCCGTCGACACGAGCGGACAGGTGGTGGCAACGCTTGACCGCAAAGGTTTCCGCGTCTACGGCCTGGCATACTGGTTTGACGATCCCGATGATCATCCGCTTTACATCTTCCACAATCCTCGGGGCCAAAGCCAATGCGTTCACAAGATGAATCCCGAGGACGGTGACACCATGTTTGTAGCCAATCTCGGTGAGCGCGTTGACGGCAACGCCAGTGGAGCCTTTATCACCAACCAGTTTGACGTTTACAGCTGGGTGTTCATGGCAATCGCCAACGACGGCGCCGACGACCGTATCAATATCTGGCAGCTCGAAGCACGGCGGGAGTGGTTCCGCGTCTTCGATTACTTCGGTGAGAATCGTTTGGAGGTTGCCCAGGGACGCGTCGATGCCGGCGAGAGCGGCGATTACGAGCTGCAGCTTTCATCTGTCAACCTCCCGGTTACGGTTTTTCGAGGCTCGCTTATCTATGAGCACAATGCCGAAGAGGAGGAAACCTTGATACAGGTGACCCTCGATGTGATAGGGCCAACACCGCCGACGGAATTCAACCTGCTCCATCCGGAGGACGGCGCCGAGATAAACTTGAACGCCGACACGACCCTGCTTGATTTCAGCTGGGAACGATCGATCGACTACAATCATGATGAGGATGTCTCCTATGTCGCCTGGTTTGAGTCGGGCGACCGGTCAGCGTCAATCAACCTTGACACCAACGCCGTTTCACTCGACCTGGTTGATCTTGCCGACAGTCTGGATCTGACGATCGACGCGGCGTTTCCGGTTACCTGGTGGGTCGAAGCTGTCTCCGCAGAGGATACGGTCGCCTGTGAACAACCCTTCAGCTTCTCCATTATACCGAACAGTATCATCGACTCGGACGGTGAGACACCGGTGGAGTTCGGACTGCACTCAATCTATCCCTCGCCCTTCAACTCGATGACTACCATCAAGTTCGGGATGGATAAACCGGGCATCGCGGTTATGAAGCTCTTCGATTTGACGGGCAGAGAGGTTAAAACCCTGCTCAACCGACATCATTCCAGCGGCCGGCATCAGGTCGCCCTGAACGCCGCGGATCTGCCTTCGGGAATATACATGCTGAAGCTTCAATCAGCCGGCAGGACAAGTATTGCCAAAACCGCATTGATAAGATAATCGGATTACGGGCGTTTAGTGAGATCGCAACGCTCCCTCGGCAGCCCGCTTCACAACCTGTGAGGCGGGCATTTTTTTACAACGTCCATCCGTATAACGTACCAACTCGCAGGTCTGCTGTTGATTTGGCGGATTTTTGCTTTAAATTCGGCGGTATGCCTCCAATGGATGGAAATACTCTGATGTTGCCAAGCCTACACCTCGGAACCGCTTTAAACCCGGTTTCAAATGTTTTACCAGGAAAAGACGGGCAAAATATTATGTATATAAGCAACGGAAACGGTGCATGATATGAATAATACGAATCCTGCAATATGGCGGGAGGCGGCCGAGGAATTGTCCATCGACCGGAATGATGTCCAAGTCTGGCGAGTCGGCCTGCGAACGGCGCGCTGTGAAATAGAACAGCTCAGGCAAATCCTGTCGAACGACGAGCTTCAGCGTGCCGGACGATTTTACGGGCAACAACACCGGGAACGTTTCATCCTCGCGCGCGGTACACTTCGACGCATACTCGGTCGTTACATGAACATCCATCCCGAAAAACTCGGATTTTCATACATCAACAGCAAACCTGAAATCATGCCCGAATTGGACGGGAAGCGGCTTCGGTTCAACATCTCCCATGCCGGAGATTACATGCTCGCGGCGATCACGGCGGATCGAATGATCGGCGTGGACATCGAACTGATCTCAGTCGACCGCCCCCACCTTAGAATCGCGGAACGGTTCTTTTCGCACCGCGAGACGACTACTCTTCGAGCGTTGCCTGAGCCGCAGCAGATCGGCGCATTCTACGCCTGCTGGACGAGGAAGGAGGCTTACATCAAAGCCAGGGGGTTGGGGGTGTTCAGGGGGCTCGATTGCTTCTCCGTATCGCTGGCGCCCGGTGAAGCCGCTGCGCTTACAGAAACGGAGTCGGATCCGGAAGAGATCAAGCGTTGGACGATACTGGATATCAATCCGGCTTCAGGTTACCGGGCGGCGGCAGCCGTGGAAGGCGGAGATGTCAAATTCCGGTTCTATGACTGGAAACCGTGATCAGCCGAGCTTGATTACGGCTGTTGAGAAAACTCACAAATGTCATACTGCGGAACAGTCTGTACGGGAGGCTGGCATCCAGAGGGGAATTTGTAAATACTTGTAAACAGTGGATTCCTGCCTTCCAGTCTGTCCGAGAATGAGAAAAACGCGCCAAACCTCATCATTCCATCGAAAGATGGAATCCAGTAACACACGTAATATCAGTAACTTCTCTGGATTCCAACTTTCGTTGGAATGATGAATCTCGAGACAATTTGGCATTCTCGCACAGCCTGCTTCGCAGGAATGACAATTTATCGCAGGAATGACAATTTTTCATGTCCGGTATCGAGACTATGAATTGTACGCCAGAGCAATACC
>JALGVR010000047.1 GCA_025774605.1 bacterium | reverse complement strand
GGGAATCCAGGCAACTTACGTAATATCAAATGCTTATCTGGATTCCCGCCTTCGCGGGAATGACAAAATTGTGACTTTTTTAATAACGGTTATATATGCAAGTAGGTAGTAGTTTGGGGCGGACAGGAATGTCCGCCCTCCAGATCTCATTATAGGTACTCCTCTCAATATACCATCCGACGAATAACCCGGCCCGGAGAAATCACCATTACATCACCTCCGGGTTGGCATCGGACGCTCCTGTAATAACATCTTTCCGCTTTGCCTACATTCCGAGTATTTCTTTAATTCTGGCGAGTACAACCTCGCGATCGATCGGCTTTTCAAAGTAACCGGCGGGAGGATTGATATGCTTGCGACTCTCGATAAATCCCTTGAACTCACCGGAAACACCGGTGATAATAATTACCGGAATATCCCTGGTCGAGGGATCATCATGAAGGTTGCGATACATCCGAACACCTGACTCCTCGGGCATCGTGATGTCGAGGCTGATCAGATCCGGATGATTATTTTTTGCCGTCTCAAAGCCCTTCCTGCCGTCGGTGGCCGTGAGAACGTTGAAGCCGTTGATCTTGAAAAATGTAACCAGGTAGGTCAGCACGTCCGGTTCATCCTCAACTACGAGTATCGTTTTGGCGGTTGTTTCCTGCATGTTTATTCCCTGATTATTTATCCAGTTTTCCCTTAAGCGCGTCGAGAGCCCGCTGCAGGGCTTCCCTGTCCGCGTCTTTCATAGCCTTTGACAACTTGCTTTGCAGGTTGTCCGGCTCAACTTTTTTTGGCTCCAGAGGCTCCATACCGAGCAGCTTTCGAACTGCGGAGACGTAGGAATGAGAGCTGACCGGCTTCTCGAGATAGACGCCCGGACCGGACATGATCATCTCCTCAAAATCGGCTTTCCCCAATTCATCCCGGGCATGTCCGGTTACCGTCAGCACCGGGATTTTAGAGAGGGTCTTGTCCTTTTGAAGCTCGCGGTAAAACTTGACGCCGGAGTACTTCGGCATGACCAGATCCAGCGAAATCAAATCCGGTGGATTGCGCCTTACCGCTTCGAGCGCTTCCAGTCCGTCTGATGCGGTCTCGACAATAAAGCCGGCATGTTCGAGAGCGGTCTGCAGATAGCTTCTTATGTCGGATTCATCATCCACAACAAGAATGCGTTTATCCATTGCCTTCATTTGGTTGCTCCTCTCCTTTTGTTTTCTTCACCGAGGACGCCTGTTCGGCCAGCGCCTCAAGGCGGGCGCGTGACAGACGGATACGAAATATCGAGCCTTCACCGGGAATGGAATCCACGTCGATGCTCCCACCATGCTCCTGGACGATCTTTCGCGTGGTCAAAAGCCCCAGCCCGGTGCCCTTGCCGCCCTTGGTGGTGAAGAAGGTCGTAAATACCTTCTGCTTGACATCCCAATCCATCCCGCAACCGTTGTCGATCGATTCAAAGATGAGTTGACCGTTCTCTTCACGTGTCCTGAGGATAACTCGACCGCCGGATCCCACGCGCATGACGGCGGCATCTATTCCATTGGAAATGAGATTGGTCAGGCAGGTCTCCATTCCGCTTGGATCAAGAAACGCGGGCTGTATATCTTCCCCCGGCTCCCACACCAGTTCCACTCCCTGTTTGCGGGCTGTTTCTCGATAAAGCTCAACAATATCACGCGTCAATGCGTTCGGATCGACGAGACGCAGTTCGGGAAGCCGCCCCTTGGCAAAGCCGAGAAAATCCTTGACCAGTGTGGTAGTCTTACCAAAGTTGCGCTGCAGGATCTCCCATCCGTTCAGGATAAGTTCCGAATCACCATCGTGGAGTCCGATGTCAACCATGTACATACCGCCCTCAAGCCCCATCAGCATGTTTTTGATCGTATGCGCCAATCCGGCAACCGTCTGTCCGACGGCGGCAAGTCTTTCAGCATCAAGTTTTTCCGCTTCCAGCCTCTTCAACTCGCGCAGATCCTGCATAAATGCCGCCGTGCCCAGTCTCTTACCACGGCTCTTCAGCTCCACCGACCTGAACCGAACCGGCACCTCCACGCCGCTGCTGGTTACGACTGAAGTCTCGTGAATATCCTCGGACTCCTCCCCTCCACCCGCGATCGACCTCTCAAAACCGTCGGGAAGCAGTTCCTTTATACGGTGGGAGGACGGCATGCGTGTGGCGCGCCAGTCGAGCAGCGCGCGCGCCGCTGGATTCATGATCTTCGGCCGGCCAACCGGATCGACGGCAACGATGCCGGTCGCCGAGTTGCTGATCAGGCTCTCGTAGAGGTCATGCGCCTGTTTGAGCTGACCCTCCAGTTTGCGAATCTCCGTGATGTCGGTCGCTATTTCAATGACATGGGCGATGCCCGCCTCGCCCCTGGATAACGGGGATGTGGTTACGACGTAATGATCCTTGGTCCCATCCTTTCGGATACCCACCTGATTGGAGATGTGCTCGGCGCCGTCCTTGAAGGTCTGTGCCGCCGGACACTTGGGACACGGGGATTTTCGCCGCTTGTAAACCTCGTAGCAATACTTTCCCCTCACCTCCCCGAACGTCCGGCGAAACTTCTCGTTGGCGCGGATTATCCGGTAATCCCGGTCAATTACCGTAATATAACAGGGAACTCTCTCAAAAAGAAGGTTGTAATCGCGCTGCCAGCGACGCGTCTCAGTCAGATCAGTGGTCATCTCCATGACAAACCGCACATGTCCCTTGTCGTCCAGCAGCGGCGCCAGGTGAACGACATAGTGGCGTGTCACCCCGTGACGGTCAATGCCGATTCCATCGACCACTCGAACCTTGCCGTCCTCGAAGGTGGTTATCGCGGAACACTGCGGACAAGGCTGGAACAGACCCTGATACACCTCGTAGCAATGATGTCCCCGCCAATCCCCGAAATACTCTTCAAAGCTCTTATTCGCCGCTACAACACGGAAATCCCGGTCGATTACGGCGATGTTGAAGGGCATCTGTTCGAACAGTTCAGACGCCGGCAGATTGTCCAGATATTTTTTATCTGAGTTGTCCATTAAACTACTTCCGGTAGATTGGAGGCAACACCATTCTCTTACCAATTAATCTTCGCTTTTGCGACGCAAGAACGGTGGCGTCGGTAACGTTGCGTTGACCCTTGTGACAAGTAGTGCAGCGGGACAGGTCGGGCTTGTCCTTTGAGGTTGCCACGATCGTGTGGCAGCCGATGCAGGTTCGATGCATCGCTTCCGTATAACTGACCGCCCGATATTGCTTTACCTTGATTGACGACCCGGGCGGGACAAGGTCGTTATGACATTCATCACACCTCTTTGCCGACTCGACATTGCGGACCTGACCTTTCACGTGACATTCGGTGCAGGCGAGGTTTGCGCCGGTCGGCGAGGAGTGCCGGTCATGCCTGAAGGCGTCGGTCCTGAGATACATGTCGCTGTGGCATTGATAACAGGCGGAATTCCTGTCGTGAGGCAGATTCATGTGATGGCATTTTACACACGATCGACCGCCGCCGTTTCGCCGAATATGCTCCAGGTGGGGAAATGAAGTGCCGTAGCCGTCCAGGTTGCCGTCTATCCAGAGCGTGTCGCCTCCTCTCGCCATTCGAGCGGGGGTCGGATCCACACCGCGGCTCTCAACCGGTCCGCCCGACAGGAGAGCGAAGCCTATCGCGGCGGCGATGATAAAGCCAAGCGAATACTTCGTTCGGGCGGCGATCCCGGGTTCTCCGAGCCACGAACCATCCACCGGATGAAACTTCGGTTTCCTGGTCGGTTCGGCATCAGGATCCGCCGGTCTTCTCTCCCAGACATTAAACTTCTCCACCATGAAAAGGAACACCACCGCCGCACCGGCGATTACCGCGGACGTGATCGCGATCTCCGTCCAAGCCGGCAGATACAGCGTATCACCCCTGTTGATGTGAACAAGTCCGCCCACGTTGATCCGGTTCAGAACGATGCCCGTCACGCTGGTTATGGCAACGGTCATCAACCCTGCCGGAGATCTCCTGACCGCCCGGATGAACAGCAGAACCGTTGGAATAACAACGGCAATGGCAAGCTCAACCCAAAACATCCCGACCTGCCATTCGCCACCACCCAGATGCACCAACTGCCCTCTTACCGCAAGATCCCCCAGACGAACCGCCAGGTACAACAGGAACACCCAGCGCGCCGCGGCTCCAAGACGTTCGAGCAGCTCCATCTCCGGTTTGCGTCGGTAGAGCCATGCGGTAAAGAGACTCTCAAACGTCACCATCATCAACCCCAGCCCGATCGCCGAGATAAAGAACACCACCGGCAGTATGGGAGAATACCACAACGGATGGAGATTATAGGGCATAATCAGGAACAGTGAGCCGAGTGAAGACTGGTGAAGCGTGGACAGGGCGATCCCGGCGATAACCAGGGGCAATCGCAGCCGGATCAGGAAGTTTCGGATCTTCGACAGGAAGCCGAACTCCTCGGCTGGAACGGGGAAGAATTCAAGCAGTAGAACCGTCAGATACAGCATCACGCACCAGCCGACCTCGAACAGCGCTGAATGCGGGTTCCAGAAGATAATCATGTGCCAGATATTCCAGGGAAGCCCCAGGTCGAAGAGCAGCCCGACAGCCACCGCTGCATAGCCGAGAAACGCCGTCAGCACAGCAGGACGTACGATCGAATGAAATTTGTCGAGCTTGAAGATATACACGGTGGCGGTAAGGACGAATCCGCCCGCAGCCAGCGCCACTCCACTCATGACGTCAAACCCGATCCACAACCCCCAGGGTGTTCTGTCGGAGAGATTGGTGGTGACGCCCAGTCCGAACATGAACCTGGCCGTGGCGACCGCCGCCCCCAGCCCCAAAATCATCCAGAGGATCAGCTTGAAGTTTCGCACCCTATTCATCTTCACCGCCCTCCTCCTTCTCCTCCGTCTGCTCTCTCAATTTCGTGCGACGCGATGTAATCCAGCTCAGTCCCGCCATCAACGACGCCATACCGAAGAACGCGTACGGCACCGCATGCATCGCCGGAGACGTGCGGTCGGGCAGAGGCTCGGTTCCCAGGGATTGTCCATAGGTCAGGAACGAGAGATCGATATCCGAGATGTAAAGCACCTGGGTGCCGCCTATCTCGTGCTCGCCCCATACCCTGTTGAAATACTTCCCCGGGTTCTCATCAATCCTGCGATGAGCCTCGGCGACAAGCTCGTCCCGCTCACCGAAGATGGTCGCTTTCGTGGGACATGCCTCCGTGCAGGCCGGTTGTCCGCCCTTCGCGATATAATCGGCGCAAAGGATACATTTGCGGATATACGGCACCTGGCGATCCCAGTCATAACGCGGTATTCCGAAGGGACAAGCCATCATGCAGTAGCGGCATCCCATACACTTGACGCTGTCGTATACTACAGCGCCATCCTTGTTCTTACTCAGCGCTCCCACCGGACAAGCCGACACGCACGCCGGTTCAAGACAGTGACGACATTGCTTTCTTATGTATCTGTCGTCCGGCCGTTCAATGATCGAAGTCCAGTTGCGCGCTGAGAGTCCATCCTCGGCGCTCCATCGCCGCGGAATGTCATTCTCCAGGTTGTAGCGTTTCTTGCAGGCGATCACGCATTCGCGACAGCCGATGCATTTGGTTGTATCGGTTAAAATTGCTTTCATTTATCGTCAGCCTCTCTTTCAACACGGTCCATACTCTCACAACCCAGCCGCGGTTTTTCCACCCAGGTGGGTCGATCCTTGTAACCGAGCGTTTCAATCACCAGATCACCTGCGCCGCGGGGAAATTTCCAGCCGATGCCGGTGACCAGTTGCGAAAACGGTATCAGAATACAGTGGGCGATCTTGGTAAACGGTATCATCACCATAATCAGGTTGCCCGTGAGCACGTGCATCAGCATCATCCACCGGTAAGTCGCGGCACTGATCGAGCCGTTGACGCATAAATATCCCGTCAGAAATGGAATAACCAGCAACAGCGGCCAGACGTAATCCTGCTTTCGGCTGATCGCCCGGGCAGGCCCGTACAGGACCCTCATCAGAAAGAGCAGCAAGCCGCCGACAATCACGGTCAGGGTCAGATAGTCAGCCAGCGACTGCGGGAGGGTAAACCAGCCGAATCCGACCGATCGCTTCCAAAGAAGCACATGGGCTGTAAAAAACAGGGGAGTTATAATCAATCCGATGTGAAACAGGAACGATACCAGGCTGTATACCGGTCGTGTTCTAAAGAGAACGGTAACCGGCACCAGCCAGGTAAAGGTCTTGTTGAACAACTCCCTCCAGGGTACGATTTTGTCCTCGTTTTTCTTAAGCGCTTCCACCATTCCGATGACGGTCAGGACGGCAATCCGAGCCAATCCCAGCACCATCAGCGTGAAACAGAGTCGGAAAAGCGGCCCGCGCCCAAATTCTATCCAGGCGTCCAATTCAGACTTCCTCCATGTGGTTCCGGCTGTTCTCCCCCCTGATAACTTCCGACTTCTTTGCCGATTCGAAGATTATCGCCTTGTATAACAGGTCGTGCAGTCCGACGATTTCGCAGTCAATACCATTGTCTTCCATCAATTCCCTCAACTGTTTCTTGCAGTTCGCACATGGCGCAACGCAGTACTTCGCACCGGTCGCCCGGATCTGATCAGCCTTGACGCGTCCGCCGACCATCGTTCGATAGGGTCGGATTTCATCAATGGAAACAGTTCCGCCGCCGCCGCCGCAACATATATTATTGCGGCGGTTGGGCGTCATTTCAACGTAATTCTTACAGAACGCCTTGAGGATTTCACGCGGCTGCTCCACAATCCAGCCCGAGCGCACGATGTTACACGGGTCATGATAGGTTACCTTCTCCGTGACCACATCGGGGTCCAGCTTTATCCGCCCTTCCTTGAGCGCCTGATAGGTGTATTCCATGATATTGATCACCGGCAGGGCATCTTTTCCGCCACAGAATGTGGGGTAGAAGAAATAGGCGCTGCGTGAGGCATGACCACATTCACCGATAAGGATTTTTTTCACCTTGAGACGCTCCGCTTCAGCCTCTATCTTCTGAACCACCTTCTCCAGAACATGATCGCTGTAAAACAGCCCGTAATTTATACCGTCGAAATATCCTGTGCCGACAGTCCAACTGTCACCTGTGGCTCTGAACACCGCAGCATTGCCCATCAGCGTATCAGCTTCCATCAGGAAATCGGAGACCGCCGGAACAAAGAGATATTCGGCTCCCTCCTGGTCGATCGGAAAGGGAATATCGATTCCCTTTTCCTCCTCCATGTCCTCTGACAGAAATTCCAGTGAGTCGAGCAGCGCCGGAACCGGAATCGCCGATGTGTTCCCGGTTTTCCCGATCAACTGTTCACGCGTGCTGACCACCAGCGCCCGGGGTGCAATGCCGATCTCAGACAGGATGTAACGCCCAAGATGGGTAACAATGGCATGATCTATTCCCACCGGACACTCGAAATGACACCGCCGGCACGCCGTACAATTCCAGAACGAATCCGCCATCTCCTGGATCTGCTCATCAGTCAATCCCGGATCGCCGAATATCCGGCCGCGCAATATCCCCGACATGGTAAAATGACGTCGATAGACCGACAACAGAAGCTCCGAGCGGTAGCACGGAATGTCCTGGTCATCGCCGGTGGCTAAATATATCTGGCATGCAACCGCACAGCGGGAGCACTTTGCGCTCACCTTGACATAGTGATCCAACACGAACCGATAGTTTGTATGCTTAAGAATGGCGGCAAACGCTTCGAGGAAACGTCTGGGGCGATCCTCCACATCGAAATCCTCGACGTGATACCTTACCGGCAGGCGCTGTTTGTCGATAATTTCCTGTTTCTTGGGAAATTTAAAGGCTGTTTCCCGTTCCTGTTCAGTAATCAGTGGCTTCATAGCTGATTCCCCGGTTGTCCGATGTTGATTTTATCATGGTCTTTTATCCTGCACCTTAATGGCGGCAACTGAATTTGATCCGGACGGCCAAGCGTCGAGGCGGTGAAGGAGGCGGGATCAAGCAGTTCAATCTCGTAATCATGACATCTGTCAACGATCTCTTTCAAGGCGTGATGGACGTAGACGCTGGCATTGTATCCTCTGGTTGTAATGTGACTGAATTCCCGGATCTCGGATTCAACCCTGTATATGTGCGCGCCGCAGCAGATGGCGACTCGCACAGGTTTGCCGCAAACCGGACAGGCGATGACCGCCTCAAGATCAATCGGGAAAGCCTCCGGCTCGGTGACCTTCTCAACCGTCCAACCGAGCGAGATGAACAGTTCCCTGGTCCATTCCACAAGATCCGCCGTGTGAGGCTGAAGCTGGTTTGTGCCGACGGAATTATCAGCGGTGTCGACGGAGAACTTCCCCGTAAGATAGCAATAGAGTGCGTCGGTTACCGAACCGATCACACCGTCAACCACATGACAACCCGACGCCTCCAGCAGTTGACGAACCTGCCCTTCAATCCCGTTACAGATCAGAACATCCACGCCCGACTGCTTGAGCAGCCGTATCCGTGACAACCCGCCGGACTGGTCATGAATCAATTCACTGGATTTGATCCTGTCGTCCGATCCAAGCTCCCAGATGCGGAAACGCCTGGTGGCGGCGAAACACGGCGCAACCTCTTCACCGAAGCAGGTGATGGCTATCCTTACAACCTTGCCCCGCTCCTTGTTAGAATTCTTCTCCTCCAAATGTTTTCCGCCCTAATGTTACAACCTTACACTTCGTTTCAATATATTCCATTCCGTCCGGTTCTGCAATGTACGCCAATAGTGTGCCAAATTTCACAAGATATATGATCGGCTCCTGTCGAAAAGGCGCTCAACTTCCAGGATCATATCTCGCATTGCCACTCCCGTGAAGGCGGTAATCCGTTGTTTACATGTATTTACAAATTACTATCCGGATGCCTGCCTCCGCGGATATGAAACCTGGTTGACCTTTTCAACAGGCTTTATTAACTGACACAGACGATATTACATGATGAAGATAAGAACTTGAGTGTTGCATTGCAACGCACAGAAGGGATATTCGCAACGCGCAGCTGTTGCACTTGCAACACTTAATTGATTTGATGAGGTGCGGATGCAAATGTAGCATACAGGCAGGGAGATAATTCGGCCATCACTTCGGCAGCGAGTCAGCGGATGTTAAATCTTCTCATCTTCCGCCATAATGTCGTACGATCCATGCCCAGTTCGACAGCAGTTTTCGTACGGTTTCCGTCGTAATACTTAAGTGTTTGACGAATAAGGTCTTCTTCAGTCATGCTTGCCCTTTTCAGGGGAGTCGCACCGGTCTCCGTGATGTATTGTTCGGTGGATGAAGCCTGGGATTGTAATTCGACCGGCAGATGCTCCACCGCCAGAGTTCGATCGTGACAGACGGCGTAGCCGTACTCGATGATGTTCTCGAGCTCGCGGATGTTTCCGGGAAAGTCATGACGCATCAACACCGACATCACACCGGGGGCGACGCCGATGAGATTCCTGCCTTTGCGGGCGTTGAACAGGCGAATGAAATGATCAACCAGATAGGGAATATCCATACGACGGTCCTTGAGAGGAGGGAGGTCGAATCGAATCACCGCCAGACGAAAGTATAGATCATCTCTGAACTTACCCTTTTCAACCAGCTTGCGCAGATCACGGTTGGTGGCAGCGACGATCCGGATGTCCGCCTTCTTGGGGGTTACACTTCCAAGCGGTTCATACTCACGTTGTTGCAGGAGTCGGAGCAGCTTCACCTGGGTTGACAGGGGAAGTTCGCCGATCTCATCGAAGAATACGGTTCCCCCTTCAGCCGCGGTGAGTTTACCCGGTTTATTATGTTTGGCGTCGGTGAAAGCCCCCTTCATATACCCGAAGATTTCGGATTCAAACAGCTGTGGCGGGAGGGTTCCGCAGTTGATAACCACGTATGGCTTCTTCCGGCGGAAGGACAGGTTGTGAATCGCCCGCGCAAACAACTCCTTCCCTGATCCGGACGGTCCCTGGATCAAGACCGTACTCTCACTTTCAGCAACATCCGGAAGGATCGACAGTATCTTCAGAAGTATCGGACTCTTGGTGATAATATCTTCAAACGAATAGCTCTTTTCGAGCTGCTTCCGCAGGTCCTCTATCGCACTCAGATCGCGAAACGTCTCAACGGCGCCGAGTACATTACCGTCATCGTCACGGAGCACCGCGGTCGAAATGGATATGGGTATGCGACGATCGTTGCTGTCGAGAATATGAACAGGGATGTCTATCGCTTCCAGCCCCGTACGCATGCTCTTCTCGAGGAGGCAGCCGGTTTCGCAGATATCGGAGTGGAAGATCTCGTAGCATTTCTTCCCGAGGGCGTGCTTGACTGGAGTGCCGGTGATCCGTTCAGCAGCGGGATTAAAGGAGGTTATACACCTGTTTTGGTCAACGGTGAATACCCCATCAGCAATAGAACTGAGAATAACCTTGAAGAAGCGGTTGTCATGGTCTGAATCACTCATGGGATATCTGATGGTTGCGTTTTACCTGGCCGTAAACCCATAATTTACTTCTATAAGATACATTGGGAAATCCGATCTTTCAACCCCCGTATTATATGGGGATGCTTATTCCCCAAAAACAGCACGGGATATGGTCACGATGTTCATTCCAGCTCAATAGAGCCCTTCAGAGAATCAGCCCGATCATTCAATCGGGCTAATTATTTACCAAGAGTGGACTTTATAACCTATCATGGAGGGCGGACATTCCTGTCCGCCCAAATGTTTGTACGGCGGTATTTTAGGGCGGACAGGAATGTCCACCCTCCAGGTTACAACCCAAGTACCAGCTACACCACTCAACAGGTCGCGGATGCTCAGTTTGTCGGGGCGACTGGATTTGAACCAGCGACCACCTGACCCCCAGTCAGGTACGCTACCAGACTGCGCCACGCCCCGATATCCAACAACATTCAGCGCTACTGACTTTCCAGGATCTCCTTCAGTTCCAGCAGATCCCTGCGCATCTCCTTCAGCACCGTTGCTCCTCCCGCAGTTGCATCACTCGACCGGTCTTCTACCTTGTCTCCACGTCCCTCTGCCCTGAGCCTTCGACGCGCGCCTTCTATAGTATATCTGTCTTCATAAAGCAGTTTCTTGATTCTCCTGATCACGCGTAGATCACTTTCCCGGTATTGACGTCTGCCGCCCTTTCTCTTCAGCGGCGCAAGCTCCCTGAATTCCGTCTCCCAGAATCTCAGTACATGCTGATCAATCCCCAGCAGGCGGCTGACCTCTCCGATGGAATAGTAAAGCTTTACCGGATTTGCGTCCATCACAGACAGAAAACTCCGCGGCATTAGTCTCCGTAAACTGGTATGAATGAAATATAGTGTATCTACCCGTCTGTAGCAAGTGGTTCAGAATTATTGCATTCATGAAAAATGCGCTTCCACATGATCGTGCCGGCGCTCAACCGGTTCGCCGCCCTGCGCAGCCACCTGCCGACCGGGTACCGGTCCCCACCGTTCAGGTTGTCCGACACCATTCCGGCTGTATCCCACAGATAAACGGCACCCGCTTCGATCAGACGAAAATCATCCGGAACATCCACCGACTCCCGTCGGACAGGAACAACCGCACCGTGATAGCCCGCTCTCCGCGATGCCTCGATTACCCGCCGGTCATATCTCCCGAACGGGAAAGAGATCCACTCGACCTCCTGTCCGGTTATATCCTGAAGCTTTCGCCGGGAGCCATCGATCTCAAGGAGAAGCTGATCATCATTCAGGTGCGGCAGGCTCGGATGGGTCGCCGTGTGCGATCCGATCCGCCAGCCGGACAAGACCAAATCGTCCAGCATTTCCAAGGTTAGATGCCTGAACCGGCGACCGAGCAGATGATGATCCCAGTCGTTGGATCCCCCGATGTACCCGCTGGGTATGAAAACGACAGCCCGGAAACCGAGATCGCGCAGAACCGGCAAGGCATACCGGTACACACACTCGTAACCGTCATCGAAAATCAGCAGGAACTCCTTACGCGCATCCGCCGCCGGCCCGCCGCGGTCAGCGGTCCCGCCGACGCCTCGAATATTCCCGGTAAAACGAAACTCATCCGGCAGCGTCGTCCTCCAGCCCGCTTTCGCCAGTCCTTCCATCTGCCGGCGGAAGGTTGAAGGTTTAACCCGCGTTACGCCCACCTCCCAGCGTGGGCTGACCTTGTGATACAATAACGCCGGAGGCGGGATGCCCGTCATTTTCCGCTGTGTCCGAAACCGTCCGAGCCGCGTGAGCTTGGCGGCAGCTGGCGAACCACCATCCACTCTATCTTCTCATACCGGGCGACCACCAACTGAGCGATGCGATCACCACGTTTTATCGTATAATCCCGATCGGAGAAATTCGTCAGCAACACCATCACTTCACCCCGATAATCGGTATCAATAGTGCCCGGAGCATTGATGATGCCGACATTGTGATTGATCGCCAATCCGCTGCGAGGTCTGACCTGACCCTCATAACCTTCGGGCAGGGCAATGGAAATCCCCGTCGGCACCGCGGAGGTCGTCCCCGGATGAATATTCATGACATCATCAATCGCTGCATGGAGGTCAAGGCCGGCAGCGCCCGGACTGGCATATCGCGGCAGCGGCAGGCCCTCGCCACCGGGCAGTCTTTTTATCGGTATGCTCACTTCTGAATTTATGAACCGAGCGCCTCCTCGACCGGCGTGTACTTAATGTCAAACGCATCCGCCACACCCTGGCAGGTGATCTTGCCGTCTATCATGTTGATACCAGCCATGATGCCCGGATTATCAACGGCAGCACGGCGGTAACCCTTGGCGGCGAGCTGCCGGGCATAAGGAATGGTGGCATTCGTAAGCGCCAGGGTTGAAGTCAGGGGAACCGCTCCCGGCATGTTTGCCACCGCATAATGCACGACTCCGCTGACGACGAAAACCGGGTTGTCGTGCGTGGTGGGACCATGCTCGGTAATGGTCTCTATACAGCCGCCCTGGTCGATCGCCACGTCTACGATCACCGCATGGGGCTTCATCAACTTCAGCATATCCCTGGTCACAAGATGAGGAGCCTTGGCGCCGGGAATCAACACTGCCCCGACCAGTAGGTCCGCCCGGGGCAGAATATCCCGAATGTTGCTGGCATTCGAATACAGGGTGTCCACGTTGCTGGGCATAACATCGTCCAGATAGCGCAGCCGGTCGATATTGATGTCGAGCATTGTGACATGCGCTCCCAAACCGGCCGCAATCTTCGCCGCGTTGATACCGACCACTCCACCGCCCAGTATGACGACCTCTCCGGGAAGCACGCCCGGAACGCCGCCCAGCAGCACACCGCGTCCACCCATCGGCGCTTCAAGGTATTTACTTCCCTCCTGAACCGCCAATCTGCCGGCAACCTCACTCATCGGTTCGAGCAGCGGCAACCTGCCTCCCGCGTCAGTGAGCGTCTCGTAGGCGATGGCGACGCATCCGGTCTTCTGCACACCAAGCGTCAACTCCAGCGAGGCTGCAAAATGAAAGAATGTAAACAGCACCTGTCCGGGCTTGATCATCCCCCACTCGTTCTCCAGCGGCTCCTTGACCTTGATGATCATCTCCGCCCGATCCCAGACCTCACTGGCTGATGATGCAATTTCAGCACCGGCCCGAATGTAATCCTCGTTGCAGAATCCGCTGCCGAGACCGCCTCCGGTCTCAACAAGGAGTTCGTGACCATCACTTACAAGCGTTTCAACACCGGAGGGCGGCATCGCAATCCGGTTTTCAGCGGTTTTTATCTCTTTGGGAATTCCGATTATCATTACTCCTCCTCGATGTCGGGCGTCACATGTCCGGTATTGTCAGCGCCGAATTCCCGGGCGACGGACGGGCTGCCCGATTGATGTGAAATCTATGTTTTACCTTCAGAATAAAGATCGATCGTACCCTTCCGGCTGGGCCAGAGGATTGTGGTGAAATTCGGCCGCTCCCTGAACAGTTCCTGCGCGACCGTCCGGATATCTTCGACCGTCAGGGCATCAATCCGGTCGACAATATCATCCAGAGACAACCATTCCGTATCGTAAAGCTCCATCTTGGCGAGCCGGTTCATCCTGTTAGCGGCCGACTCCAGACCCAATATCAGATTACCCTTGAGCTGATCCTTCGCGCGCTGCAGTTTGCTCGCTGATATCGATTTATCAACCATTTTATCCACTTCGGAGCGGATCATCTTCAGGGCTTTCTCCGCGTGCTTCGGTTCCGCACCGGCGTAAACGCCAAACAATCCGGTATCACGATAGGTCTCCAGGAAGGAGAAGACCGAGTACGCCAACCCATGGCGCTCCCTGATGCGCTGGAAGAGCTGTGAACTCATGCCGGCGCCGAGCAGGGTGTGCAACACCAGGAGGCTGTATTTCCGGTTGTCGTTGTAGGCATACGCCCGGCACCCCCAGCAGATGTGAGCCTGCTGGGTGTTGGTGTGGAAATCCAGGCGCAGCTCTCCGATGTCCTGATCCAGAGGCGGAGTGTGCGTTTTGACCGGCGTCGCCTCACCCTGAAACCTGCGCTCGACCATCCTCACCAGACGACTGTGATCGACATTCCCGGCGGCGGCGATAACCGTCTGCGATCCGGAATAATGCCGTGAGCGGTATTCAACCAGCTTCGCGCGGTCGATGCGATCCAGCGTTTCGCGTCTTCCGAGAACCGATCTGCCCATCGAATGCGGGCTGTATAGCTGACCGACAAAATACTCGAAAATCAGTTCGTCGGGCGTATCTTCAAGGTTTTTCAGCTCCTCGATTATAACGCCTCGCTCCCGGTCGATCTCCTTCGGATCAAAGACTGAATTCTGGGTGATATCCGACAGAACATCCACCGCCCGGGACAACTGCTGATCCACGATACTGGCATGATAGCAGGTGAATTCCTTGGAGGTGAACGCATTCAGATGCCCGCCCCTGTCTTCGATCTGGCGGGCGATGGCTGCAGGGGTACGCCGCGGCGTGCCCTTGAAGTTCATGTGTTCGAGGAAATGGGAGATACCGGCAAAGTCTTCAGGCTCATACCGGCTTCCGGCGTTGAACCAGAAGCCGACGGCGAGCGACCTGACATGCGGCATGGTCTCAGTAACCACCCGCAGACCGTTGTCCAGCTTGGTGCGGCGAAAGCAGCAATCCTTACCGCTCATTCTCACCGGCGAGGTCCCCTTCCACCTCCAGTTCGTGGTTTGAAACGGTCGTTACGGCGCGGCGGTCGGGTATGCCGGGCTGCCTCGGCTTTCTCCTCGTCGGTGCGGTCATCCGGCAGCAGGGCTTTGCGTGAGAGGTCAAGCTTTCCGTCCGGTTCAATCTTCAGCAGCTTGACCTTGACCTTGTCGCCGACCTCGAATTGATCTGAAACCCGCTCGATTCTCCGGTGTTCAATCTGGGAAATGTGCATCAGACCTTCGATGCCGGGTATGATCTCAACGAAGGCGCCGAAGTCCATGATGCGCTTGATGGTGCCTTCGTAGACCTTGCCCACTTCAGGAACCGCCGTCACCTCTTGAACCCGTTCCTTCGCCATATCACCGGACGCCTTGTCAACAGCTCCTATACGGACTGTTCCATCGTCCTCCACATCGATGGTGGCTCCGGTTTCATCGATTATCTCACGGATGTTCTTTCCGCCGGGTCCTATCAAAGCGCCGATTCGATCAATCGGAACCTTCAACGTAATGAACTTGGGCGCAAACTCAGAGACCGAGGGACGACTGCGGTCGATGGTCTGATCCATGATGTCAAGAATGCGCATGCGGGCATCTTCCGCCTGATCCAGGGCTTCCGCCATGAGCTCGGCGGAGATGCCTTCAATCTTGATGTCCATCTGGAAAGCGGTGATGCCGTCACGCGTGCCGGCAACCTTGAAGTCCATGTCGCCCAGGTGATCCTCATCGCCCAGGATATCAGTCAGGATACGGTAGCGATCGTCCTCCTTAATCAGCCCCATCGCAATGCCCGCAACCGGCTTGCTCACCGGTACGCCGGCGTCCATGAGCGACAACGAACCGGCACAAACGGTGGCCATCGACGAAGAGCCGTTGGATTCCAGAATCTCCGAAACCACCCTGATCGTGTAGGGGAAATCATCCCAGTCAGGCAGAACGGCTTCCAGGGCGCGCTCGCCAAGCTTGCCGTGACCGACCTCGCGCCTCGTCACGCCGAAACGGTTCTTGACCTCGCCCGTTGAATACGGAGGAAAGTTGTAATGCAGCATGTACTTCTTGAAACCGTCCTCGTCGATGCTGTCGATGCGTTTCTCGTCCAACTTGGTGCCGAGTGTCGTGGTCGCCAGCGCCTGGGTCTGACCGCGGGTGAACAGCGCCGATCCATGAACACGCGGCAACACCCCGATCTCGCACTCTATCGGGC
This sequence comes from bacterium, assembly GCA_025774605.1. Classification (GTDB taxonomy): domain Bacteria; phylum Electryoneota; class AABM5-125-24; order Hatepunaeales; family Hatepunaeaceae; genus JALGVR01. The sequence goes on along the minus strand of JALGVR010000047.1, from coordinate 10,215 downwards.
GAATATCCGTATTCGAACGCCCGTCAAGACGCAAATTCTCATTCAGTATATTTTTCCTGACTTCCTGTTTCAGCAACTCCGCAACGATCTCCTTGACCTCACCCACTCTCTCCTCATCACCTTCAAGCAGTTCCTGCAACAACCGGTCTATCAATTCCTTGTTGCGGGTTTTGCGCTCCGATTTATCGGTGGCGCGGGCTATCGCGGCAACCTCGGAAGCAGCGAGTTTCACAACCCGCGCCTCCAGTTCCATGTCCTTTTCAAGAACAGTGTACTCACGAGTCGGCTTCCGCATCTCGTCAATAAAATCCTTCTGGAAGGATACGAGTTTTTGTATCTCCCCGTGCCCGAACGCCAGCGCGTCGATCAACTCCCGGTTGGAGAGCTCCCGGGCATGTCCTTCGACCATGGTAATGGCGGACTGTGATCCGCAGATAACCAGGTTCAGCCGACTGTGCTCCAGCTCGGCATAGGTCGGATTTACGATCAATCTGCCGTCCACCTGGCCCACGCGCACCGAGGCGATTATCTCGTTCATCGGGATGTCCGATATGTTCAGCGCTATCGAAGCCGCAATGGGACCCAGTACGTCCGCGTCGTTCTCCCTGTCTGCTGACAGTACAATCGCCATGACCTGGGTTTCATAGGCATATCCGTCCGGAAACAGGGGACGGATCGGGCGGTCGATTATGCGGGCGCTGAGTATCTCCTTCTCCTGCGGTCGCCCCTCACGCTTGAAGAAGCCGCCGGGGATCTTTCCTCCGGCGTAATCACGCTCCCGATAATCGACGGTAAGGGGCAGGAACTCCAACCCCTCACGCTTTTCGTGCTCTGATACAACCGCAACGTGGATCACCGCATCGCCGTATTGTACCCATGCGGATCCATCCGCCTGACGAGTTGTCTTTCCAAGAACGACCTTTAATTTTCGGCCGCCTACTTCGGTTTCTTTTGTTAAAATCATTTACTATGACTCCTTAATCAGAAGTCTCCAACCCGTTATCTCATCTTCTAAATGCCGACAGGGCATCAAACTTCTGTAATTTTAAACGCTCCTTAAACCTGCTTGTCATGCTGGATCAGCTTGAAGTATCCCCCACTGCTTTCGGGATGATTATGATAATTTCCTTTAGATCAGCGTCGCAGACCCAACTCGCCGATGAGCTTACGATATCTTTTGATATCCCTGCCCGCGAGGTATTTCAGGAGCCTGCGGCGCCTGCCGACCAACTTAAGCAATCCCCTTCTTCCATGGTGGTCCTTCGGGTTAAGCTTGAAGTGTTCGGTCAGATAATTGATGCGATTGGTTAAAACCGCCACCTGCACTTCGGTTCGACCGGTATCGGTATCGGTCTTTCCAAATCTCTTGATAATCTCTTTACTATCGATCAACTGATACGACATTCATTCTCCGTTAAGAATTAATTCGGGAAGTCTCCCCGAGTAACCGTTCAGGAAACCCTGCGTGATTTCCGAAGCCCCTTTCGATTATTTTGATCATCGCCGCGTCACCGTCCCGGCGGAGCTGGTCGGTGAGCTGTGCGGGTGTTTCAAACGACTTTACTCCGCGCAACCTTTCAATCAACCCAACAGCGATGTGATCTCCATGGATATCAACATCGAAGCCGAAGATGTAGGTCTCCAGGCTCGGACGGGTATCGGCGAATGTCGGACGGTTACCGAAGTGAGTGACTGAAGGGAAACGTCTACCATCCACTTCGGTCACCGACGCATACACACCGGGCGCAGGGAAGAGCTTCGGCAAGCGACCGGGATCCAGATTGGCCGTCGGAAAGCCGAGCCTGCGCCCCCTGCCCTCGCCGGAAATAACCTCCCCGCGAAGATAGTAGGGTCGTCCGAGGAAATGCATCGCGGAGTACGAATCCCCGGCTTGCAGGCATTTCCTGATCCGACTGCTCGAAACGTACCTGCCTCCCCTGACGACCGGTGGAATAATCTCGACGTCGAATCCGTTTTTATCAGCCATGTCGGAAAGCATATCCGCGTTCCCCAGACGACCGGCTCCGAAACCGTGCGTCGGCCCGATGAACATCCGGGACATGCCGACCTTCCGCAGGAGTACCTGTTCGATGAACTCTCTGGCTGAGATCCCGGCGAATGCGGCGTCGAAGTGAACTATGACCAGCCTGTCCACACCCAGCTTCTCGAACAGCATCCTACGCTCTTCGAAGGTCGTCAATTGCGGGGGTGGATCCCCATACGGACGCACAACCATTTGCGGATGAGGATCGAAGGTCATCACAGTCAGGGGTTTGTGTCCATATTCGCGCATACGTCTCAGTATCCGCTGGTGACCCAAGTGAACGCCGTCGAACGAGCCCACGGTAACCGCTGCACCTGGCTCCCGGGTGACGTTTTCCAGACCGTTGACTACTTCCACCGATCACCCCCCGACGCGGAAACAGCCTCATCCAGGAAGTCATCAAGCTCAACAGCCTGATCCAGTGTATATTCGCCCACACGGGTCCGTACAAGACGGCTCAAGTGAGCCCCACAACCGATCTCGCGCCCAATGTCATGCGCCAGTGAACGGATGTATGTGCCGTGCGAACAGACTACCCTTATCTCAAATCCATCTGCTGTCAGGCGCTGAAGTTCAAGCTCTTTCAAGGTCACCCTGCGCGGTTTCGGCTTGACATCTTCACCCCGACGGGCAAGTTTATACAGCCTGACACCGTTGACCTTGAGCGCGGAGAAGGGCGGCGGGGTCTGTGATATCTCACCCTCGAACCGCTGGAGCAACGAAACGATCGCTTCTTCGTCGGGCGGCTCAAACTCATTGCGCTCGACGATCCTGCCGGTTGGATCATATGTGTCCGTCACAATCCCCAGCGCCACCCGCGCCAGATACTCCTTGTCCCCCTTCAAGAATGTGTCCAGTCTGCGCGTGGCCCCGCGACCGATACCGACCAACAGAACACCCTCGGCGAACGGGTCGAGTGTCCCGCCATGTCCCACCTTCCGCACACCGGTCGCCCTGCGAACGCGCCGAATCACTTCGAACGACGTCATCCCGGCCGGTTTGTTGACCGGGACGATCCATCCTTCCCGATTGGGAACAGCATCACCCCGACCAACGAGATTGTCCCGGGACATCTGATCTGATGAATAAATCATCACAGCCTCGTCACCCATCAGACTTACTGATCATCAGAACCATTCCCGGTGTGTATGTTGTGAAGCTCCAACTGCCTCTCGAACTCCTCGATCAAACCGTCGACCAGATCATTTTTCATGCCGGTAAAACGGAAACCCGCCGCCTTCAGATGTCCTCCACCGCCGAACTTCGCGGCAACTTCGGAGACATCCACCTGGCAGCGCGAACGAAGAGATACCTTGTACAGCTCCTCGTGCATCTCCCTGAGGAAAGCCGCCAGAACCACTCCTTTAATCGACAAGGCGTGCTCAACGAAACCCTCGGTATCGTTTGTGTCGTGATCGCGGTCAAGGCTTAATAAACAGATCAATCCGTCTTTGTGCAACTCAAGCGTCGACAACGCACTCGACAGAGCTTTAACGCTCTCAAAAGACTGATTATGGTAGACATTATCAGTAATCCGACTTGGATCAACTCCCCGCCTGATCAGGTCGGCGCAGATTTCGAGCGCCCGCGGTCCCGTGTTTGAGAAGCTGAACCGACCCGTATCGGTCAGGATGCCCACATACAACCCATAGGCTATCTGTTGATTGATTTCAAGTTCCAGCTGGATGCAAAGATCAAACAGGATTTCCGCAGTTGCGCAAGCCTTGACATTCACATGGTTGATACTGCCATAATAGGGACCGGTGAAATGATGATCGATATTCAGTATCTTGGTCTTTTTACCGATACATGCTTGAGCTGAACCGATCCGCGGCAAGGCGCCGGCATCGAGGACAACAACACGATCGAAAACCTTGTTCAAAGGTAGTTCGCTCAGATTGCGGATCTTTTCAAAGCCCGGCAAAAAACTGTACCTTTCCGGTACAATGTCATCAACCGCCAGAACGTAACCAACACCGAGCTGATCGAGCATCGCCCCGAACGCAAGCAGGCTGCCGACTGCATCACCGTCAGGTGAAAAGTGAATGACCACCAGAAGATCGCCATTCGTCGTAAGAAAATCACGGATCTGTTCGGGACTGCTCTTCATTCAAACCGTTTTTAAGAGTTTCACTGTTCTCCCTGATGCCGCTGTCGTTCAACAATCGGTCGATACGCTCAGCTGTATCAAGGGTTTCATCCAGCAGAAATTTGATCTCCGGCATACGCCTCAGGTTGATTTTCCCGGCAAGCAGGGAACGTATTTTCCCGGATCTGTTACAGAGCAGGTTGATAGCCTCCCTGCGCTGGTCAACCTGTCCGTACACACTGACCCAGACCTTGGCGGACCTGAGGTCTCTTGGCAACCGAACCTCGGTCACCGTAAGCAGATACCCACCGAATTCCTCCCTGTTCTGCTGGAATATCTCGGAGAGCCCGCGTTTCACCTCTTTGCCGACGCGTTGTACGCGATACGAATTCATAGCCTCCACTGTCCCCGGGTTATAAGAAATCGGAGCGCTCAGCCTTAAGCACCTGCAACTCGTCGTAACCCGCCATCAACTTATCCAGTGCGGAAATTGTCCTATCGATACCCTCTCCATCAGAGGCTATCCAGGCGACAGCCAGGATCGATCGCTGCCACGTCTCCTGGTACCCCACTTCAGCGACCGAGACATTCATACGATTCCTGATCCTGGTTTTGAGGCTTGTAATAGTGCGGCGCTTCTCCTTGAGTGAGGACACACCCGGTAGATACAGTTCAAACATAACCGAGGTTAATCTCAAGTGGCATCTTCAAGTTTTCTCGATGTTTCCACCAATTCGTAAGCCTCGATACGATCGCCCTCGCGAATATCATTATACCCATTGAGAGTCAGCCCGCATTCAAAACCTGATGTCACCTCTTTCACGTCGTCTTTTACCCGCTTCAGACTCCCCAATTCTCCCGACCAGATCTCCACATCGTCCCTGATCAATTTGACTTTATGACCTCTGTTTATCTTGCCTTCCAACACGTAGCAGCCGGCGACTGATCCGATTCTGCTGATCTTGAAGACCCGGCGGACTTCAACACTGCCCGTAAAGACTTCCTCCTGAGTCGGTGTAAGCATGCCCTCGAGCGACTTTCGGATATCATCGATGATTTCATGGATGATCCTGTACAGGCGAATCTCAACGCCTTCTTTCCTTGCTGTTTCGCGCGCCTGAGGGTTGGGGTGAACATGAAATCCGATAACAATTGCATTGGAGGCAGCAGCCAGGAGCACATCGGATTCACTTATTCCACCGACGCCCCGGTGAATAATCTGGACCTCTACTTCGGATGTGGACAGTTTCATCAGAGAATCCGAGAGCACTTCAACTGAACCATGAACGTCACCTTTGATCAACAGAGGCAACTCCTTGAAATCCACTTCTGTCATTTGGCGATTTACCTGGTTGAGCTTCAGCGATCTGATATGTCTAAGAGAAAACTCGCGGTGCTGTCTCAGACGCTTCTGGCTCACATCACGCGCTTCCCTTTCAGTTTCGAATACGATGAGGTGATCACCCGCCTGTGGAACGCCATCAAAGCCGACAACTTGAACCGGCGTAGCCGGTCCGGCTTCCTTTATGTTCTTTCCAAATTCGTTGTACATCGACCGAACATGGCCATAGTGATAACCGATGACGAAAGGTTCACCGATCCTCAGCGTTCCGCTCTGAATCAAAACGGTGGCAACAGCGCCCAATCCCTTATCCAATCTGGATTCAATCACGATACCGCGCGCTCGACAGGTCGAATCGGCCTTTAGATCGAGCACCTCGGCCGCAACGTTTATCTCTTCGAGTAAACCATCGACACCCTGTCCGAACTTCGCCGATATTTCAACCGACTGGTATTTACCGCCCCATTTCTCAACCAGAATGTTGTTGTCCGCCAGTTGTTTGTAGATGGCTTCCGCGTTCGCCTGCGGTTTGTCGATCTTGTTTACGGCGATAATTATCGGTACACCGGCAACCTTTGCGTGGTTGATGGCTTCCAGCGTCTGAGGCATAACCCGATCATCAGCGGCGACCACCAGCACGACGATGTCGGTAACCTGCGCGCCACGCGCACGCATTGCTGTAAAAGCCTCATGACCGGGCGTATCCAGGAAGGTAATTGTCCCTTCATTATATTTGATCTCATAGGCGCCGATATGCTGTGTTATTCCACCCGCTTCAGCCGCTACCACCTTCGTCCGACGCAGGAAATCAAGCAGCGTCGTTTTGCCGTGGTCGACATGACCCATGACGGTAACAACCGGGGAACGTCGGGTGAATTTATCAGTCGACACTTCCTCGGTAAAGGATTCTACTTCCAAATCCTGTACAAAATCCACTTCAACATCGAATTCAGACGCCAGCAGTTCGATAGTGTCTCTATCCAGGCGCTGGTTGATGGAAATAATCATGCCCATGTTGAGACCGCTTGTTATTACGTCTTTTACGGAAACCTCCATCAGGTTCGCCAGTTCCTGAGCCGTCAGGAACTCGGTGACTCTCAACGCTTCAGCTTCTGACGTCTTATCGTCGGCGCTTACCCCCCTGGCGGCGTGTCGATGCTTTCTGGTGGTTGCGGATATCTTTGCAAACGTCTGTTTAATGGTTGCCGCAACCTCCCGCTCGTCCACCTTGTGCCTCCGCTTGGGCTTTTCGGCAACTGTTTCAACTGTTCCCTTATCCGCCGCCGCCTTGCGCCTGCGTCTCCTCTTTCTTCGTGATTGCGGAACCTGTGCAACCCCGGCCTTTTTTATCTGGGTCTTCTGCTTGATTAATTTCTCGGTCTCCTTGCGCAGCCTGGATTCGACCTCGGTTTCGATGACTTCCGTACTCGTTTCATCTATGACTACAACGCGTTTACGTTTAAATCTCCTCTGGGCAGGCTTCTTTGGCGCCGTCTCTACCTTCTCGGAGGTTATCGGCTTGGCTCTCTTTGACGCAGCCTCAGCAGTTTCTTGATCCTTGAGTTTTGGAGGCTCAACCTTCCGTTTAACCCCTTTCTTTGGTTCCCTGGTCTTGACAGCCTGTTCTTCCTGCGCCTCCGCAACCCCCGCTTCCGGCTCTGTTGTTTTGTCGGCATGAGTTTCTCTGCCGACCGGGGATTCACTCACCTCCTCAACTTCCTTTACCACATCAACCCCGGTGGATTCAGTCAGGACCGGTTTCTCCTTTTTAGCCGGGCGGCGAGACTTGCGCGTTCCATCCTTTGCCGGTTTTTTATCATCAATATCTTTCGTCTTAAGCTCTTCGGCAGCACCAGTCACTTTCTCTCCGGTTCCAACCCCGACGGCTTCCGTTTCAGTCTCACCACTCGAGGGAGCGGTCGAGACCTCCGGGGGTGCATCCTCAATAACCACATGCCTGTACTTGGGAAGTTCAATCTTGATCACCTTTGGCTTTTCGGGTCCTTTTACGGCCAAAATCTTTTCCAGCTCTTCCTTGCGAAGCCTCTTAGTATCAGCCTTCTCCTCGGCCTGTTTCGTGGATGTCCGTTCGCTCTGGTACTTGAGAAACTGAACCTTGTCAAACCTGCGGAGCAGTTCGATATACATCTCCTCGGTGACAGGCTCCATCTGCTTCCTGCTGACCTTATAACCACAGCTCTCAAGGTACTCGATGATGGTCGGCGTCACCACCTTGAGATCCCTTGCCACCTGGAATACGCGCTTATTTGTCCTCTCTTCAGGCATTAATTAAACTTCTCTGTAACATGTAGGGATTGATGTTCAGGTTTTTCTCTCCAGACAGTTTTAAGTTTCTTAAAGTTGCGGGGAAGATACGAATATCTCATGCGCCAGTCAAGGTGTCCGTACCTTCCTCTACTTCGTTCTCTTCGAAGTAATTGTTCAGGATATTAAGTATTTCGTCAACTGTTTCTGCCTTCAAGTCAGGAATCTCCAACAGAGCCTCCCTCCCGCCGTTCAACACCTCCTCGGCGGAATTATAACCGGCGTTTTTCAGCATTGCATACTGCTCTTCGGTGAGCTCTTCCACCTCATCGAGCTTGAGCTCCTCCTGGTAGTAATCGCTTGATTTCACCGGTTCCACGTCATAGCCGCTAAGCTGGGAAGCGAGGCGGATGTTCTGCCCCTTCTTTCCAATGGCTTGTGCGATCAGATCATCCTGGATAACCGTCAGGACCTTATTACCGCCCTCGAGAAAGATCAACTCAAGCGGGATGACCGGCGACAAGGCTCGCCTCACCATCAATTCCGGGTCATCAGTCCACTGAATGATGTCGATCTTTTCATGGTTGAGCTCCTTGACGATCGCTTGAATGCGGACGCCCTTCATGCCGACACACGCACCGATCGGGTCTATACGTTTATCGTTGGATATCACGGCGATCTTTGTTCTATCGCCTGCCTCACGGGCAATCGCCTTGATCTCTACAATATTGTCAAAAATCTCGGGAACTTCAAGCTCAAAGAGCCGCTTCACAAAACTGACATCCTTGCGGGAAACGATAATCTCGGGATCCCTGGTTGTTCTGTTGACCTGAAGTATAATTGCCTTCATGGTGTCGCCGCGGCGGTATCTTTCATTGTACACCTGTTCTGACCGCGGCATTATAACTTCAGTCTTGTCAATATTCAGACGGATCTCATTACGGGTAATCTGGTGAACGTCACCGATTACGATTTCACCCACGCGCCCGATGAACTCCTGGTAAAGGTTTTCCTTCTCTATCTCGCGCAACCGTTGAACAAGGTGTTGTTTGGCGGAAATAATAATCCGCCGGCCGAACTCACGCTCATAATCGATCATCACCACTGTCTCTTCACCAACCATCGCCTGGGGATCATATGTCAATGCCTCCTTAAGGGAGATCTCCACGGCGGGATCCTCAACCTTGCCATCCTCAACAACGGTCTTGATGCACTGGATCTCAATATCGCCTTTATCAAGGTTGAATATAACGCTGAAATTATCAGTTTGACCATACTTGCGTTTGATCATGGAGAGAAAAACGGACTCGATGATATCCTGAAACGTATCCTTGTCTATCCCTTTCTCCCGCAAAAGTTGTGTTACTGCGTCAACGACATCGTGTTTCATTACGCTTCCGCTTTAACTTCTTCTTAGCCGGTATTTCCAACACAGCTCTGGCACCCGACAGTTCAGCCATGGTGAATTCGGTTGTTTCTTCACCTTGCTTGATCCTGATCCGACCATCAGCGGTGATTTCCGTTATCCTGCCCAGGGCAGGTTTGTCGTTATCTGTGGTCCTAATAATTCTGCCGATGTTTTTACGGAACTGCCACAGCTCGCTCATCGGCCAATCAACACCGGGAGAGGACACAACCAGTTGATAATCCATCGGCGCCCATTCCTGCATATCGATCAGATCCTGAACCGTTCTACTGATGGAGGCACATGCACCCACAGTAATATTACCGATCTCCCGATCGACGAATATCTGAATGAGAGGTCGACCGGCGCGCCCGGAAACCTTTAATTCACACAGGTGTATGTTTTCCCTGTCCAGGTGCGGTCTTATCAGTTGTTCTATGTCCCGGCTTGAAATCATCGACCACATCATACTTTGAAATAGAAAGAGTGGGTAAACAACCCACTCCAACGTAGAAATATAAACCTCCAAACCTTTATTTGCAAGGAAAATTAAGGCATAAATTCAATTTTTTCGAGTTCTTCACGAGCTTTGGCAACAGCGCGCGACTTGGGATAATCAGTCAATATCTTGCGCAGCACCGATTTCGCCTGATCGTATTTTCTGCTCTTTTTATAGGCGCGACCGGCTTCAAGCAGGCTGTACGGGGTATTGAAGTGTTTCGGGAAGCGCGCCGCACAATCGCTGAACCAACGCGCCGCCTCCTGATACTCCTCCTGGCCGTAATATATCGATCCCAGTGAATAATAGGCAGCAAAGCTCAGGTATTCATTCCTGTCATACTTGTCGATCAACTTGCGGAAGGCTTCGATTGCCTCCGGAATCTCGCCTCTCTGCTCGTGAACACGTCCCGTCAGCATCATTGCCGTTGCAGCAGAACGTGTACCGGGATAGTCCTCCAGGATTATGTTGGCTTGTGTCAGTGTCTCATCGAGGTCGCCGCGACCGTAAGCGTCGCGAGCCTGCATATTCACAAAGGTCGCCTTCCTTTCCGCCGAAGCCCTCGACAAGC
>JALGVR010000151.1 GCA_025774605.1 bacterium | reverse complement strand
CTGGATCCCCGCGTGCCAGTCTGTCCGAGAATGCCAAATTGTCTCGGGATTCATCATTCCAACGGAAGTTGGAATCCAGTGAAGTAACTGATATTACGTGTGTTACTGGATTCCATCTTTCGATGGAATGATGAGGTTTGGTGTGTTTTTCTCATTCTCGGACACACTGGTGCGCGAGGATGACGTTCGAGCACGGGGACAACATTCGTACCGGGGATGACGTTGTGGGGAGCTTGGACAATCCTGTCCGGGCGACCTGGATTCCGGCTTCAACAACTACTCCCCCAGCGCCCCGCGCAGCAGCGAGAGTGGATCGAACGTCAGCGCGGGCGGCGAATAATGCATGTAAAGACCAAAGGCTGCGCCCGAATGATCGATGTCCGGGAAATCCTCGTCCCAACTGTGGACTTCGACGAACGGATCGATCTCCTGTGTCCAGACCTCGGAGACGGGAAACAGGCGGTAACCACAGAACAGCCCGATGTTGAAATCCGGCGTGGCTGCATATTCAAATCCAAGGTTGAAATGCGCGCCCGCCGTGTTGTTCTTGACGGTGTATTTGTATTCTGTCAGACCGAACGTGAAATCCTGCTCGACGGTCATGAACCTCATCCCCGCCTTGGCTTCCATCGAGAACGCCACCCGCCCGATGTATGCCTTTTTCAAGGCGCCGACATGAAAGCCCCAGATGAAAGGAGGCGTGGCGGTGAGCATTGTAAAATCGTTGGATTCGAATTCAAGCGACGCGGGCCAGGCGCAGTTGCCGCCGACCAGGAAAAACAACTGTGATATGCCGGTCGCCGGTGCCAGGTTGTATTGGGCGTCGATGTCAAAACCGGGAGCGTAGCTTTCGTAATCTTCAGTCAGATTGATGTCTCCATAAAATATCGGTATCCGTCCTTTCGTGATCTTCGTGTAAAAGACGCCCGGTTTGAAGGCGATATCGATCCCCAGCCGCGGGTGTTCGACGACCGCCATTCCCGGCGTCCAACTGCCCTTTTTCACCGCCCGGGCGGATGACTTGGCGGTCTTGTCCTTGAGGTTGTTGCCCACCCTGCCGATCCTGACCCAGCCGCTGCGCTCGAATTTCTTGTCGCCGTTCGGATATTCGACCCATTCACCGACGAAGTAACAGTCATCCAGCTTGACACCTTCTTTTGTACCCAGCTTGAAGGCGATGGTTCCATCGTCGACCTCGGATATCGGCATTGACAGTCTGAATTCAGGGATTTCCTGGGTTGCGATTTTAAGGTTGCGGGCGAAGTTTTCAACCGCACTCTCGTAGGCGAATCTATCCGAACCGTAACCCTTGGACAGGGTGGTTTGGGAGACTTTCAGGTCAACGGACGGCTCGTCGTCCGTCATATCCAGGTGGAACCAGATGATGCCGCCTTCGATAGTATAGGTGTATTTACTTTTGTCCTTTTTACTCTGCTTGCGTTCCAGTTTGGTCAACACCGGCACGTAAATATACGCCGAGTTCATCACCTTTTCGATCTCTTCGAGGGTTATTCCCAATTCCTTGGCTTTGGTCGTCATGAAGGTCTGTTTCCTCTCCTCGCTGACCAGTTCTGCGCCGCGCTCGGGTATCGCTCCCTTGAGAATCTCGACTATGGCGGGCATCAGGCTTTTCTGCATAAGTGAGGCTAATTCATCGACGGTCAGCTTCTTGCGGGCGTTGGCGGCGTCGGCGAGATCTCTTGTCAGAGCATCGGGTAATGGATTGTAATCGAAACGCGGCATCTCGATGGTGCGCTTGATGGTCTTCAGCATGAACGCAACCTGCTGATCGTCGACCGCTCGCGCCTCCGGTGTCGCCAGCCAGAGGGCGTTGATGTAAGAGACGGACTTGCGCTCGTAACGGTCCTGTGCGAACAGGATCTGCGAGCTGTTGAGGATGAGGATTACAAGAAGAGCTGCGGTGACTGACCTCACATCAACCTCCCGATCTTGGTTTATTTGAAGTGATACTGTCCACCCAGGCAGTGATCGCTCTGACAGTGTTCGATTAACTTGGAAAAAGTATAACCAAATCATGCGATATGCAAGCGTCGTGTTGATCGGATTGCGGATGGACGATTATAGGCCGTCGATTGTACAAGGTCCGGTTCATATCATACGCCGGATTTGATACGTCGCATGATTAATTCAGCCCGGTTTTCAAGGCGGCTATCTGCTTGTCCGGTAAAACCGGTACTCCCATAATTCGCCTGATGATAGCTGCTTCCCATCAGCGCTGCCGCTGTGAAAGTAGATCTGCGAAGTCCCGATGCTCGGCTTCTCGTATCGATACCACTCGCCGGTCTTGGAATCCAGGATTATCCATTGAAAGCCGGAACCTGAACCGTCTGATGAGGCGGTGATCCGGTACCTGTCGCCGGATTGACCATCTGAAGCCCCCGCGTTCTCACGCGCCGGGAAAACCATCAGAAACAGTGCAACAATAAACGAGATGATCCATACGGCCTTGATATTGCGCGACTTCATTTGTAAATCCTCCTGTTGGAATTTTATAACGTGCTTACAGCATTATAGGATATTTTTACTGTTGAAGTAACTGTTCGGATGTTCAGTAATCGATCCTGGAGGGCGGACATTCCCAGTCTGTCTTAGAATAGCAAATTGTCACGGGATTCATCATTCCAACGGAAGTTGGAATCCAGTGAAGTTGCTGACATTACGTGTATTACTGGATTCCATCTTTCGATGGAATGATGAGGTTTGGTGCGTTTTTCTCATTCTCGGACACGCTGTTCCTGTCCGCCATCCAGGTTTAAGTGGCTGCCGTACGGGAATGTCCGTCCTCCGGTTTGCACCCGCAACATTGACTGCACTCATTATTATTTTCGGGCAGCTCGCGTGCAGGCTTGAATTTGGATTGAAATATCCATATAATAGCATTATAGAGCTTCCGCCCGGTGCAGACGGATCCGACAACCGGATCAAGCGGGTGGCTTGATACCCAAGGTAATATTTCAAGGGAGGTTACGGTGTCACAATCAACCTCTGATTCCGATTCGATGGCTGATGACTTGACCAATCGTAAAACCGAACGGCGCATCGGTGAGATGCTCGTCGACGATGGTCTTGTGAAGCAGGAGCAGGTCGATGAGGCTCTGGAGGAACAGCGAAAGAGCAAGGTAAAAAAGTACCTCGGTCAGATTCTTATGCGCCACGGGTTGGTGAAGGAGCGGGATGTATTCAAGCGGCTCAGTCGTCAGCGCGGCATTGCCTTTCATGAAGTCCGGCAGAGGCAGATCCCTGAGGAGATAGTCGCGAAAATCCCCCGTGACGTTGCACTCGAGTATGGCGTATTGCCGGTCGATTATCAGGATGGTGAACTGTTCGTCAGCATGGAAGACCCCTTCAACCGCAACCTGCTCCGGCTGCTCAGCCGAGTGATACCGGCAAAAATCAGGCCCGGTATTGCGCCCCGCGATGACCTGCATTTTGCCATCAACCGCGCCTATAACAACCTGCTGAAATCCAATCCGTTGATCAAGGATTTCTTCGATGGATTTGCCTATCTTCTCTCGCAGCCGCCCTTCGACGCCGACAAGGTGATCGACCTGGTGCTGGCAATGGCTCATCTTCTCGAAGCCAGCGACATTCATCTGACCTTTTGCGGAGGAAAAATTAACATTGTGCTGCGCATTCAGGGGATGCTGCATGACATACCGATACCGACCCGTCGATTGGAGCCTGATCGCGTGACTCAACTGCACAATGCCATGAACATCCGCAGCGGAATAGTTGCCTCAAAGCGCCGGATACCACACGTCGGCAGGATCGAGTTGGAGATAAATCGGGAGAAATTGAGTGCGCGTGTGTCAACGTTGCCGCTGCTGGACGGCGAACGGTATGTGCTGAGGATTACCGGCAGGCTGAAGATCATGGATTTCGATCAGATCGGCTTCAGCCGTCAGGACAAGGATCGTATCCTGCCGCTGTTGAAACGACCCACCGGCCTGATCCTCATCGCCGGTCCGGGCGGGAGCGGGAAGACGACCACCCTGTACGCCCTGCTGAACAGGATCCCGACGGAAGCGCGCAACGTGATAACCGTGGAAGATCCCGTCGAAGCCCGGCTTCAGAATGTCTCGCAGGTTCAGGTGGACCCGGACCACGGAACGACATTTGCCGCGGCGCTGGAAGCCATTTCCAACCAGGACGCCGATGTAATAATGATTCACGAGCTGCTTGACAGGGATTCCGCCCGGTTTGCCGTGGAGAGCGTCCTGTCGGGACACCTGGTGTTATCGTCGGTATACATGGAGCACGCTGCGGGGACGATCCTGCGCTTGTTGAGCATGGGGATTGAACCTTTTGCCCTGAGTACAGCGCTCAGATTGATCATCGCCCAGCGCCTCGTGCCGGGCATCTGTCTTGAGTGTCACGCTCCTCATCCGAAAAGCGCAGAATTCTGCCAGTTGTTGAAACTGCCGGAAGAGACGCCGCTGTATACGGGCACAGGATGCAAAAAATGCTTCTTCTCCGGAAGGAGCGGCTTGGTTACATTGGTCGAGACGATCGTGGTCGATGATGAATTGCGGGATATCATAACTGCCGGTCCGACGTTGACGGGCATCGTCAAGCACGTGATGCAGAAGGGCAGCCGCAATTTCCGCCAGGATGCCCTTGCCAAGTGTGTTGAGGGAAAGATCGCGCCGGAGGATGTCATCATCTACTCGTGAGCTGGTGATGATTTAGCGCCTGAAGCGCGGGTTTCAACGATACGGGAGGACGGGACTCCGCACCCTTCCGGTAATTACTGTCTGTCAATCCCTCCCGCTGAATTTGATCCCATTCTTGCTGTTACATCGAATGATCAACTTGAAATATCAATTTTCTCTTATTATATTATTATCCGACATTATGGAAGGAATCAGGAACAATATAATCTGTGTCTGTTGAAGAAGTCTGCCAAGTGTCGTACCCGCGGAAGCAGGTATCCGGAAATGGTTGTAAACAGTGGATTCCCGCCTGCGCGGGAATGACGGGGCGACAGTGGATTCCCGCCTGCGC